>CAZKRE010000028.1:0-10226 GCA_964555075.1 uncultured Phycisphaeraceae bacterium
CCTCCCTCGCTGGCGCTCGGTCGATCCTCGCGCCGTGGCTCAGTAGCGGTACCCTCGCGCCACTGAGCCGGACCGGCGCTCCGGCCCTCCCTCGCTGGCGCTCGGTCGATCCTCGCGCCGTGGCTCAGTAGCGGTAGTGCTCCGGCTTGTACGGCCCCGCCACGTCCACCCCGAGGTACTCGGCCTGATCCTTGGTCAACTCGGTCAGCTCGACGCCGAGGGCGTCGAGGTGCAGGCGCGCGACCTTCTCGTCGAGGTGCTTCGGTAGCGTGGTGACGGTCGGGTTGCCGTCCTCGTCCACGTACTCCTCCGCCTTCTCGAAGAGCTCGATCTGCGCGATCGTCTGGTTCGCGAAGGAGTTGCTCATGACGAAGCTCGGGTGACCGGTCGCGTTGCCGAGGTTCATCAGGCGGCCCTCGGACAGCACGATGATCGAGCGGCCGTCGGTGAACGTCCACTCGTGGACCTGGGGCTTGATCTCGGTCTTCGTGATCCCGGGGACCTTCGCCAGGCCGGCCATGTCGATCTCGTTGTCGAAGTGGCCGATGTTGGCCACGATCGCCTTGTCCTTCATCCGCGCCATGTGATCGGCGGTGATGATGTTGTAGTTGCCGGTGGCGGTGATGAAGATGTCGGCGGTGTCGATCACATCCTCGAGGGTGAGCACCTGGTATCCCTCCATCGCCGCCTGCAACGCGCAGATCGGATCGATCTCGGTAACGACGACCCGCGCCCCCTGCCCCTTCAGCGCCTGGGCGCATCCCTTACCGACATCCCCGTAGCCGCAGACGACCGCCAGCTTGCCGGCCAGCATGACGTCGGTGGCGCGGTTCAACCCGTCGATGACCGAGTGCCGGCAGCCGTAGAGGTTGTCGAATTTGCTCTTGGTGACGCTGTCGTTGACGTTGATGGCGGGGAAGAGGAGCTTGCCGGCCTTGGCCATCTCGTAGAGGCGGTGCACGCCGGTGGTCGTCTCTTCCGAGACGCCCGCGCACTCGGCGGCGACCTTGGTCCACCGCTGGTTGTCCTGCTGGATGCACCTGGCGGCGAGCTTGAGGACCTCCTTGAACTCGGCGTTGTCGGTGGTCTCCGGGCCGGGCACGGCGCCGGCCTTCTCCCACTCGACCCCCTTGTGGATCAGGAGGGTGGCGTCGCCCCCGTCGTCGACGATCTGCGTGGGGCCCGTGCCGTTACCGAAGTCCAGCGCCCGCTCGGTGCACCACCAGTATTCCTCGAGGGTCTCGCCCTTCCAGGCGAAGGTGGGGATGCCCTTGGGGTCCTCCACCGAACCGCCGTTCTCCGGCCGGCCGACGACCATGGCGGCGGCGGCGTGGTCCTGGGTGCTGAAGATGTTGCAGGAGGCCCAGCGGACGTCGGCGCCGAGCAGCGCGAGCGTCTCGGCGAGGACGGCGGTCTGCACGGTCATGTGCAGCGAGCCCATGACCCGCTGCCCCTTGAGGGGCTGGCTCGGGCCGTACTCGGCGCGGATGGCCATGAGGCCGGGCATCTCGACCTCGGCGAGCTCGATCTCCTTGCGGCCCCACTCGGCGGCCTTGGCGAACTCGGCGGGGTTCGCCATGTTCGCGATCTTGTATTCCAGCTCGCCCTTGGAGACGGACGGCTTGACGGGGGACGTTGCGGTGGCGGTCATGTTCTTTCCTGGTGTGTAGCGCGGGCCTCGCCCGCCGGTCCTCGAACTCTTGAAATCACAAGCGGGCCGGGCCCGCCTCACGTTCGTCGTTTACGCCCCCGCCATCGCCAGCAGCAGCGCCGGCCCGCGGGCCTTGGGCTCGGGCGGCAGCTCGGTGCAGCGAGCGTCGTCGAAGCCGGCGTCGCGACACGCGGCGCAGAGGGCGGCCGGGTCGAACCCCAGGCTCACCTGCCCCATCTGTCGGCGGAAGTCCTCCCGGTCGTGCCGCAACAGGTCCACGATCACGCCCCGCCCGCCGGGCTTCAGCACCCGCCGCATCTCCCGCAGCACCGCCGCCGGATCGTCCACATAGGTCAGCACGAGCACCAGCATCGCCGCGTCACAGGAACCGTCCGCGATCGGCAGCGCCTCGAGCGGCCCGTCGAGCACCTCGACGTTCGCCAGCCCCCGCGTCCGATCGCGGGCCGCGGCGAGCATCGCCTCGCTGTTGTCGACCGCGTAGACCTTCCGCACCGAGCGGGCGAGCTCCGCGGTCTGGACCCCGGTGCCGCAACCCAGGTCGGCCACGACCCAGTCGCTTGGCAGCAGCGCCGCGACCGCTTCGCGGCCGAACGACGTGCCGTAGAGGTCCTCCCGCAGCCGGTCCCACTCGCCGGCGGCGTCGGCGAAGAACGCCTGACTGCCCGTTCGCCGCTCGCGCAGCCGCCGGGCCAGCCGCACCCCGTCCTGGTGGAGCGTCGCCCACCCCTCGGTCTCTTCGCGTGCGAGGAGGTAGAGCTTCCGCGGCGCCTCGTCGAGCTCGTCGAGAATCATGCGATAGAGGTTCGTCGTCCCCTGCCGGCGAGAGACGACCCAACCCTCATCCGCCAGCAGCTTCAGGTGCCGACTGACGGTCGACTGAGGCAGTTGGAGGACGTCACAAAGCTCGGCCACGCCCAACTCGTGCCGTTCGAGCAGCCGCAGGACCCGCAGGCGGGTCTCGTCGGCGAGGCTGCCCATCCAGCGGAGCAGCGCGTCGGGTTGCGTGGCGGCCACGTGATTCATCCGTTTATCCGGATGCAATGATATATCGTCTCCCGCCCGCGTCAAGGCGGGCGTTGACACGCCCTTCCGCATTGTCCGAAGACCCTTGAAACGGTAACCTGCACCGTGGCTCCACCCTTGGAGTTGTCGTTCCCGGAGTTCTGCATGGCATCGCAAGGCCCTGTTCGCTTAGGCGTCGCCGGCATGGGCGGTTACGCCGTTCAGATCGCCGACCTGATCCTCCGCCACGGCGGCGAGGTCACCCCCAGCGCCGGCCTGGTCGCTGTCTGCGATCCCGCACTCGATGCTCACGCCGCCCGCGCCGCGGAGCTCCGCGAGCAGGGCGTCGATGTTTACCAGAGCTACGCCGAGATGCTCGCCGAGGCCGATCTGGACGGCGTCTGGCTCCCGGTCCCGATCCCGCTCCACCTGCCCTTCGCGGAGCAGGCCTTGGAAGCGGGCATCGGCGTGATGGTCGAGAAGCCCGCCGCCGGCTGCCTCGACGACGTCGATGCCATGATCGCCCTGCGGGATCGGCACGACCGGCCGTTCGTCGTCGGGTTCCAGGACGTTTACGACCGCTCGACGCTCCCGCTCAAGCGGCGGATCCTCGCGGGCGAGTTCGGCGACATCACCCACACCACCCTCCACGCCTGCTGGCCCCGGACCGATCAGTACTTCACCCGCGCGGGCTGGGCCGGCCGGGTTCGAGTCGACGACACCTGGGTCCTCGACAGCCCCGCCAACAACGCGCTCGCCCACTACGTCAACATCGTCCTCTTCCTCCTCGGGCCGACCGAGGCCGAGTCCGCCCGCGCCACCAGCCTCGAAGTCGAGCTTTACCGCGCCGCGCCGATCGAGAACTTCGACACCATCAGCGCCCGCGTCCACCTCGACGGCGGCCGGTCATTCCTCTTCCTGCTCACCCACGCCTGCGGGCGGTCGAGCCACCCGTTCACGGTGTTCCACGGCCGCGATGGCCGGGTTACCCGCACGCCTACCGCCATCGCCATCGATGCCGGCGGTCAGACGACCACCCACGAACGCGATCAACAGATGGTCCGCCGCGACATGCTCCAGCGGTACGCCCGGCTGCTCCGCGGCGTGCCGGATGACGAGATCGGCGTCGCCACCCTCGACGTGGCGCGGGAGCACACCCGCGTCGTCAGCGCCGCATCCGAGGCGGCGGCGATCATCGACGTGCCGGAGGACGACGTCGAGATCGTCGGCACCAGCCAGGGCGACGTGCGGGCGATCCGGGGGATCGAGGACACGTTCACGCGGTGTGCCGAGCGGAACCAGATGCTCCACGAGTCGGGCCTGCTGCCGTTCACGCGGCCCGCGGCCGTCATCGACCTGACCGGGTACACCCACTTTGCCGGGCCGAAGTCGCATGCACCCCGCACCGCCCCGTCGGCAACCTGACCGCCTTGCGCGGCAACGCACGCTCGCGGCCGCCTGCTGCGCCGGGCTGCTGCTCGTCGGCGGCTGCGCGACCGAGACCCGCGTCACCTACGACGGCTGGGGCCTGTTCAAGGAGATGGGGGACCCCAAGGCCACGGGCACCGCCAACGCGGGCGGCGCCGAGGCATACACGATCCTCCTCGAGCGGTTCGTCGGCCGCGACCGCCTCGTCAAGGCGCAGAACCTGAGCGAGCAGCTCGGCCGCAAGGGGCTGCCCGACGTCCATGTCCAGGACGCGGGGGGCTTCACCACCGTCAGCGTCGGCCGCTTCACCGACGCCGGCTCGCCCCGGGCCCAGGCCCTGCTCCGCAAGGTGCGCAACGTGGAGGTGAGCGGGAACCGGCTCTTTTCCGGCGCCAGCTTCGTCGCCGCCGAGGGTGGCCGCCGCATCTACGACCCGCTCGACCTCAAGCAGTACCCCGGCCGGCACACGCTGCAGATCGGCTTCTATGACGAGCGGTTCGACGGCGATCGACGGGCCGCCGCCGAGGAGGCCGCCCGCATCCTCCGCGAGGACGGGGCCGAAGCCTACTTCTACCACGGCCCCCACCGTTCGCTCGTGTGCGTCGGCCTCTTCAGCGACGCCGACTTCGAGCAGGCCGCCGATCCCAGCGGCGGCGGGTTCACCGTCCAACGCTACGGCCCCCGCATCCGCGACCTGCAGGACAAGTTCCCCCACAACCTCGGCAACGGCCTGACCCTCATCGAAAAGAACAAGCAAACCGGCGAGCGCATCGGCGAGCAGCCGAGTTGCCTCGTGCGGGTAATGTAAGCACTGACCGCTGGACGTCACCAATCCGTTGGCGGTAAACTCGGCGTCAGACAGCGTTCATCAGTTCTCTTGCGGCCTTGGAGGTTTCGGCGCGGCACTGCTGAGGGGGATCAGATGATTCGTCGCACGTTTCAGGGGAGCTTCGTTCCGTGCCTGGTTGCCTTGACGATCGGCATCGCCGCCCCGGCGTCCGCTCAGGATGAACGCGCCTGGACCTGGCGCGGCGGCGCGGGCCAGTGGACGAACAACCATTGGGACATCGTCGGCCCCGACACCGCCTCGCGGGAGGTGAGGCGGATCGACGGGAACAACGCCTCAGCCTCCACCGTCACGCTCTCCCATAGCGTGACGCTATCGACGCTGGCGATCTCGACCGGCGACGAGCTGGTCGTGGATAACGGCCTTGTGACGCTCAACGAGAGCCTGCACGTCGATGGCACCCTCCGCTTCGTTGAGAACGGGCATCTGCGAACGTCGGCGAGCCTCGCCGGCTCCGGCGAAATCGTCGTTGACAACTTCAGCTGGAGGAAGCTCGAGCTCACAGCTTCGGAGTCCAACCCGCTGCACATCGGCGAGTCTCTCACGGTCCGCGGGTGGGGACAGGTGGGCTTCTACTCCGGCGTGACGAACGAGGGGCTCGTGGTCGCCGACCAGAGCGGCCTTCCGCTCCATGTCTATGGCGCCTATCACAATGCCGCGGGCGCGGTCATGAAGGCCACCGGCGGGGGTACGCTGCAACTCAACGGAACCTGGACCAACGCCGGGACGTTGCAGGTCGATACCGGCTCGACCCTGGAGCTCAACGGCATCATCCGGGACGTGGGGACCATCGTCCGCGGGCCGGGCGCGACCGAAGTGAAGCTCCTGGGCGTCTTCAGTCGGCAGGGCGGCGTGCAGCGGCTCGACGCCGGCACCGGCTCCTGGACCTTCGCCGGATCCATCAGCGACACCATCCTCGAGTTCGCCGACGGCGCCACGCTCCGCCCCACGGGACTGACCGGCAGCGCCACGCGGAACGGGCTGTACAACGTCCAGATCGGGAGCGACTGGAACATCGACCAGCCGGGCGGCGTCACCGTCTTCGAGAAGCTGACCGTGCAGCCGGGCAAAACGGTAACGCTCGGTGCGGGTGTCCAGGTTCACTTCGATCAGCGCGATGGGCTTTCGACACTCGGCGGCGGGGGCGAGGTCGTGCTGGCGGGGACGGCGGAGAATCCCGCCCACCTCACGACCTCCCCCTTCAGCCTCCGCACGCTGGAGATCGAAGCGGGAACGACCGTCCGGGGGCGGCACGGCCGGCTCTACAGCGGTGGCATCGGAGACATCATCAATCACGGCATCATGGACGCCGACACCGCGGACGCCGGGTTCGTCTTCGAGACGAATCTGAACAACACCGGGACGCTCCGCGCCTCGGCTGGATACGTCAAGTTCGTGGGTGGGCGAGGATTGAGGTCGAGCGGCACGGTCGAGATCAGCGGCGGGTCTCTCTCCGGGACCAGTTGGCTCACCTTCCTCGAAGGCGCGCGGCTCAAGATCTCCCTCGACGAGCTCACGACCACCCCGCTGACCGCCGCCGGCTTCGGCTTGTCGGACGAGGATTACCTCGAGCTGCTCGGTGGAACGCCGGGGCAGACCTACACCATCGCCACCGCCATCGGGCACGACATCACGGACGTCTTCGAACACGTCACCCCCGGCTATGACGTCACCTACCTGCCACGGAGCATCACCGTCACCGTGCTGCCAGAACCCACGTCGGCGGCGCTGCTCCTGCTGGGGGCAGCAGTTGCAAGGCGGCGGCCGTCTCTCGACGGTCGCCGGCAGCGCATCACGTGAATAGACTAACGGTATGGGGGACACGCCTCACGCGCCGCGCGCCGGGCCACTGCGCCACCTCGCCTATGCGGTGATCGTCGGCATCCTTCTCGGCTGGTCCGTTCCTCACGTCGCGGTCTGGCTGCTGCTCGCGGCGCCGCTCGCCACCGTTGCCATCATCCGCCTCCGCCGTCGGCAGGTCTGCGCGGCGGCGCACTGGGCCCTGCTCGCCGTCGTCGCGCTCTCGGCCGCGTGGTACATCCTCCGCGTGCACCACACCGACGGCCGCGACCTCCGCCGGTTCGTTGCCGCCGAGCCGCAGCTCGCGGAGGTGGTCGGCGTCATCGACGGCCCGCCGTGGCTCCGCAGCTACGACGTCGGGCCCTTCGGCGAGTTCAACTGGGAGCCGCCCGCGACGCTCTTTACCCTGCGGACAGAATCGATCGTCGTCCAGGGACAGCCGCAGCCGGTGCGCGGCGGGCTGCTCGTTCGGGTGGATGCGCCCGACGCGGGCGTCCGGGAGGGGCAGCGGGTCCGGTGCCGCGGCTGGCTCGGGCGGATCGAGCCGCCGCTGAACCCGGGCGACTTCAACCACGCCGCCGCCTTCGCCGACCGGGGCATCTTCGGCCGGCTGTCGCTCCCGACCGCCGCGGTCTGCGAACGGCTCGCCGACCCGCCGCTCACGCCCCTGCGGGCCCTGCGGCAGCTCCGCTGGTGGTGCGCCCGCACCGCCGACCGCTCGCTCGCGCTGGGGCTCGAAGGAGACCCGGCCCGGCTCGCGCTCCTCCGCACCCTGCTGCTCGGCCAACGGTCCGGCGACCTCAGCGACGTCCGCGAGCAGTTCCGCCTCGTCGGCCTGTCGCACATCCTCTCCATCAGCGGCGCCCATATGGTCATCCTCATGGCGCTCGTCTGCGGCGTCGCCCGGCTCCTGCTGGGTCGCCCGTCGCAGGCGTCGGCGGTCGCGCTCGCCGTGCTGCTCGTCTACCTGATGGCGATCCCCGCCTATGTGCCGGTCGTCCGCGCGGGCATCGCGTCGAGCGTCTTCCTGCTGGCGTACGCCAGCGGCCGCCGCGTCGCCGCGCTCGACCTGCTCGCCCTCGCGTCGGTGATCGTGCTCGCCTGGCGGCCGATGGACCTGTTCGCGCCGGGATTCCAGCTCAGCTTCGGCGGGGTGCTGGCGCTGCTGCTGTGGACGCGACCGGTTGCGGCCTGGCTCTACCCGCCACCCGCGATCCCGTTGCGCGTCACCCCCTGGTGGGACCGGCCGGCACGTTGGGGGGTCGAGGCCTGTGCCGCGAGTCTCGTCGCCTTCGCGCTCACGCTGCCCGTGGTCGCCTTCCATTTCGGCGTGGTGAACCCGCTCGCCGCATTGCTGTCCGTGCTGGCGCTGGTCCCGGTCATGCTCCTGCTGTGGGCGGGGTATGTGAAGGTGCTTGTCGGGGCGGTGCTCCCGAGTGTCTCGCTGGTCCTGGCGGGGCCGGTCGCGTGGCTGACCGACACGCTGCTGAGCCTGGTGGCGAACGCGTCACGGTGGCCGCTGGCTCTGCTGCGGCTGCCCGAGCCGGCGCCGCTGGCCTGGACGGCCGGGGCGCTGCTCGTCGTCGCGGCGCTGTTTGCCGGCCGGTTCGCCCGCCGGCCGGCGGCGGCGGGCTGTGTGGGCGTCGGGCTCGTGCTCTGGCTCGCGGCGCCGCCCTGGGTCGGCCGCGCATTCGGCCCGGCGCCACCCGCCGCGGAGCTCACCATGATCGCCGTCGGCGACGGCTCCTGCTTCGTCCTCCGCCTCCCCGACGCCGACCACACGCTCATGTTCGACTGCGGCTCCGCCGCCTACCTCGACGTCGGCGAACGCTCCGTCGTCCCCGCGCTCCACGCGATCGGCGTCGACCGGATCGACACGCTCGTCATCTCCCACGCCGACCTCGACCACTTCAGCGGCGTGCTCGACGTCGCCGACGCCCTGCCCGTCGGCCGGGTCCTCCTGCCTCCGCAACTGCTCGCCCACGCCGCCGACAGCCCCGGCAGCTCCGCGGCCTTCCTCCTCGAACAACTGCGCCAGCGGGACCTGCCGCTCATCACCGTCACGCGCGGCTGGACCGAGCGCCACGGCGGCGCCGTGCTCGACGCCCTCTGGCCCCCCGCCGACTACCGCGCCCGCATCAGCAACGACCACTCGATCGTGCTCTCGACCCGCGTCGCCGGTCGACGCATCCTCCTCCACGGCGACGCCCAGCAGGACCCACTCACCCGCCTGCTCGCGCTCGACGACCTCGACGCCGACGTCACCGACCTGCCGCACCACGGCAGCTACGTCGACGCCTCGCCCGCGTGGCTCGCGGCTGTCGCGCCCGCCGTCGCGCTGCAGTCGTCCGGGCACGCCCGGCTGCGGAACGACAAGTGGGAAGCCGCCTTCGCCGCCTCCCCCCACATCCGCAGGCTCGTCACCGCCTACGACGGCATGAGCACCGTCACCGTCGACGCCGCGGGCGGGCTCACCATCCGGACGTTTCGTGAGACCCCGGCGGGAAACCTCAAGGGTCGGGCGACGAGATGATCACCGGCACCGTCAGGTGGCCGTCGGCATCGACGCTGCCGTGCCCCTCGGCCACGAGGTTCGGGTCGGGCAGCCCGTACTGGAAGAGCAGGTCCCAATCGCTCACCGCGAGCCGGTTGGTCCACAGCCGGTCCGCCGGTTGCGGGGCCTCAGGCGCCGCCGGTTCGTCGCCAAGGGTGATCCGCTCAAGCTCGTCCTTCTCGACCTGCTCGACGGGCGCCCGGTCCGCCGCGTAGGCGCCCAGCGCGAGCGGCCGCATCGCCACCGCGCTCCCCGACCGATCCTGCCGCCGTTCACGGACGTTCTGCTCGAGCCGCTCGAGCCGCCGGGTCACCCGCTGCGCCTCTTCCGCCGGCGCGAGCCGCGACTTCGCGACCTGCTGCCCAATCCGGGCATACGCGTCGCCCCCGCCTTTGCTCTCGTTCGACCGGCGGCACACCACCGAATCGAGCGGCACGAGCCCCGCCTCCTGCCCGTCTCGGTTGAGGTATTGCACGAAGCCGAGCGTCTGCCGCGGCTCGAGCCGGAGCATGACGACCTTCTGCCCCTCGCCCAACGATCCGGCGGAGCCCGCGTACGAGAACGCCCTTGCCGGTGCGTCGCCGGGGCGGTCACCCCCATCATCGACGGCCTCACCCCGCTGCCGGCCGACCCCCTGCGGCGGCTCTTCCTCCACCACGGCGACCTGGTTCGACGTCGCCCACCGCAGCACGTCCCGCTTCGCCTGCGCGGGGTCGCGGGCGAGCACCTTCACGCGGAGGCCCGCCATCGAGGACTCCCGCGCCGCGTCCGCACCGCCGTCGCCGTCGCCATCACGGAAAGCGGCCGTGACGGCCCGCCCGGCGTCCCGCGGGGGCGTCCGCACCACGAGCGGCGGGGTGTATCGCTGGAACCTGAACCGCTGCGGCGCCGCAGCCCCCTCGGTGGCGGCGAGCGCCATCTCC
>CAZKRE010000028.1:10326-25083 GCA_964555075.1 uncultured Phycisphaeraceae bacterium
GCCATCTCCGGCATCGCCTCGGGGCGGGGCCGGTCCGTTCGCTGCCCCTCGGCCACACGTGTCGCATCGGCGCCGCCGCTCGGAGAGGCCGGGTCCGCGGTGTCCGCCGCCGCGGCATCGCCCGTCTGCGTCTCCGTTGCCGCCAGGGCCCGCTGATCCGCGGGGGTCGCACGGGTCGCGCCACGATTGCCGAGGCGCGTGTCGCCCGCATCCGCCGACCGGCCTCCGTTCTCGAAGAAGCTGCCCGCCTCCGCGTGGAGCTGGGCCTGCTCGCGCAGGCCTCCGGTCGTCAGGGAGAGGGTCAGCAGGCCGCCACTGATCAAAAGCAGCGCCGCCAGCCCGCCGTAAGCCGCGACCCGTCCCAGCCGGTACCGCCGCGCCTCAGCCGGCTGCGTGTCGACCGGCTCCAGCGGCTCGCCCAGCAGCATCCCCCGCTCCACCCGACCCAGCACGTCCTCCACCAGGTCGCTCGGCGGGACCTCCTTCGGCAGCGACCGCAGCCCCGCCCGGTCCTCCACCATCCCCGCCACCAGCGATGCCAACGCCGCGTCCTCCTGAAGCATCGCCTCGACCTGCGCACGCTCGCCCTCGGAGAGTTCGCCCTCCACGTAGCCGAGGATCAGGTTCTCGTCGTTCTTCGCCATCGCTTACTGCACCTCACGCCGCAACGGCAGCACATCCCCGGGATCCCCACCCCCGCCGACTTCGCCCGCACCGCCCTCGGACCCCGCGGCGACGCCCCCCGCGTCCGCCCGCTCCATCGTCATCATCTTCTCCCGCAGCGCCAGGCGCGCCCGGAACAACCGGCTCTTCACCGTCCCCAGAGGCAGCCCCAGCGTCTCGGCGACCAGGGCGTAGTCCATCTCCTCGACGTCCCGAAGCACCAGCACCGCCCGAAACTCCTCGTCGAGCTCCCGGATAGCCTGCCGCAGGCGATCGAGCATCTCTTCCCTTTCGACGCGTTCCCCCGGCCCGGGTTCCCGACTATCCGCCAAACGCAGCCGCATCGCCGGGGCCTCCTCCCCCCCGGTCCCCGCGCGTCCGTTCCGCGACGCCCCGCTCCCGCTTCCGGTGCCGTCCAGGCTGACCGTCTGCCGCAGCTTCCGCTTCCGCAGGTGGGAAATCGACTGGTTCATCGCGATCCGGGTCATCCAGGTCGTCAGCTCCGCCTGGCCCCGGTACTCGGGCAGGTGCTGGACGATCTTCAGCAGCACGTCCTGCGTCAGCTCCGCCGCATCGTCCCGGTTGTGCACCATCCGCAGGCAGACGTTGAACACCCGCCCCTGATGCACCCGCAGCAGCTCCCCCAGCGCAGCCTGATCCCCCTTCTTGGCGCGGGCGAGCAGGTCTCTCTCGTGCGGCTCGGCCATGGACACCCGGGCTTCACCCGGCCCTCGCAAAACCCCCGCCGTCCCAGTGGGCGAGGAAGGAACCAGTGTAACAGCATGGGACGTTGAGCTTGCGGGGAAGATCGAGGAGCCTGGCGGGTGCCGCCCGGGTTGGGGCGGGTCCGATCGCCCGCTCCCGCAAGCAAACCCTCCCCGTCCACGCTGCAAACAAAAGCCGCGGCAGGCGAGCCTGCCGCGGCGGAACGTGGGGCCTTTCCATGCTGACCGACGCTTACCGGAGCGGTTCGCTCCAGGCCTCGGGCTGGTCGAGGGCGCCGACCGCCTTGACCATGCAGCGGATCTCCTTGCCCGCGTCGGCCTCGGTCACCGTGTAGGTGCTATCCGGGCCCCACGTCAGCGGGACCGCGTCCGCGAACCAGAAGTAGCGGATGTCCTTCACGCCCTCGACATTCGGCTCGCAAGTGATCGTCTCGCCCGCCTCGACCGTCCCGCTGAGCTTTGGCAGGGCCGTGAACGGTTCGGGCACTTCCGCGAGCCGGTCGGTCTTCTGCAGCACCTCGATGAAGTCGATGATCATGTCCTGCCGCTCCCCATCTTTCGGCGAGCCCGTGTTCTTCAGGGCGTAGTTGACCTGCAGGTCGAGCGCCTCCAGGTAGGTCGGCGCCGTCGGGACGCGACAGAGTTCGTACCAGCGTTCCTCGCCGTTCTGATCGGGCGCGGTGATGTTGATGTACGTGGTGTCCTCGTCAACGATCCACTCCCAGGTGTGGAACTGGCCGTCCCACACGTAGATCCCGCCGGGGATGTTGGTCTTCTCCTCCGTCATCTCCGACCCCCAGACCTTGAACCGCTTATAGCTCTCTGCCCTCTTCGCGAAGATGTTGTTGCGGAAGTGGGAGTAGTGGACGTGGGTGGAGAGGCCGTTGAGCCACCAGGGGTTCTTGCCCTCCCACTCGGCCCAGTCGTTCTCGATGCGGTTGGTGGTCCGCCAGAAGAGGAAGTCGGTGCTGTAGGACCAGAACGCCGGGAACAGGCCGGTCGCGAGGTCCTCCGGCGCGGTCTTGGGGAACTTGACGCGGATGCGGAAGATCTTCGGCCCGGCCCACGTGTAGCCGTGGCCCAGGTCGTTGATGGTGTACATCGCGCTGCCGACCCAGCGGCCGTCGTTGCGCTGATCGAGCGTGAGCGTCATGAGGCCCTTCTCGGCGTCGTGCAGGTAGACGTCGGGCTTCTGGGTCGGGGTCAGCAGCGTCGCGGCCATCCCGACCGAGGTGTTCCAACCCGGGGCCGCCCACACCTCCGCCTCGCCGCTGCCGCTGTTGGCGACGCGGCGCTCGTTGAAGTCGTCGAAGAAGACCCGTTCCCAGCCCTGCGGCTCGACCCGCGGGCCGCCGGTGTTGGCGGTCTTCTCCGGCCTCCTGAGCGTGGCGCCCCACGCGTCGCCCTTCTCAGCGTCGTGCACGTACCGGTAGGGGAAGTCTTCGCGGTCGACGATCGGCCGGGTCGCGCGGTACGGGTGGTCCTCCGGCAGGATGCCCTGACTTCCCGCGCGGTGCGCCGCCCAGCCGGTGAGCTTCCGCACCATCGCCTCGGAAGGCTCCGTCATTCCGAACACCAGCGCGTCGTACGCCCACGCCATGTTGGTCTTGCTCGTATCGCCGAGGTACGTCACGACGCCGTCCCGCGGGGGGAGTTCGCCGGAGAATCGGGGCGGCTGGGGGCGTTCAGACGTCAGCTCGACGCCGTTCACCGACGCATACATCTGCCCGAAGCGGATGCCGCACACGAGGACGTTCCACGTCTCGCCGTCGGCGACGACGTTGCTGGCGGTCAGGACCCGCTTGTCGATCCCGCCCTTGTTCAGGCCCAGGTACTGCACGTGCAGCCCGGTGTCCTTGTTGAACCAGACCTTCGGCGACGACCGGCTCGACTCCTTGCCGGAGTTGAGGTCCAGCAGCACCGTCTGCTTCCCCGAACCGGTGTTCGCGTCGATGCGGAACGTGAAGAGCGTCCAGCGATAGTCCCACCGCGCCGCGCGATACCCTTCCGCCGTCAGGTGCTGGCCCGAGTTCTCCGCGAACGTCACGCCGCCGCGATCCGCCGCCCGCCGGGGGCGGAGAGACGACGACTCCTGCGTGGCGTTCCGCCGCCGGTTGCCGCGCGGGAGGTGATCGGACACCTCGCCTTGCTCCACGTCCTCCTGCAGATACGCGGTCGTGATCCACTCGGGGAAGATGTCGATCGCCCACGGCACCTCCAGCCCGCTGGCGAGCAGGCTGGTCGCGTCAAGGGTCGTGATCGGGTGCCGCCCCTGCGTCTGCTCTTCGATCGTGACCTGACCGTCACCGTCGTGGTCGAACGGCCCCTCGAGTTCGGGCCAGGCCGCGGCGAGCGTGTCCAGCAGGACCTTCCGCTCCTGATTGTCGTAGAGCCCGTTGCCATCCGGGTCGAGTTGGCCGATCTGCGGGGCCTGCCCCTGAGCGGGGATCGAGGCGATCATGCCGGCGGCGAGGCCGGCCGCCACCATCGTTCTGATGCGGTGCTTCATTCAGAGTTCCTCTCAGCGCGGGGTTGGGATGCGTGGTCGACGGTCTGTGAGCATACTCAAAGCGGGAGCGAATGCAACAGTTGTATTCCACGCCGCCTCGGATGTTCCCGAGCGACGCCCCCGGGGGGTCAGGACCGAGCGGACCCAGCCTCCACCGCACCTTGCGTTACCATCCCCCGCCTATGGAAGACCTGCGCTACCAGTCCCCCCTGTCCAGCCGCAACGCGTCACCCGAGATGCAGGCCATCTGGTCCGCCCGCAAGCGGTTTGGCACGTGGCGGCGGCTCTGGCTCGCGCTCGCGGAGGCGGAGCGGGAGCTGGGGCTCCCCATCACCGACGAGCAGATCGCCCAGCTCCGCGCGGCGGTGGACCAGCCGATCGACTACGCCAAGGCGGCCGAGTACGAGAAGAAGCTCCGCCACGACGTGATGGCGCACGTGCACACGCTCGGCGACGTCGCGCCCAAGGCCCGGCCGATCATCCACCTCGGCGCCACCTCCCAGTTCGTCAACGACAACGCGGAGCTGATCCAGGTCCGCGAGGCGCTGCAACTGGTGGCGCAGAAGCTCGCCGCGGCGATCCACCGGCTGGCGGAGTTCGCGGCCCGGTACCGCGGCCTGCCGACCCTGGCGTTCACCCACTACCAGCCGGCCCAGCCGACGACCGTCGGCCGGCGGGCCGCCGGATGGGCATACGACCTCGCCCTCGCCCTCGAGGAGGTCGAGGCGCGGATCGACCGCTTGCGGTTCCGTGGCGTCAAGGGCACCACCGGCACGCAGGCGTCATTCCTCGAACTCTTCAAGGATGCCGCGGACCCGGGCGCGAAGATCGACGAGCTCGACCGGCTGGTGACGCAGAAGATGGGCTGGCACCCCGACGGGGGGCAGCGGTTCCTGCTGACCAACCAGACCTATCCCCGCGTGGTGGACGGGATGGTCGCGGGGACCCTTGCCGCGGTGGCCGCGGTCTGTCAGAAGTTCGGCAACGACGTGCGGCTGCTCGCCAACCGCAAGGAGATGGAGGAGCCGTTCGAGAAGGACCAGATCGGCTCGTCCGCGATGGCGTACAAGCGGAACCCGATGCGGAGCGAGCGGATCTGCGGGCTCGCGCGGTTCGTGATCGGGCTGACGCAGACGCCCTACGTGACCGCGGCCGAGCAGTGGTTCGAGCGGACGCTCGACGATTCGAGCGCGCGTCGGCTCACGCTGCCCGAACCCTTCCTCGCGCTCGACGGGGTGCTGGACCTCGTGATCAACGTGGCGTCGGGCCTGGTGGTCTACGAGAAGACGGTCGCCGCGAACCTCGCGGCGGAGCTGCCGTTCATGGCGACGGAGAACCTGCTGATGGCGGCGGTGCAGCGTGGCGGCGATCGCCAGGAACTGCACGAGGTCATCCGCACCCACAGCCAGGCCGCCGCGGCCCGCGTGAAAAGCGAGGGCGCGACCAACGACCTGCTCGACCGGCTGGCGCAGGACCCGGCTTTCGCGGGCGTGGACCTGGCCGCGGCCATGGAGGCGGACCGCTTCGTCGGCCGGGCGCCCGAGCAGGTGGACCTCTTCATCCGCGAGGTGGCCGAGCCGATCCGCAAGCGCTACGCGGACGCGCTGCGATACGAGCCCGCGATGAAGGTCTAGCGCCCGCTCCCGTTAGCCGCGGTGCTTGCACCGCGCTGGGGCGCCGAATGACCCGGAGCGCCCGCGCGGCGTAAACGCCGCGGCTAACGGGGGATCACTCCTCGGGCGTTTCCGCCCCCACGGGTCGGTGGTCGCTGATGCGGACGCGGAGCGGGCGGGCGATGCCGCGTTTGGTCTCGCGCACGAACGCGGCGAACTCGACGCACAGCGGGTCATCGCCTAGCCGCTCCTCGATGATCGCCGCGGCCCGGGGGTTGGTGTGGCCCTGGTGGAAGAGGATGCGGAACGCCTGCTGCAGCGGCTTGATGTGCGCCCGGAGCCCCGCCCGGCGGAGGGCGATGAGGTTGAGCGACTGCGGCCCCTCGAAGGGGTGGACGACGCAGAACGGCGGGACGTCCTGCTTGAGCGGCTCCATGCCCGAGATCATCGCGAGCCGGCCGATACGGCAGAACTGGTGCACGCCGGCGTTGCCGCCGATGGTCACGCCGTCGCCCAGGCGGACATGGCCGGCGAGCAGGACCTGGTTGGCAAGGGTGCAGCCGTCGCCGATCCGACAATCGTGCCCGACGTGGCTGTTGATCATGAAGTAGTTGCGGTTGCCGATGAGCGTGGGCTCTTCGGTGAACGCGCGGTGGACGGTGACGCTCTCGCGGAAGACGTTGTCGTCGCCGATGCGGATGCCCGGGCCGTAGGTCTTGGGGTCGAAGCCGCGGTGCTGGGGTGCGTACCCGATGCAGGCGAAGGGGTAGACGGTGTTGCCCGCGCCCATGACGAGCGGGCCCTTGAGGTAGACGTGTCCGATCAGCCGGGTGCGGGGCCCGAGGGTGACCTTGCCCTCGATGGTGCAGTACTGGCCGACGACGACGTCGTCCGCCAGTTGGGCGTCGGGGGAGATCACGGCGGTCGGATGGATGTCCGGCATGTACGATTACGAGAACGAGAAAGGCCGTGGCCGTCAAATCACCCTCCCCCGAACCGCGTGTCCGTGATCTGGGCCGGCTGGCCTATGCCGAGGCCCTGACGATCCAGCGCGCGGTCAACGAGGCGGTTGGCGAGGGGCGGGAGCCGATGACGGTGCTGCTCGTGGAGCACGACCCGGTGATCACCGTCACGCCGCGGAAAGGTGCGGCGGGGCACGTGCTTCTGCCCCGGGAACGTCTGGCCGCGCTGGGCGTGGACGTGCAGGAAACCGACCGCGGCGGGGACGTGACCTACCACGGCCCCGGGCAGCTCGTGGCCTACCCGATCCTGCGGATGGCGCCGCTGGGCCTGAACCTCGGGCGGTACATGCGGTTCCTTGAAGGCGTCGTGATCGACACCCTCGCCGCGTTCGGCGTCGAGGGCGAGCGGGACGCGTCGGCAACGGGCGTCTGGGTCCGCGACCCGGGCCGCGGCGGCGAGCTGGCGAAGGTGTGTGCCATGGGCGTCCGCGTGCGCAAGAACACGACGATGCACGGGCTCGCCCTGAATGTCTCGACGGACCTGTCCCACTTCGGGCTGATCATCCCGTGCGGGCTCGCCGGGCGGCCGGTGACGAGCCTGCGGGACCTGCTGGGTGACGCGGCGCCGACGATGGATGAGGTCAAGGCGACGCTGGTGGGCGTCCTGACGCGGGCGGTGGAACACGCGGGGAGCGAAGCATCGGCACGGCTGGCGTGATGACGGTCTACTGGATCGGGTCGGCGCTGGCGTGGGGGGCGCTGACGGCGATCGCGTGGCGGCTGTGGAGGATCGCTCCGACACGTCGCACGACTCCTCCGGGCGATGCTCGCCACACCACCGCCGCCGTGACCATCCTGCTCGTCGCGGCCGCGCTGCGGTTGCCCCTGGCGATCGGGGCAGACCCGCTGCTGAGCACGGACCTTTGGCGGTA
Source organism: uncultured Phycisphaeraceae bacterium (assembly GCA_964555075.1). Lineage (GTDB taxonomy): Bacteria > Planctomycetota > Phycisphaerae > Phycisphaerales > Phycisphaeraceae > CAZKRE01. Next base: position 17,731 of record CAZKRE010000028.1, read on the forward strand.
CCTGCTCGACGGCCGACACGTTGCGGAGGGGACGAACCCCTACTCCGTCACCCCCCGGGAGCGGCGCGCGGCGGAGCCGGACGAGGCGTGGCTGGCGCGGATCAACCACCCCCACCTCGCGACGATCTACCAGCCGGCAAGCCAGGCGGTCTTCGGCGCCACGGCCGCGGCGCACCGGATGATCACCGGGCGACCGCTGGCGCCGCCGACGGGGCAGGTGGCGCTTCGGCTGGTCCTCATCGCGTTCGACCTCGGGATCATTGCGCTGCTGCTCATCGCGCTTCGGGCGGGTGGCCGGTCGGCGTGGTGGGCGGTGCTCTACGCGTGGCACCCGCTGGCCGTGACGGAGACGGCGTGGTCCGGGCACCAGGAGCCGATCGGCATCCTGGCGCTGCTCGCGGCCCTGCTGGCGGCCCGACACGCGGGCCGATCCGGCGCGGCCGTGGGCGTCGGGCTCGCAATCGCGGCAGCGGTGAAGCCGGTGGTCGCGCCGGTGGCGATGCCGATCGCGTGGCGATGGCTGCGGAGCGGGCGATGGCGAACCTCAATTGCGGCTGGCGTGGCGGGCGGCGCGGCGCTCGGCGTGCTCTATGTGCCGTTCTTGCTGATGGAAGGCGGCCTGACGCGGATGGTGCACACGGCCCGTGTCTTCGCGGAGTACTGGGAGTGGAACGGCTCGCTTCACGCCGCCGCGTGGTGGGCCCTGGGCGACAAGGTCGCGGCGGACCGGGTCTGCGGCGGCGCGCTCGCGGTCGTGCTGCTCGCGGCTACGTGGCGGGCGCGCGACGCGGTCACCGCGGCAATGGCGTTCCTGTTCGCGGCGGTGCTGCTGTCGAGCACCGCGCACCCGTGGTACCTGCTCTGGGCGCTGGCGCTCCTGCCGATTCGGCCCGGGGCGTGGTTCGCTCCGGCCATCTGGGTCGCGAGCCTCACGATGGCGTGGAGCTACGCGGCGGTGCTGGACGTGGCGTTCAAGCCGCCGGGATGGGTGGTGTGGCTGGAGTATGTGCCGGTGTATCTTGCGGTGATCCTCGGGGCCGTCTTCGGGAGGAGATCGAATGGCCGCAGCGGAACCGATCCGGATTGACGAGGGCGGGCGGCTGCTGACGCACCTGCCGTGCGTGCGGTGCGACTACGACCTGCTGGGAGCGGAGGCCGAGGGCCGCTGCCCGGAGTGCGGCCTGGCCGTGGGGCGATCGACGCGGGGCTCGTGGCTCCGGTACTGCGAGCCGGACTGGCTGCGGACGGTCTGGGGCGGGCTGAACCGACTGGCGGTGGTCGTCGCCTGCGGGCTTGGGCTCGCCGGGTTGATCTACTCGGGGTGGGTCACCAATCTGCGGCACCCGCTGCCGGAGTGGCTCGTGATCCTGGTGCCGCTGGTGCCGTTCTGCACGGGCGTGGTGGTCGGGGTGCGCGGGATGTGGGTGGCGACTGTGCGGGAGCCCGACCCGCTCAGCCCGCCCCGGTTCTGGCACCCGGCGAGGGTGTGCCGTGCGTGCCTCGTCGGATCGATCGCGGCGGCGGTGCTGGTGGCGCTGAGCAACCTGGCCGTCCACGGCACGAGCGAGTTCCTTAACGGGCTCGTGGTCGTGCCGTGGATGCTCCTGATCGTGTCGGTCGCGAGCCTGCTGGTCTACGCGCGTGCCTTGGCGAAGCGTGTGCCGAACAACGCGCTGTCGCTGGCGTGCCTGCTGACCGCCGCCGTCGCGGCGGTCGTCTGGACGCTTGCGGTGTGGCTGATGCACGACTGGTTCGGCTGGCTGACCCTGCTGGAGGTGTGGCTGACGCCTGGTGGCGGCGGCGGAGGAGCTGGCGGGCCGGTGTTCTGGTCGAACGGCTTCTGGCGCTACTACACGCGCGTGAGAACTCTGGCAAACGTCGCCACGCTCGCCGTCCTGGCGGCACTCCCGCTGCTCTTCGTGTGGTTCTACGTGGTGCTGCTGGCTGAAGCGCGGCGGGCCCGGGCGACGTGGGCGGCTCGGCCCGCAATCCTCGCGGCGCGCGACGGGATCCCGAGGCCGGCCGAGGCTACTTCCGGTGCTTCCTCGCGGTGAGCAGGATGTTGGTGAGCAGGTCGCGGGCGACATCGGGCTGGTAGCCGTTGATCCCCCATCGCTTCACGCCGAGAGCACCCATTGAGAGGTCGTCGTGCGTGATGATGACGCCCGGCCGGTCGCCGACGCGGAACGCCGCCATCCGGACGTCGCGCTTGGCGGCCATGTTGAGCACGCTGAACTGCCGGAAGAGCACCCGGGTGATCCGCTTGCCACCCTCGAGCCCCTGGCCGGTCACGAGTGGGTCGTAGTTCGCGAGCGGGATGGACTCGGTGGCAAAGACGTCCCGCAACTGCTCCTCGATCTTCACGGAGAAGTCGCCCCGGCCCCCGACCGTCTCGACGAGCAAGGTCCCGCCCCCCTCGACGAAGCGTTTGATGGACTCCTTCTCCGAGTCGGACAGTTCGACCGCGTCCACGCCCGCCAGGTGCAGCAGCGCCACCTTCGACGAGCCCGTCTCGGCGAGGGGGATGTCGGCGGGATCGATGTCGAACCCGGCGTGGTTGAAGAGCACCGGCTTCAGCGGCTCCCACGCCTGCCGCTCGATGTCCCACTGCCCACCGTCGTAGCGGGCCCGCGCGACCGCGATGTCGCCCTTGGCCGCGCGGGACCGGCGGGGCTCGATCCGCGGCACGAGTCGGTTGTCGAGCCGGCCCCGCTCCGTCACCACGCCATACAGGTTCGTCATCACCCCCCACGCGTCCGACTCGCCCGGCTGGCGGTCGGTCTGGAGGTTCCGGCCCCAGTCCTGCCCGAGCAGGATGACGAGGTCACGGACGCCGTTGTTGAGGACTTGTATACCCCGGGTCGCGGTGGCGCCGGTGGGCGTCAGCATCGAGGTGGCGGCGTGGTCGGCGGGCATCGGTGCGAAGCTCAGATCGGGGTACATCGCCCGCGCGAGGCCGCGGATGGAGTTCGTGAAGCGGGTCCCGCTCCCCTCGGGGTTCGCCACCAGGACCCCGCCGAGGTCGAGGTACCGCTTGAGGTTGCCTCGCTGCGCATCGGTCAGCTCGACCGGGTCATCGGAGCTGAGCCAGGCGATGGGCGCGTTGATCCAGGAGGACGCGGGGGTGTCCAGGTCGATCACCTGCCAGTTGAGTTCGCCTTCGCGGAGGTCGCCGAGGTACGCGTTGACGTTGTAGATGTCGTTGGGGCGATTGTTCCAATCGCCTTTGGCGAGCTGGATCTTGTTGATCCAGACAGGCACGCGGCCGCGGGCGAGGAACATGAGGCAGAACGACGTGTCCACCACGCCGGCGACGTGCCCACGCCCGCCCTCGGCCTTGAGGATGCGTGCCGCGCCGGCCTCGAACCAGTCGACGCCCCCGAACGTCTTGACGCCGCTGGCCAGCGCCACACGCTCGATGCAGTAGAGGTAGTACCAGTCGTGGCCTCGCCCCTTCGCCAAGGGTGGCTGGGGGTTCTTGTCGGCCGTGAAGTGCCGGTCGAGCCAGGCGTGCCCCCGGGCGAGGGCGTCGAGCACCGCGGGGGGCACTTCCCTGTTCGTGTACAGCTGCTGGATGCCGATATACAGCACGGTGAGGCCGGCCGCGGTCATGGACCCACTGGCCTGGCCCGCGACGTCTCCCTTGGCGGAGTAGGCCCAGCCGCCGTCCTTCCCCTGGTAATCGATGAAGTGGAGCATCGCGTCCTGCCACACCTTGTCGGGTGTGCGGCCGCCCCGCTTGGCGAACTCCCAGAGCCCCAGCACGCCGTACTGCGTCGTCGAGTGGTCGACCCGCGCGCGCCGAACCGGGCCGTAGTCCCAGAGCCCGCCGTTCTGGGCCTTGAGGAGCCACTCGGCGTCGCGTTGGAGGTTGGGGAGGTAGGCGTCCGGGAGCAGGGCCCAGATGTGGGAACGCACAGAAGTCCCATACGTGCCCCACGGCTCGTTTTCGCGCAGGAACCGCAGCGCCTTGGCAAGCCGCTCCTCCTGCGGGCTCCAGCCGCTGCCCAGGAGCGCGTAGGTCGCCATCAGCGTCTGGCCGTGGGTCCGGGAGCGCTCGTGATTCGCGACGTCGGCCGAGGGGGGCGGCGACTTCTCCCAGTTGCCCCTCTCCGCGTTCTGCTGCCGGAGGAGCCAGTTCTGCATCCGCACGATCGCGGCCTCGATCTCGTCGTCGGAGGGTGCGGCAAACGCCGGCTGCACGCAGCACCAGAGGGCAAGCAGGAGGATCAGCGGCTGGTGCGGGAAAGACGTGCGCATAGAGCCATCCTACGACAGGAGATCACCCGGATCGCCAGACGATGACCCGGCCGAAGCGCCGTGGCCGGAGCCGGGCAGCCATGGGCGTGGGATGATTCTAAACGACCCTCAAGCGATCGTAGACGCCCCGGACTCTGCCCGCTGAGCCTCCCGGTGCGGTCAGCCCGCGGAGCGGCGGGCGAGACGAGCCGCCTTGTCCTCCGCGGCCTGCTTGCCGTTGAGCCGCGCCACTTGCGACGCCGCGATCTCCAGCCGATTGATCACCTCGGTCATGTCCATCGGTCGATCGCTCGCGTGCTTCTCCACGCAGTCCATCACCAGGCTCGACAGCGCCGGCGGGACTTGGGGATTCAGCTCGGCGGGCGTCTGAGACTTCTGCTCCACCCGCAACTGCACCCCCGCCCCCTTCTTGGGGATCATCGTCGGCACGTGCTTGCCCGTCAGCAGCCAGTACATCGTCGCACCAAGATTGAAGATGTCCGTCTTGGGCGTGATCGGCTTGCGCAGCACCTGTTCCGGGGCGATGTAATCCGGCGTCCCCTGGATCCGGTCCTTCTGTGTATTGATCGAGCAGCTCTGCCCAAAGTCGATGATCTTCACCTGGCTCGCCGGGTCCTGCGGATCGCACCGGTTGGAGAGCATGATGTTGTTGGGCTTGATGTCGGCGTGAACATAGTTCAGGTCGTGCATCGTCTGCAGACCCGCCGCCACCTGCCGGCAGATCGCCAGCAGTTCCAGCAACCCGTTGGGCTGGTAGTGCTCGAGAGTCTTGCCCTCCACCAGCTCCATCAGGACCAGCACCTCGGTGACCCGGATGAACTCCCGCTGCTTGATGAGCTTCAGGCTCTTGCGCAGCGACGGGTGGTCGAACTTGCTGGCGATCTCGTGCTCGGCGATCGCTTGGTCGAGATACCGCTGGTCGCTCGGGGACGACTTGACCACCCGCTTCAAGGCATAGCACTCGCCGCGCTTGGGGTCGCGCACCGAGTAGATCGTGCTGCGCGCGCCGAAGCCCAGCGTCGACAGCACTTCGTAGCCCGCAATTTCGTGAAACTCGGCCATGCAGCAAGCGGATGGACCATCACCCACACGCTCTAAGCGTGCCCGGCCTGGTCCTGATCGCCCTTAACACGTTGTCGAAACGGGATGACCGGATAACGGTATGTCTCCCAATGTAGCTCCACACCCGGGGAGCCACAACCTCGGGCCGTTCGATTCATCGTCCAACTCGGCGCGCGACTTTCCACCCGCTTCACGAGCCACGGGATCCTAGCGCCCCTCCGGCTCCCGGAACCGCCCCCCCCCCAGCCATGGAACAACGCCCGGGGCGGCGGCGCCTCGGGCGGGGGTGGAGCGTCTTTCGATGGGTCGCCGGCCGATCGCGTCAGGGCGTCCGCGGCGTCAGGAGCTGCCCGCGGAACCAGGCGTAAGGGAACAGCTTGCTCGGACCCTGCTGCCCGCTGCCCACCTCGACGAAGACCGCGTCGCTCGGGACGTTGAACTTCGCCTGGAGTTGCTGGACCAGCCAGACCAGTTCGCGGAGCTGCGCCTCGGTGAAGGACCGGCGGTCGGCGTCACCGACGAGGCAGATCCCGATCGCGTTGCTGTTGAACCACTCGGCCCCGTCACCCTGGACGTAGTTGCCGTTGAACTGCCGCTGCCAGCGGAACCCGACCTCGATCAGGCCGTCCGCCTGATCGCTGCCGTTGTTGACCACGAAGTGGTAGCCCAGCCCGCCGAGGCCCGCCTGCTCGTGGAGGGCGTTGAGCGACTCGGACGAACCTTTGAGGCTGCCGCTGTCGTGGATGACGATCGAGAGCCATTGCTTGGGCTGGGTGGTGTTGAACAGCCGCTCGGTGGGCTCGACCGCCCGGTCGACCGACTGCAGGGTCACCCCGGAGAACGGGGCGACCGGCCCCGGCTCGAGGAGCAGCAACAGCCCGCTCGTGAGGGTCATGCCCATCACCAGGGCGCCGAGGACCATGACTGTTCGCTTATCCGCCACCGTGAGCCCCGCTACGAGGAGAGCTTACTTCATGAATCGTCGCAAGCTGTGGTGATACATCGGTTGAGCGAATGCAACACCTTAAAACTGTGCCGGTCAAGCCCCGATAAAAGGAACAGTCTCCCCACTGTCACCCGCGCCGGCGGCAAGGATTGCGCGGCCCGGCCGCTATTCCAGGGGACGCATCCGTTCGCGGAGGTTCGGCCTTTCCCGCCCGAAGGCGTCGAGCTGCGTCGTCGCCGTGTCCCGGCCCCGCAGCGAGTTGTACCGCTCGTACTGTGAGCGCGGCTGGTCCTCCGGGAACACCGGCTTCTGACAGCCGCCCAGGAGCAACCCGATCGCCACGCCCAACCCGGCCACGATGCTGCGCATGGCGCTGATTGTAGACCCCCCGCCATCACCCGACAAAGACCGGTAAGATTTCGGCCCAAGATCAGTTTCGAATCCCGCGTCCTGAGTCTTGAGCCGACCTCAAGCCCCCCGAAGCCTCGGCACCCAGGACCCAGGACTCACGACCCAGGACTCCCCCCCATGCCGACGCTCTGGACGAACACGCTCATCCCGACCTTGCGTGAGGCCCCCGCCGACGCCGAGGTGCCCTCCCACCAGCTCATGCTCCGGGCGGGGCTGATCCGGAAGCTCTCGGCCGGGTCGTACGACTACCTGCCCCTGGGCTGGCGGAGCCTCCGCAAGGCGATGCAGATCATTCGCGAAGAGATGGCCGCCGCGGGCGCCGAGGAGGTCTTCCTCCCCGCCCTCCAGCCGCTGGAGCTCTGGGAGCAGACCGGCCGGCGCGAGGCGTATGGCGAGAACCTTTTCGTCGTCCAGGACCGCCACGGCCGGAAGATGGCGCTTGGTCCGACCCACGAGGAGGTCATCACCGAGCTCGTCGGCGCGACGGTCCAGTCCCACAAGGACCTGCCCAAGACGCTCTACCAGATCCAGACCAAGTTCCGCGACGAGATCCGCCCCCGCTTCGGCGTGCTGCGGTCGCGCGAGTTCCAGATGAAGGACGCGTACTCCTTCCACCTGACGCTCGAAGGCCCGGGCGGCCTGGACGAGACGTACCAGAAGCAGTTCGACGCCTA
>CAZKRE010000029.1:0-24832 GCA_964555075.1 uncultured Phycisphaeraceae bacterium
CGGCTCCGTCCACGCCGCCAGAGGCCAGCCTGGACGTGGCGGTGTTGGGGCGGCGCGAATGGGAGGTCGTGGTCGGATGAATCGCAAGCCCCGGGTGTTTATCGTCGGCGGCGGGTTCGCCGGCCTGGAAGCCGCGAAAGCACTGGCCGAGGCGCCGGTCGAGGTGACGCTCGTGGACCGGCGGAACCACCACGTCTTTCAGCCGCTGCTCTACCAGGTGGCGACGGCGTCGCTCTCGCCGGCGGACATCAGTTCGTCGATCCGCGGGATTCTCCGCCGCGTCCGAAACTGCCGCGTCGTGCTCGCGGAGATCACCGGCGTCGACCTCCAGAAGCGGCGACTCCTCTTCGAGGGTGGCAGCGTCGAGTACGACTACCTGATCCTCGCGGCGGGCGCCACCCATTCCTACTTCGGGAACGACCACTGGGCTCCGATGGCCCCGGGGTTGAAGAGCCTGGAAGACGCGATCGAGATCCGACGCCGCATCCTGCTCGCGTTCGAGTCGGCGGAGTATGAGCACCTCGAGTCGGCGCGCGAGGCGGCGCTGACCTTCGCGGTCGTGGGGGCCGGGCCGACGGGGGTCGAACTGGCCGGCGCGATCAAGGAGATCGCTGGGCAGACGCTCCCCCGGGACTACCGCTACATCGATACCCGCGCCACGCGTGTGATCCTTCTGGAAGGGGCGGATCGCGTCTTGCCCCCGTTTGCGCCGGAGCTCAGCGCGCGGGCGCAGCGCGACCTGGAGCGGATGGGCGTGGAGGTGCGGCTGAAGGCGATGGTCACGGACATCACGCCGGGCGGGTTGCGGGTGGGGGAGGAGTTCATCGCGGCCCGAAACGTCTTCTGGGCCGCGGGGGTCAAAGCCAGCCCCTTGGGCAACTCGCTGGGCGTTCCATTGGATCGGGCGGGGCGGGTGATGGTCGGGCCGGACCTGACGATCCCCGGCCACCCCGAGGTCTTCATCGCCGGCGACCTCGCCGCAGCCAAATCGGCCGACACCGGCAAGCCCGTGCCAGGCGTGGCCCAGGGGGCGCTGCAGATGGGCCGCTACGCGGGTCGCATGGTCGCCGCGGAGACGCGAGCTTCCACCCCGCCCGCGCGCGAGCCGTTCGTCTACCGCGACAAAGGCACGCTCGCCACGATCGGCAAGGCGCGAGCCGTGGGGCAGATCGGACGCTTCAAGTTCGCCGGCCTGTTTGCGTGGCTGCTTTGGGGCGGCGTCCACGTCCTGTTCCTGGTCAACTTCCGCAATCGCCTCCAGGTGCTGCTGAGCTGGTTCTGGGACTGGTTGCTCAACGCCCGCGACGCTCGTCTCATCACCGGGGACGTCCGTTTGCAGATCGAGAAGCTGCGCCCGGGGGAGGTGATCCTGGCTGAAGAAGGGGAGGCGGGCAACCAGATCGAGACGGAGCCGCCCGAAGTCACCGCGCCGGGCCCCGCGAGCAAGACGCCGCGAGGGTGACGAGGCGCAGCCGAGCGCTGCGTCACACGTCTTCTCGGAGCAGCAGGGGCACCACCATGCGAGGAATAGTCGAGCCTGACGCAACTGGTCACTGGCAGCATCCGCGCCTGATCCGCGGGCTGGCGATTGCGCAGGGGCTGTATTACGTCGCCACGGGCGTTTGGCCGCTCGTAAGTATCGACACCTTCATGGCGGTCACGGGCCCGAAGGTCGATCTTTGGCTGGTGAAGACGGTGGGGGTGCTTATCACGGTGGTCGGCGGGGTGCTGCTTCTGGGTGGTATCCGCCGCCGTGTAGCGGTTGAACTGTGGCTCCTGGCGTTGGGCGCCGCGACGGGTCTGGCGGCCATCGACACCATCTACGTGTCGCTGGGCCGGATCCCCAAAATCTACCTGGCCGATGCCGCCGTCGAGATCTTGCTCATCGGCCTGTGGATCGTCGCGGCAGTTCCCCGGCGCAGGCGTCCACGTAAGTAGTGGCGGGGGCTTCGGTGGCAGCCCGGACGGCCTTAACAATCGAAACAGATTCGACACACATGGATCAGAAGTATTGACAGCGGGCGCATCGGGAGTAGGATCGAGCGATCATGGAGACCGCTCTCGGCACCCTCAGCGGCGAAGACCTGGCGCGGCGGCTGGAGCAGGACATCCGCCGCCGGGGGCTGGCTCCCGGTTCGCGGTACCTGTCGACGCGGCAGGTTTCATCGCGCTACGGCGCGAGTGTCGCGGCGGCGGGGAGGGCGATGCAGGCGCTGGTAGCCCGGGGCGTGCTTCAGCGGCGGGACCGCAGCGGCACGTACATCGCCTCCGTCCTGGCCGATCAGCCGAGCGCGGCGACCAAAGCAGTCGAGTCGCTCCTCGTCATCAGTTCCGGCGACCGCATCGGCTTCTCGAACGTCCCTTACGAGCCGCTGATCCAGGCTCTGCACCGGGCGAGCCCGGACGCCACCATCCAGTTCGGGTTCCTCCCCAAGGCGGAACCGCTGGACTATCTCCACCGCTTGCTGGACCCCGCGATCGAGGCGGGGGGGCTCGTCGGGGTGGTCGCGATGAGTTGCCCGCGCGAGGTGTACCGCCGGCTCGCCGACCTGCGGGTGCCGGCGGTGATTCTTGGGTCGGTCGATCCGGACCAGCAGGCGGTCGTATCGATCGACGTGGACCATTTTCAGGCGGGGCGCCTGCTCGCGGAGCACCTGATCGCGCGGGGGCACCGTCGGCTGGCCATGTTCGGCGTCGGCGAGGGCCGGCCGGGCGACTTCCATTTTCACGAGGGGATCATAGACGCGATGGCCGCGGCCAAGCTGCCGCCCAACGCGCTGGTGAGCCGGCTGCTGCCGTGCGACACCGAGTTGTTCGACGTGCAGGCGCGAGCGGTGCTGGGCGAAGAGGATCGGCCGACCGGCCTGATCTGCCGCGGCGAACGGATGGTGGAGAGCGTCGCGAGTGCCGCCCGCGCGCTGGAGGGGGATGCGGCGCAGGGGCTCGAGGTCGTCTTCCTCACCTTCGCGACGCGACACCGGATGCAGTCGCCTTTCGCGTACGCGCAGACACGCGTGCCGTTCTCGCGGGTCGGCGAGCAGATCGCGGAGCTGCTTCGGCGGCAGCGTGATGGGCACGCGGCCGACGAACGGACTTTCCTGCTCCCGGTGGAGCTGCACGTGCCCGAGGCTTCGCCGACGTAACCGATGTCACACCCCGAAGAGGACGCGCCTGATGAGTCGGCTACAGTTGATCTCGGCGATCGGAACCCCCCTCACGTCGGATGAGTCGCTGGACGCCGCGGGCCTGCGGGCTCACCTGCGCCAGCAGTGGGACGCGGGGATCGATGGCGTGCTCGTCGCGGGCTCGATGGGGCTCATGCAGCTCCTGAGTGACGGGACGTTTGAGGCGCTTGTCGAGGCGACCGCGGAGGGTCCGGGCACGAGCGGCAGGCGGATGCTCATCGGTGTCGGCGAGACGAGCCTCGCCCGAACACGTCAGCGCCTCCGCCTGGTGAACCGGCACCGCTTCGGCGGCGCGGTCGTCATCAGCCCCTTCTTCCTCAAGTTCAACCAGCCGGACCTGCTCCATTACTTCCGGACGCTCGCCGACGAGTCGGTTGCGCCGCTCTACCTCTACCACGTGCCCGCGCTCACCCACGCGCCGCTCGAGCCCGCGACAGTCGCGGAACTTGCGAAGCATCCGAACATCTCGGGCATCAAGTGCTCCGGAGACATCGGTTATGCACGGCAGGTCATCGAGGCAACGGCAGGCAGCGGATTCGAGGTGATCGTCGCCAGTGCCACGCTGACCGACACGCTGTTCCGCGGCGGGTTTGAACAGCAGCTCGATGGCGTCTACGCGCTCGCGCCGCGATGGGCGGCGGCGATCCGCGACGCCTGCGTCGCCCAGGACTGGGCGGGTGCCGCGGAGTACCAGCGGAAACTCTCCGGCCTGCTGGAAGTCCTGGTGCGTTACGGCATCTTCCCGGCCTTCACCGCGCTGCTGAACGAGCAGGGGGTGCGGGGCAACTTCTGCGCGCAGCCCCTGCGACCGCTCGATGGCGCCCGCCGGGCGGCGATGCTCGAGGAGCCGGTCGTCCGGGGACTGCTGGCGGGGCCTGAGGAGACGCCGTCGCGTGGCGCCGCCGGGAGGGAAGCGGCTCTGGAACCCAGTTCCGCCGGCCGCTGATTGCATGGCGGCTTGATACAAACCGCAAACAGATGAATCAGTTTGTCGGCACTGGGGCGGCTGACGTCGACAGGCGGAAGTCCGAGAGGATCGATCACTCAAGGTGAGAACCCATTGTCTGCGCCTGACTTCTATTTCGCCATCAACGCCATGTTCCGGCACCTGCACGACCGGCACGGCATGCCGGCGCTCGTGCGGTACTGGCGGGAGCTTGGCCGCGACTACTACCGCGACCGCTGGCAGCGCTGGCGCAAGGAGGGGGCGCCCGCCATTGCCGCAGACTGGGCCACCTATTTCGAGCACGAGCCGGGGGCCGAGGTTCGCACCTCGGCGACGGACGACGAAGCCGTGCTCCGGGTCGAGGTGTGCCCAGCGATCCGCCACCTCCGCGTGAATGATCGGCCGATCGTGCCTTACTTCTGCGAGCACTGCGATCACGTCTGCGGGGCGATGGCCGAGGCGGCCGGCTTCCGATTCGAAAGAACCGGCGGGATGGGTGCCTGTACGCAGCGGTTCGTGAAGCTCGGCGTCGACAGGGGGGATGGCTGATGCTCGGCTGTCAGGACTTCTGCGGCCACTACGACTGGACGTTCAAGCACGTTCGCGAGCGGTTCGGGCAGGCGGCGGTACACGAGCTGTGGCGGGATGCGATCGGCGGCGAGTCGCAGCAGCACTATGCGCAGAATGGCGCTGCCCGCGGGCTCCGCGGCCTCTACGAGACATGGGTCAGAACGGGCGAGGATGAGCAGTGCGACTGGACCTTCCACCTCGACGAGAGTCGCAACGTCCTGCGCTGGGACATGCGGCAATGCCCGAGCAAGGGCTTCCTGCTCGACCACGACCTGCACAGTGACGAGGACTACTGCGACCACTGCATGGGCTGGATGGTCCCGCTGCTCGACCGGATCGGCGTGGATGTCGCCGCCCACGAGCACAACCACTGCGGCCAGTGCTGGGGCGAACTGCGCGTTCGAGGCCACCAGTCGCAACCTCTGGAGGTTGGCCATGACGTCCGACAGGACCCGCGGTGGCAATCGGGACACGTGGAGCGGTGGACGTCGGGGGTCAAGCTGCCGGTGCTTCCGAACAGATCGCGCAGCTCGGACCCGGTTGCGGCGATGGACGGATGGTTCCGCGAGGCACGACGGATCGTAGTGCTCGGTCGCGGTCCCAGCGCAGGAGAAGCGAGGGTCACGGGCGATCCGGGAGAGGCCGTGTTCGTGACCGGCCCGACCTACGCGACGTGCGACGTCTTCGACGGCGAGCCGGCGGGCGTCCTGCTGGGTGATCGGCCGGACGCGGCGACGCTCCGCGCGATCGCGGCCCGCTACCAGGCAACTCCCGCGTCAAGCCGTCCGCTCCTGATGCACGTCTACCTGCCGAGCCTGCCCCCGCTGGACTGGCAGGCGCTCGGGCTTCCGCGGCCGGCGACGGTCGTGCCCACGCTCCTCCGCGCGAGACTTTACACGCACCGCCCGCGCCAGCCGTATCCGACGACCGGCGTCTTCCTGCTGCTGTTCGCCGTGGCGTTGGGTAAGGACGTCGAGGCGGCGGGGATCGATCTTTACGGCGGGCCATCACACGCCTGGCCCGACCGTCACAGCCTCGCCTGCGAGTTGCACCATCTCCGCCTCGCCCGCGACCGTGCGGGTGACCGGCTCCGCCTGACACCGTGGCTCCACGAGCGGCTCGCTCAGGCGTAGCGAGCCGCTCGCGGACGATTACTCTCCGAGTCGCTGGGCGTCCCGACTCTGTTCAGGAGCGCGATCCAGCCGATCCAGCGGCCTCGGTCAATCGGAGGGCCGAGCGGGTCACTCGAAGACCAGTTCGCCCCAGAACGACTGATCGCCGAAGCGGCTCCCATGGGTCTGCGACCAGGAGGAATGCTCCTTGGCGGTGGGGCGGCTGCGGCAGAAGTTGCCGGACCATGCGTCGCCCGCTTGAGGGGCGACGTCGAAGGGCGGCATGAGCGACTCGAACGGGATGCGCACCTCGGCGCGCCAGATGCCGGGATCCTTGCTGATCGCGACGTCCCACTCGCTGTCCCACTCCTTGATCCCGTTCGCCGAGTCATAGACGTTGCCTTCGTGGTCGAAGGCGAGCTGGACGTGATTACCCGTGCCCACCCCGGCGCGGAGGAAGATCTGCAGGTTGTCGGCGAGCGCATAGACCGGGGCGTCGCGGTAGTCGGCTCCGATCGGCTCGTCCAGCGGGTCGTCGTGGTGGGCTTCGAGTGCGATATACAACGCGGTGTCGTCGTAGCCGATCCGACCGACGGTATGGGCGGCTGGACCCCCCTGGTTCATCGGCTCGAACGCCGTGATCTCACCCGCCGCCTGCCACACCGCCTCGTCGAACTTCCCGTCGATCTCCGGCGTTTCGGAGAACCGGCGGATGGTGACGCTCGGCGGGTTTGCCTGCGCAAGGGCGGCGTACCGGGCGCGGGTGGGCGCAAAGGGCCTGGTCGGAAGGCCCGCAGCCTCCATGCGGGCGATCACCTCCTCGAACTCCGCCACCGCGGCAGGTGCGCCGGCTTTGTCTCCTTCTAGCGCCTCTTCGACCCGCTGCTGGGCTTCGTAGAACGACTCGACGAAGGCGTAGGAACCAGGCCCGAAACGCTGCTCGACGAGGTTGCGATGCGACGCGACCATGTCGAACGCCTGCGGGTTCCAGAGGTAGTCGTTGGAGCTGGTTGCCGAGACCGCGACCCAAGGCTTCGCCACCGCGAAGGTGTTCATGTAGATCCGGCCGAGGGAGTCGGCCGCGAACTCGTCGTAGAAGCGGGTGACGGCCTGCGGGATATCGCGGTTGTTGGCACGCACCGCCACGGTGTTGTCCCAGAGGAACGTCGGCTGCTTGTTCATCAGGTACGACGAGAACTCGAGGAAGTGCTCGCGCTCGATCCGCGGCGAGGAAACCACCGGGCCCGTCCACACCACCGCGACGTCGGCGGGAATCGCCGCCGCTAGGTCGCGCAGGTACCGCTTCTCGGCCACCGTGTCGTACTGCTTGACGTGGTTGATCGAGTAGGGTGCCGGGCAGACCGACAGCCGCAGATCGGGGTACTTGGGTTTCAGGGCATCGTACACCCGCCGGGTGACGTAGCCGTGCGCCGCGCCGGCAACGCGGCCGAACCGCTCCGCTTCCGCCTCGTGCGGAACGACGTGAGCCCCCTTGACCATCGGCGTCCAGTCGTCGAAGCAGACCATCATGTGGCGGATGCCGTGTTCCGCGGCGAGCTCGAAGCGCCCGATGAACTCGCGGATGTGCTCCTCGTTCGTTGCGTCGAAGAGGGGGTTCACGCGAGGCTGCTCGGCGTAGGTGTTGAGCTGGACCTCGAAGTCAATGAGCCCCGTCTCTTCCTTGAACTCCTTGATGAGCTTCAGCCGCTCGGTGTAGTTGTTGTAGCCCTCCTTGAAGTTCCGCCAGTTGTAGCGGTGGGTGATCGCGTAGCCGTTGATCTTGTAGAGCGCGAGACGGATGAGGTTGTCCCGGTCCGGGATGCCATAGTCGCCGAAGAAACGCTCCTGCCACTCGGGGAAGTCATCGAGGCTCGCGATTCGCATCACGCCGCGGTCGTCCACGTGCCCGGTCTGCTGGTACATCGTCGCGAGGGCGTAGAAGATGCCGCGCGGGTCCTGGCCCGCTGCCACCAGGAGCGTCGTCGCACCGTCTTCCACCAGCCGCAGCGCGTATCCCTCGCTCGGGAGCACCAGGGCCGCCAGTCCGAGCTGGTGTTGCTTGTCCAGCTCCCGGATGCGGGTGTCGTCGATCGGCCCCGCAACGATCCGGAGGTCGGCCTCGGCGTGATCCGCCACCGCGGCACCGACCGACCGCAGCCGTTCCGTCAGGAGCTCTACGCCGAGTTTCGGCCCGCCATGGGGCTCGCCCGTCAGTTCGATGCTGACGGTGCGCTCGTTCAGCGGCAGTTCCTGCCAGTCGCTCAGGACGTGGCGCGGCGTCGGGGTGAGCGTGCCGGTGTAGAGCACAGGCCCCGCCCCCTCGGCCGAAGGTGTGTTGAACCCGATCGCTGCACACGCCGCCACTGCGAGCAGACGGACGATGCCAAAGGAGCGGTTGGACTTGCGGTTCATCATGTGACTTTCTCTGACGTTGAAAACACCCGCGGACAGTTGTTCAGCGGTCAGGGGGAAACGGGGTCGGTGGCGGTCAGCTCGCGGAGCCGTTCCGCCAGCCAGCCCGGCCGGTTGGTGGTGATGCTGTCGACTCCGAGCCGCACGAGTCTGTGGGCGATCTGCGGATCATCCACGGTCCAGGCGTGCAGCTCGAGTCCCGCGGCCCGCACCTGGCTGACGGCGGACTCGTGGAGCAGCGGCTCGGCCGCCTGAAGGTCGACGCCGTCCACACCTGCCGCCTTCGCCCGCTCGATGACCTCTTCGATGGGCGGCGTCCAGACGCCGGTCTCCTTGTCCTGCTTGAACGACGCGAGCCAGTAAACCTTGAGTTCGGGCCGTGCCGCCTTCACCGCCTTGACGACGTCCCAGGAGAAGCTGATGACGCAGCTCTGCTCCGGCCGCGTGCCGCTCGCGTCCAGCAGCGTCATCAGCGGCTCGACGATCTCCGGGCCGCACTTGATCTCGATGAAGAGCCGTTTGCCCTCAGGAACGGTGCCGAGCACGTCGCGAAGTAGCGGCATGCGGACGCCGGCCCACTCGGGGCCTTTCCACGTTCCGACGTCCAGTTTATGCAGGACCTCCCACGTCTGGTACTTGATCACGTGGTCGGCTTTCGCGATCCGCTTGGTCGTGCGGTCGTGGTGCAACACGATCTGACCGTCCCGCGTCAGGTGGACGTCGACCTCCACGGCATCGGCGTCAAGCTCCCACGCGAGTTCCACGGCCTCCATCGTGTTCTCCGGCGCTAGCTTGGAGGCGCCCCGGTGCGCAACGATCCCGGGGAGTTCACCGGCAGAGGCGATGCCGCACCAGATCGAGGCGACGGCGGCAACAAGCGGGGTCGAGCAGCGAGGTGTCCCAGTCATGGGCATGGTCCAGGCAGCGACACGGTCGGCGCTGCGGGTTGCCGGTCCGGTTGCCGCGGTGGGGGCCGCGACACGATGACGTTCCATCGATCAAGCTTCGACGAAGTAACACTCGTCGACCGCCCCGCCGAACCGTAGCAGGGCAAGGATCGCGTAGCCGCCCGCGCGGGCGTTGGAGGTCCGGCCATCGAGACGGTACTCCGCCGAGAACCCGGCGAACGCGCCCGCGCCGCGAGACCCCTTGGGCTGCTGGAGGGCAAGCAGGTACTCCACCGCCCGCTCGACCGCACCGCCGGGCACGACATCGACTCCGCACGCCTCGGCCGCGAGCATCTCGATCAGCACCGGGCCCCCGGCACTGGGGATCGAGTAGTCCGCGGGGCCGAAGCCGCCATCCTCACGCTGCTCCCGCACCATCCGCGCGAGGAAGCGCGTGGCGGCATCGCGATAGGCGTCGCCACCTTCCGCCTGATACATCGCGAGATTGGCGAGAGCGCCAAAATCGTCGTTATAAACATGCATCTCCTCCCACCCGACGTTCGTCCAGATGCTCCCGCCGATCCCGTCGAGGCTGTCGAACGTCTTGCGGTCACGGATCACCGTCACGCGGCCGTCCGGGTCGAGGTGGTGCTTGTTGTAGTGGGCGAGGATCGATCGAGCCGCCGCGAGGAATCGCTCGTCATCCGTCTCCTTCGCGAGTCGGAGCAGGAAGAACGCGCCGCCGCTGTGGAACGAGCCGAACCAGTCGGGGTCCCACGGCAGGCCGTCGAAGCGAGCCGTCCAGTAGGGGTACCCGTCTCTCATCGCGTGGTCGATGAACCACTCGCCGAACAGCCGTGCACGGGAGAGCGAATCCGTGTCGCCGGTATGAAGCCCGAAGTCCAGGAGCGCCCACGCCGCCGTGAGGCCGTCGCGCGGGTGCATCCACGGCGTCTGGGGGGTCTCCTCGTGAAACGAGCCGTACATCCGCGGCTGACCCGGCACAAAGTGCTGCAGGCTCTTGAGGTACGACACGCCCCGCTGCGCCGCATCGAGATACCGCTCGTCTCCGAAGCGCCCGTGCCCGCAGATCATCGCCTCCACGAGCACCGCGGTGATCCAGTTCGTCGTCAGCGACACGGTCCGGCCGTCGCCGTAGTCGAACACAAACGGGAAGCGGCCGTGGTCGGCCACCGCGGTGTCCGCGATCTGGTGCTGGGCGTAAAAGTCGAGCCCCATCCGCGCCGCCTTGAGGGCGCGAGACCGCAGCCGCGAA
Source organism: uncultured Phycisphaeraceae bacterium (assembly GCA_964555075.1). GTDB lineage: Bacteria > Planctomycetota > Phycisphaerae > Phycisphaerales > Phycisphaeraceae > CAZKRE01. The sequence goes on from CAZKRE010000029.1 coordinate 10,389, forward strand.
GCGGCAGGGACTACGAGCGGGATCTGGTTCGTGTTCAGGAGCATGATGAGGTCCCGTGGGGGGATGCGGCGAGCGATGCGGTGGAGACGCCGGCCGACGCGTGTGCCGACGCGAGCGCGGCGTACGCGGCCTCGGTGGCGCGCAGCCCGTCCTCCCCCGACGCGAGTTCGACCAGACGTCCCTCCTCCAGGCTCCGCGCGAACAGGTCGTAGACGGTGTCGAAGTGCTTGTCGACGTCGATCCTGGGGCTTTCGTAGGTGTTGTCAGCGGTATAAACCTTGACGGTGCCCCGGCCGTAGTCGAAGTCGGCCGTGCCCTCGTCCCCGATCGCGGTCACCTGGAACAGCGAGCCCGCGTCCCGGGTCTTCTTGCAGTACAGCCAGCCCGCCTCCACCAGCGCGATCGAGCCATCGGTCATTTTGCAGGTGGTCACCACGTGCTGCGGGTGGTCGTAGGGCGGGATGACCACGCCGTTGGCCTCAATTCGCTCGAACTCGGCGCCGGTGAACCAGCGGACACCTTCGAAGAAGTGCACGCCGGAGTCGATGATCGGCCCGCCGTTGAGCATGAAGTTGTGCAGGCGCTCGGGGGGTGTCCAGTGGTGGTTCGACCAGTCGTAGACGAACCGGACCACCCGCACCTTTCCGAGCGCCCCTTCATCGATGTGCCGCTTGATCTCGCGATAGGCGTGGCCGCTCCGCGTGTTGAAGTTCAGCGACAGCAGTCGATCGGCCTTCGCCGCGGCGGCGACCATCGCCTCGCACTCCTCCGCGTTCGCGGCCATCGGCTTCTCGCACAGGACGTGCAGCCCCCGCTCAAATGCCGCGATCGTGATCGGGGCGTGAGTCTCGGCGTGGGTGGCGACCAGCAGCGCGTCGAGCTCGCTCTTCGCCAGCAGTTCCTGGTAATCGGTGTAGGCGGCTTTCGCGCCCCAGCGCTTCGCGGACTCCTCGGCACGAGCCCGATCGATGTCCGCAACCGCGACCAGCTCCCACCGCCCGTTGGACGAGGAGATGGCGTTCATGTGCCGCTGAGCGACGATTCCGCAGCCGACGACTCCGATCCGATGGCTCATGACCTCAGATCCTTTGCCGGCATCGAGAAGCCGGCCAGGGGGTGGGGGATGGCGGCGCCACGTTGCCCGACACGCCGTCCTCCTATCGTACTCGCCAGGTATATACCTGTCAAGACAAGTTGTCAGCGGCGGTCCTTCGCTGCCGTGTCGGCCGCTTCGAGCAGACGCCGGATCGTCGGCCACGTCACCGCCAGGCTCCCCGCCGGTGTCGGATGAGAGCCGTCCGGTAGCCACGCCTCGTACTGTGCCCGATCCTCGGCGGCGAGGCGGCGCCAGGCGGCGTCGTGGTCCAACAGGGTCAGGCCCTGTTCCGCCGCCAGTCGGCGATACCCGTCGTTGTACGCCTCCAACCGGGGCCGGCTTGAGGCGGCGGGATTCGTCTCCGTCGCATCCCATGGCGCCGTCATCGTCTGCGGCACGATGGCGGTGCGATCATCGGCCGCACGGAGCCGCTCCACCATCGCCCTCAGGTTCTCCTCACTCCGGGCGAGCGGCATGTCGAACCGGCGATGCGCGTCGTTGTACGAGAACTCGATGAGCACCAGGTTCGGCCGGTGCGCCAGCACCCGCGCGTCCAGCTCCGCAGCGCCCCACTCCGACGTCTGGCCCGGGCCGCCGCTGTTGATAAAAGCGATGCGCCCCGGATACCGCTCCTCGAACCAGTCGCGCATCGCGCCGGTCCACGCGCCGCCGGCCGTGAGGCTCGTGCCATAGACGACGACCGTCTGGGGCCTGTCCTCCCGGAGTTGCCGGAACACCTCAACGAGCCGGCGGTCCGGCTCCACCGCCTGCACCGCCGCGGGGTGGCACGCCAGAACGACCAGTGCGGCAATGGGGAATAGCACGTGCAAGGCCGGCGCCTCCTTGATCCACCTTCAGTCGGCGATCGCTGCATGCTTCGGCCGCTGCAGCGCCATCACGCCCAGGGCCGTCAGCAGTGCGCCCGCGGCGGCGGGCTCGGGCACAGTCAGGGAGCCCAACGCGTTGTGAGCGACAGCGCCGATGTAGACGGTGGCATCCCCGGCACCGGTGAACTGAATCGAATCAAGGGTGAAGGTGGCGGTGTCGATCACGCCATCGCCGTTGATCCATCCCTCCCACTCCCCATCGTTCTCGAGGTCCCACTCGTACAGGCGCCACTGCCCGTCCGCGACCAGTGTCCTCCACACGCCCCGATCGGCCGTTACGTTGGCCGCGTCGTCGATCGCGACCGCGGCCGACACGCCGGGCGTCGTCGTCCTGGCCCAGAACCCGACCGAGCCGGTCGTCGGACGCGACACGTTCTCCGTCGCGCTCGCGTTCGCGCCCGAAATGTGCCGGACGAACCAGGCGTCGTCGTTGCCGGCTGAATCGGCCACCAGCTTCAGCTCCTGGCTCCAGCCGCGCCGGGCCGAGGCGTCGGCCAGCGTCCGCGCCGTAGAAGCATTCTTGTCGATCCCGACCGTGCTGCCCGAGAAGCCCGGCGCATAGCGGAACGTTCCGGCGTCCCCCCCGAAGAAGTCGGCGTAGACCGCTGTATCCACCTGCCGCGTGGCCGGGGCCGCAAAGAGCGCCAGGTTGTTGCCGACGGCGCGGAGGGCGCCGTCCGACGGGCGGTTCACCACCCGCGGCGTCGGGTCGGCGAGCACCATGGTGGACGAGCCCCCCCCGTCGTGGTTCACCGCGTCAACCGCGCCGTAGCTGATGAGCAGGCGGGCGACGTCGACGTTGCTCATGCCGTCGCTGAACCCCGGCCGGCGGCCGTCGACCACGAGCATCAGCAGCCGGCCGTCCGCGGTTACGCCCGTGGCGGTTCGGGGGGCCAGCGAGGTGGCGCTGGTGTTCACCGCCCCACCCCTGACGATCCACTCGTCGCCGCCCAGCGCGTTGTAGATCGGGACGAACGGCTTGGGGGTGGTGGGGCTGCCGCTCGTGTCGCGTACGACGACGGTGGCCGTGTTGTCGCGGCCGATGTTCATCGCCGGACGCGTCCCGAGCGTGCCCCACACGGAGTAGATGTCGCCGTCGCTGGCGTTCATCGTGCTCTGGTCGGCGTGGGCGCCGTAGGTGCTGAAGAAGTCGCCGTTGATGGCGGCCTGCGCGCCCTGGTCGATCAGGTAGTCCAGCGTCGTCTGCCGCGTCGTCTCGTAAGGGACGCCCGGCCCGTTCGCGGGTGTCACACGAAAGCCGATCCCCGGCACGCCCAGGTCCACCTCCAGGATGTGGATGCTCAGCGGTCGCGGGACGGTCTGCGTGCGGGTGATATACCGGACGCCGTCAAAGGGCTGGACGATGGTTTCGACGCTCAGGACCGGCGCCGCGAGGCAAGAGACGACCCAGGCCGCGCCGATCGCGGCGTGCTTGAAGGTGTGACACATGAGTTTGGATCCGGGAGGCTGGAAAGCCCCGCGCCGGCGGCGGCCGACGTGGGGCGAGATAAGTTTCGGATCAGGCCCGGCGGCGGATGAGCGCCAGCGCACCTACGCCCAGGAGAGCCAGCGAAGCGGGCTCGGGAATCGGAGCCATTGCGATGGATACGTTGTCCATGTAGACCCCAGTGCCGTCGCTGAGGCGAAAACCGGCTTCTACGCTGGTCAGGCCGTTACCAGCAAACGTATGGCTAGTTGTGCGATCACCAAAGGTGGCGGTGAGAACGGCATTGCCGTCTTCATTCAGGCTGTAGATCGCGCTCAGCGCTGCGTATTCCCCAACGGACACGTTCGCCTCACCGGGATCGCTGACGATGCTGGTGCTCCCAATGCTTGCACCCGAGTTAGTTGAACTGGGATTCGCGATAGCTGAGAAACGGAAGTTGTCATCGCCCGAGACGTTGATATTGAAGAGGGCGATGTACGACTCGGCGGCATTCTCGTTTGACGGATTGATGAAGTAGAACCCGAAGGATCCATTGGTCGCGTCGAGCCGCACGTCGGCTGAAACGAAGAGACCGTCTCCACCGGCGGTCAAGCTGTAGGTGTTCTGTACGGTCGCGTCTGCGGGGCTCGTATCGTAAACAATTCGGGCATTACCCACGATCCCGGCCACTCCCCCGGCTTGCGTCAACGATGAACTGCCCGGCAGCGCCCGGAAGTTGTTGCTGTACTGCCCGGCGGTTTCGAAGTCGAGCGTCACCGCCTGGGTGCCCGCCGTGACGCCGAGCGCCAGAACCGAGAATGCCGCCACGCCCGCCGCCTGTGCTGATCCGCTCATCATGGGAAGTTCCTCCGCAGACCTGATTCCCGGCCGCCGACCGAGCCACTCGCCCGAGGGCGCCCGAGCCAAACATGTCACTTGAAAGATAACCACAGCCTCGAACCTGTCAATACATGTTTTTCGAAAATACGCGGGACTTCGACGCCCGGCCGCGGCTCGCCCGCCATGCGCCATGGGTAGATACACCTCCTGGCACGAGCAAGACGACTGGATACCCTTCAATGCCGACCGCTTCAGCCGCGGCGTCGGCGCCGCATGTGCGTGCTGCAAAACGGGTTCCGGCGCGGCTTCCGGCTTCGCGGCCAGCCCGCGAATGGCGGAGGCTTCCGCCGTTCCCGCGTACGACACCCGGGCAGGCACCGGCGGCGGGGGCAGGCGAAAAATAGTCGCCAGCCTCGCACTCCGGGTATTGACATGTATAGACCGATGGATTAATGTTCGGGTGGCTTGTTGATGACTCGATGCGGACTGCCGTCGCCGACCTCAACCATGACCCCTATCTCCCGAGGTGTGTATCCATGAAACGCAACGCCTTCACGCTCATTGAACTCCTCGTTGTGATTTCGATCATCGCCCTCCTGATCGCGATCCTGCTCCCCGCGCTGGGCAAGGCCCGCGAGACGGCGAACGGGTCGCTCTGCCTCTCGAACATGCGTCAACTGGGCATCGGCCACCAGATGTACGCCAACGACAACAGCGACACCCTCATCCACTCCATGCGAGGTCACGGCCTGTGGGGGAACATCTCCCTGGGCGCATGGGGCTACCTCCCGAAGGTGGCGGGCACCGGCATGGGCGCCCATGCGAGGAACGAGGGCGCCAACCTCATCTGGAACTGCCCCACGACGTTCAGGGATCTCCAGGGATCGGTCCCCGGGGGCGTGGTGAAGTGGACTTATCTCCGGGCCGCCAACCACAACTCCGGCACCTTTGGCTACGGGGTCGGCGGTTTCCAGAAACTGGCGGAGGTCCGGCAGGCGTCCAATCAGATCCTGCTGGCGGACGGCGAACTCGTCGGGGCCGACGTCACCAATGGCTACGCCGGGCAGGCCAACATGGCGATGACCACCTGGCACCGCCTGGTCAACCCCGCGCTGCACTCGGGCGACATGGCATTCCGGCACAACCGTGGCGGCGGCTTCGTCTACCTCGACAACCACGCCTCGATCCTGAAGCCCAGCCAGTTGACCGAGCCCATGTTCCAGGAGCCCGACACGAACATGTACCCGCTCACGTACCAGTACCCTGAGTAGCCGCGGCTATGACTCTCGCGGAACCGGCGCGGCGAAAGCCGCGCCGGTTTTCTGCGCACGCCGTCCTTCCACCGCCTCCCGGCGCGGCCTCTCGATCCATCCACATGCCTGAGGCTGCGATCGCCCCGAGGCGGCCGGGCGGCCTCTTGCTCGGGTCCGACCCATGATCACCCGCCTGACACTCGATTGCGTCCGCTGCCTCCCTGTCGCCCTGTTTGTCGCGGTTGCATCGGTGGCCGTGGGGCAGCCGCCGATCTACACCGGCGAACTCACGCCGCGCCCGCGCGCGGTCCAGAGCCAGTGGCGGGAGCTGGCGCTCGGCCGCGCGGCGAGCATCGAACTGGCAGACGGGATGGGCGGCGGCCCGGCGCTGGGGCGGGACCTGCTCCGGGAGCGGTTGGAGTCTCTCGGCGTCAGCGTAGGCGACCTCTCAGAGACCACCGGCGTCCGCGTCGTCGCGGGTCGTTTCGAGGATGAACTCATCCGGGAGTGGGATGAGCGGCACGAACTGGGACTCGCCGAGCTTGTCCTGCCGACGGAGGGGTACGCCCTGCGCATCGTCGATCGGGGCGCGCAGACGGCGGTCGTCGTCGCGGGCGCCGATGATCGGGGCGTGTTCTATGGCCTCGCGACGCTGTACCAGTTGACGGGTGAGTCCGCCGGCGGCGCGGTGATGCGGCTGGCCGATATGGATGATGCCCCGACATGGCGGGAGCGATTCAGCTCCGACTATTCGACGCCGACCCGCGACGACCTCATCCGGCTCGCGCTGTTCAAGGTCAACGGCCTGGCGATCCAGCACCGCTACAACTGGCGGAACTTCCGCCCCGACTACAAGGACTACGACCGGGTCTTCAAGGAGCTGCGGGCGTTCAAGGAGCAGACGGGGCTGATGCGGTTCATGCTCCTCATCAACCTCTACGCCGAGCGGCCGCGCGAACACCCGATGTTCGACACGACGAACGAGGAACACATCCAGGACCTGCTCACGCGGCTGCGGTTCGCCGCGGACCACGGCATCGACCACATCATGATCTGCGTCGACGACTGGACGCCCATGGTGCAGGGGGCTTACGTCGCTCCCCATGAGGCGGAGCGGCAGCGGTTCGGCCGGATCGCCGGCCGGGCGCACGGCTACCTCATGCAGCGGGTCCACGCGGCGCTGCGGCCGGACTACCCGGACATCGACCTGTCCATCTGCCCGGCTCCGTACTCCGTCAACCACGTGAAGCAGTACGACACGGCGGGGGGGATGCGGTACCTCCGCGACCTGACGGAGGCGTTGCCAGCCGACGTGGCGGTCGTCTGGACGGGGCCGGTGGTGTCGTCGCGGGAGGTCACCCGCGAGGACTTCCGGACGTACGCCTCGTACGTCATGAACGAGCAGCCGTTGATGCTGTGGGACAACACGGCGGCGATCGCGGCCAATCACCGCGACATGCCCCAGGCGATTGCGCGGTACTACGAGGGGTTTGAAGCGGATTCGCAGGGGCGGATCTTCCTCAACTCCTTCGGCTTGAGTAAGCCCTGGGTGGCGATCAGCGCCTTGAGCACCAACGACTACCTGTGGAACCCGCACGGGTTCGAGGCCGAGGAGTCGCACCGGCGGGTGACGGAGCAGGTCTTCGGCCGTGGGGTGTACCCGCTGGTGGAGGCCTATTACGACGCGGAGCGGCGCGTGTCGCAGGCCGGGGCGGACCGGGAGCGCGGGGCGGCGGCGCTGGCGGCGCTCGAGGCGGCGGCCGCGGCGATGAAGGAGGGGGGCCTGCCGACCCGGAGCTTCGCGACGACGATCGCTCGTCATCGCGCGCGGGTCGAGGCGGACCCGCCGCGCGTCCGGGTTCCGCGGCTCTCCCGCGAGCCGTCGCTGGATGGGAAGATCGAAGAGGGAGAGTGGGATCAGGCCGCGGAGATTTCCGCGTTTGTGGCGATGCAGGAGGGGCGGGCGGTGGCGCGGACGGTCGGGCGGATCGGGTATGACGACCGGGCGCTCTACCTGGCGTTCGAGGCGCATCACGACGCGCCCCTCAAGGACCCCATCGGGGCCGACTACCGCGACGCGCCGGTGTACGCGCTGGCGGACAACCTGCAGGTGTTCCTCCGCGCCGCGTCGACCGGCGCCAGCCAGGTGCAACTCGCGTTCGACCACCAGGGCAACGTCTTCGACATGGCGAACAACGACAAGGATTGGGACGCGCAGTGGTCGGTCGCGATCGAGAAGGGGGCGAACGTGTGGACCGCGGAGGTGCGGGTCCCGTTTGAGTCGCTGATGCCGCCGTTTGACGCGGCGCCCGGGGCGGGCGACGTGTGGACCGGCAACTTCTGCCGCTCGCAGCCGGACCTGGGTGTGCATTCCTCCTGGTCGTCGACGCACGGGAGCCGGTTCACCGACCCGTCGTTCTTCGGCGAGTTGTCCTTCGAGTAACGACGCGTCCGCTCCGGCCGGTCTTTTGAGCCATGCAGCACGCTCCCCCTGCTTCGAGGATCGAACGGCTCCGTCGCATCGTGACCACCAGCCTCGGCGCGATCCTGACGCGACAGGATGACGCTTACGGCTGGCTCGACACCAAGATCGACTTGCGCACCGGACGAGACGCCCCGTCGGACGACCCGCTCCGCGGCCGGGGCGCGGTCTACGGGTGGGTCCAGGGACGGGGCCTCGAGTCGCTCGCGCGTCACGAGGCGTGGCTCGCGAGTCAGGCGGATGACCCCGAGGCCGCGCAGCTCCGCACCGCGACGCGCGCCCGACTCGCCCGCCTCGTGGAACACACGGAGTCCGTCCGGCGTCGTCACGGCCGACTCGCGTTCCTGATGGACACCCGGGGCTTTCCGATGCGCATCGACGCGGGCAAGCTCCGCGCGGACACCGCCGAGGCCGGTACGTCCACCCTCACCGACCTCTTTTATGTGAAGGGGCTGGTCGAGGCCGCCGCATGCCTCGGTCGCGACGGCCTGATGTCCGAAGCGATCGCCCTGGGCGACCGGGTGTTGGATGACATACGCGCCGATCGGCTGCGATCGGATCAGCAGGCGTTCGACGCGCGTAACCCGGTAGGCGATGTTGCGGGCCGTCGTACGCACGCGCCACGGATGCTGGGGCTTGCCGCGGCGACGCGCCTGCTGCAACTCACCGGCGACAAGCGCTTCGACGCCGCGGCGTCCGCCTTCATGATTCACCTCCTCGATCGGCACGTCGCGGAGCGCGGCGAAGGAACGCTGCGGGCGGGCGACTTCTGGGAGTTCATCACGCCCGGCGGTGCCCCGTACCGTGCCGGCGGCGTGCTCTGGTCGGACCCGGGGCACGCGATCGAAGCGGCGGGCTTCGCGCTGCGACACCTGCGGGTCGTGTCGGGGGAGCGTGGGTCGCCGCCGCCCAGTTCTGTTGCCCGGTGGACCGCCGTTGCGTTGCGGAACTTCGCGAACGGGTTCTCGGAGCAGGGACGGGGGATCTGCAAAGCCTTCGACCTTGTGTCGCGTCGCGCGGTGAATCCGCAGATGCCCTGGTGGTCGCTGCCGGAGGCGATGCGGGCGGCCGCGGAGGCGCTCGCGTGGCCGCAGGAGGGTCGGGTGCGAGAATCGCTGTGGGCGATGCTCCGCGGGGCGGAGGGGGCGCTCCTGAGCGGCTATATCCGCGAGGAACTATCGCTGATGGCGACCCAATGCCTCGAGCCCGATGGCACGATCGCCGACGCCATCCCGGCGGTTCCGGACGCCGACCCGGGGTACCACACGAACCTGTGCCTGATCGACGTGATGGACCTGCTGGCGCGGCTTGAGTGACGGTTCAGCCGGGCAGGAGGACCTTCTCGGGCCGCCCGCTCGCGACGCTGCGTGCTTCGGCCTCGACGATCGCGATCGACGTCGCTGCCTCGCGAAGCGTGACGCGCTGCGGGCGCCGGCGGTGTGTGATGCAGTCGAGCAGGTACGCGATCTCGTGCTCATAGCCGAGCCCGTCGTCCAGCGGCACGTCCTCGCTGGCGCCGCCCCGGGCGACGCGGAGCCTGGGAGTCCCGCCGGCGTCGAAGCTCGCGGTGGCTTCTTCGAAGTTGACGGTGTACTGCATGGTGAAGCCATAGCCGGCGGCCATGGTCCAGCCTCCCTCCGCGGTGATGAGCGTTCCGTCACCGAAGTCGTAGCTGGTCATGACGTGATCGACGGCATCGGTGTACCTCGTGTAGCCTCGGCTGCTGACGGCGGTCGGCACGCCGAAGAGGTATTGCACGAAGTCGGTGTCATGGACGTGCAGGTCGAGGATGCCCCCGCCGCTCGCTTCCCCACTGGAATAGAACGCGCCCCCCGGGTGAGAAGCAAGCCGGCGGAAGTGAGCGGACAGGACGCGGCCGTAACGGCGGTCGGCGATTGCCTGCTTCAACCACGTCCAGCCGGGCCAGAACCGCATGCACATGGCGGGCATGGCGATTCCCGCCGACGCGTCGGCCGCGTCGGCGATCGCGAAGGCGTCCGCCGACGTCCGCGCCAGCGGCTTCTCGACCAGCACGTGCTTCCCCGCGGCGAGCGCGGCTTCGGCATACACACGGTGGAGCGGTGTCGGGAGGCACAAATCGACGAGCTGCACCCGCGGGTCCCCGATGAGTTCCATGGCGTCGCCATACTTGGCGGCTGCGCTCCAGTCCGCGGCGCCCGAGGTCTGGCCCTCGATGTTGCCCTGAGCCACGCGCTTGCCGGCCAGGACGTCCTCCCGGCGGTCGGAGACCGCGACCACGCGCGCGTCCCGCCGCGTCGCGTAGATCTCCAGGTGGGTTTGGCCCATCATGCCCAAGCCTACAACGCCGACATTGATCATCGCCCGTCCTCACCTTTTAACTTGGTCGACCCGCCGCAGCGTACGGAAGTGTCTATACATGTCAACTATTCTGCCTTGTCAGGGCGACGCCCAGAGTACACAATAGGACGTCGCGGAACGATACCCGCGGGGGACTGACGGAAACCGCACCACTAGAACGGGGCTCCATGACCGGCCAAAAGACCAGATCGAGGGGCCTGAAGTACAAGCTCATCGTCGACACCCTGCGTTCGAGCATCCGCAGCGGCACGCTCAAGCCGGGGGACCTGATCAAGAGCGAGAGCCAGCTCTGCGAGGAGTACAGCGTCAGCCGGGGCCCGGTGCGGCAGGCGCTCGCGGAACTCGAGCGGGAGCGGCTGACGTATCGCGTGCCCGGCAAGGGGACCTTCGTCAGTGACCAGGTGGGCGCCCGCTCCGGGGGGGCCGGCGCGAAGCGGGTCCGCGTGCTCATCGACGCGTCACCCGGCCGCGACGACAACTTTGTCGCCCGCGAGATCTCCGAGGGGCTCAGCGAGGCGGTGCGTCGCCTGAACTTCGTCGGCCGGCTGCAGTACGAGTTCCACCGGTTCGAATCGGAAGCCGACTTCAACCGCGAAGCGCTGCTCGGCGACGTGGACGGGGTCCTCGTCGTCCCGTTCACCCGCTACTGCGTCGATTTCCTGGAGGAGATGCGGAACCCCGATGTCCCGATCGTGGCGCTCTTCGACCGGGTGCGATCCGACTACGTGTCGAACTTCTACATCGAGCACGAGCGTGCGGCGACCCAGGTGACGGAGCTGCTCCTGCGGCTGGGCCATCGCCGCATCGCGCTGGTGACCGACAGCATCGCCACCACGAGCGCCGCGATGACCGACCGCATCGCCGGGTACCGCGTGGCGCTCGAGCGGGCGGGGTTGGCCGGCGAGGCGCTGGTCGTCGGAACCGGCTTCGATCCCGTCGCGGTCCGGACTAGCGTAAAGCAGATGGTGGAGTCGCCCAACCGGCCGACGGCGATCCTCATCGGTGGCGGCTACCTGACGGTCCCCTGCACGGGGGCGATCCGTGCGGCAGGCCTCGACGTGCCGGCGGAGCTCTCGGTGATCGCGTTCGACGATACGGTCGAGGCGCGGCTGCACGAACCGCCGTTGAGCGTGGTGAAGCAGCCTTTGGCAGCGCTCGGTGAGCGGGGGCTCGAACGACTAATGAGCGAGTTCCTGGAAGGGGCGCAGCCGGCTGTTCACATCGGCATGACGCCCGAACTCGTCCTCCGCGAGTCGTACAATCTCAGCCCGCAGCGGTGACACCGCACAGAACGGAATCCCATGAACTGCGACGTGCTGGTGGTCGGCGGGGGGTTGGGCGGCTGTGCGGCGGCGCTCGCGGCGCTCGAGGCGGGATGCACCGTCGTCCTGACTGAACCCACCGACTGGCTCGGCGGGCAGGTCACGCAGCAGGGCGTCCCACCGGACGAGAACTGGCTCATCGAGCGGGGCGGCTGCACCCGGCGTTACGCCCGTTACCGCCGGGCGATCCGCGATCACTACCGCCAGTGGTTCCCGCTGAACCGCCGGGCCTATGAAGACCCTGAGCTCAACCCGGGCGGCGGGTGGGTGAGCAAGATCGGCCACCTCCCGGCGGTGAGCGTCGCGGTGCTCGAGGCGATGCTCGCACCGCACCACGCGAGCAGGCGGCTCACGCTGTTGCTGCACCACGAGCCGATCGCGGCGGACGTCGAGGGTGACCATGTGCGTGCGGTGACCCTGCGAGACGTGCGGACCGAGGCGCACCGGCACGTGGAGGCGGCGGTCGTCGTGGATGCGAGCGAAACGGGGGACCTGCTCCCGCTCACCGGCTGCGAGTATGTCACAGGCGCGGAAGGACGGGCGGCCTACGACGAGCCTCACGCGCCGATCGATCGCGACCCGCTGAACATGCAGGCGGTGACCTGGTGCTTCGCTGTCGACATGATCGACGGGGACTGCATCGGAGACCGGCCGGAGGACTACGACCACTGGAGCCGCTACGTGCCCCCGGTTCGGCCGGCGTGGCCGGGCCCGCAGTTGAGCTGGGCTTACAGCAACCCGCGAACGCTGCAGCCCACCCTCGGCGCGTTCGAGGCACGCGGCTCGGCCGAACTCCCGGCCGGGGCGGTGTCGCTGTGGAGCTACCGGCAGGTGCTTGCGCCGTCGATCTTCGATCGGGACGCCGCCCCGCATCTTGCGACGCCCGCCCTCCCGCAGCACCCGGGCATCACGATCATCAACTGGCCGCAGAATGACTACGTCGGCGGCCCCGTCTACGAATGTCCCGACGCCGAACACCATGCGCAGCAGGCGAAGCGGCTGTCGCTGTCTCTGTTCTACTGGCTCCAGACGGAGGCGCCTCGACCCGACGGAGGCGTGGGATACCCCGGCCTGCGGTTGCGGGGGGACGTCCTGGGGACGGACGACGGCTTCGCGAAACGGCCTTATATCCGCGAGTCGCGCCGGATCTCCGCCCGCCTGACCGTGACCGAGCGGCACGTGGGTCGCGAGGCCCGGCCGAACCAGAGCGAGTCAGAACGATTCGCGGACAGCGTCGGGATCGGCGCGTATCACATCGACCTGCACCCATCGACCGGCGGGGACAACTACATCGATCTGCCGGGCTACCCCTTCCAGATCCCGTTGGGGGCGCTCATCCCGGTTCGGCTGCGGAACCTGATCCCGGGGGCGAAGAACATCGGTACGTCCCACATCGCCAACGCCTGCTACCGGCTGCACCCGGTCGAATGGGCGATCGGCGAAGCCGCCGGCACGCTGGCGGCGACGTGCATCGGGCGCTCCGTCCCCACCCAGGCCATCCTCGATACCGCCGGGCACCTCCAGGATCTCCAGCACCGGCTCATCGCCGACGGCTGTCCTCTCGACTGGCCCAGCGTCCGTGTGCCCGGGCGATAAACCTGGCGCGAACGCCGGGCGAGTGCCAGTCGCGGCTTGCCGCGGTCACTACCATGGCCGCAGTCGGATCGGACCGACGGGTTATCGGTTCCGAATCGTCAGGCAGCGCGACCGCTGCACGTAAACCCTGTCATGCGGAGATTGGATGTGGCTCAAACAACGGCACGGCGGATCGGTTTGGTCGGGCTCGACACCTCGCACGCGGTCGCATTCACGCAGTTGCTGAATGATGACTCGCACGCCCATCACCTCCCGGGGGCGCAGGTCGTCGCGGCTTGGCCGGGCGGGTCGCCCGACTGGCCGGTGAGCATCGACCGCGTGCCCGGCTTCCGGGACGAGCTGACTTCCAAGCACGGCGTGACGATCGCGGACTCGCCGGAGGCGGTGGCGGAGCAGGTGGACCTGGTGATGATCACCGCGGTCGATGGCCGTGCCCACCGGGACCTGGTCGCGCGGGTGCTGCCGGCTGGCAAGCCGATCTTTGTGGACAAGCCGTTCGCGGTCAGCTCCGCGGATGCGGAGGCGATGGTGCGGGCGGCGGAAAGCGCGGGCGTGCCGCTGATGAGCTGCTCGTCGCTGCGGTTTGCCGAGGCGTTTCGCGGCGCGATCGAGTCGGTCGGCGGGAAGGAGCAGGTGCGGGGGCTGGATGTGTTCGGCCCGCTGCGATTCGAGGACCCGGCGCCCGGGCTCTTCTGGTACGGCTGCCACAGCGTCGAGATGCTCGTCGCCGCGCTCGGGCCGGACTTTCGGAACGTGCGGGCGATCCGGGAGGAGCAGGCTGAGGCTTTCGTCGTGACGTGGGCCGACGGCCGGGTCGGAACGCTACGCGGCAACAAAGCCGGCCACACTCATTTCGGGGGGACGGTCCACGGCGAGAAGACGGCGGCGGTCTTCAACGTCTCCACCGGCGGCGAACCTTATTACGCGTCGCTGATGCGGGAGGTCCTCGGCTCGCTGCCGCATGGCCGCTCCGCGGTCTCCTCGAAGGAGATGCTGGCGGTCGTCTCGCTGATCGAGGCGTGCAACCGGGAGCGGGAAGGGTCCCGCTGACACGTCGGCGCCGGCGCCTGGGACGGCGCACGAGAAAGCGGCGCCCCGGAGGGGCCGCTTTCTCGTGGTGGCACGCGAGGCCATGAACCCGCTCACGCGTCGCGATTACCGCCGTCGGCGGCCGAGCAATCCGCCGAGCATCGCCAGGCCGA
>CAZKRE010000030.1:0-24144 GCA_964555075.1 uncultured Phycisphaeraceae bacterium
CGTGCCCCCTGCGGAGTGGGGCACGCCGCTTTGTCGTGATGAGGCCGGCGCGGGGCGCGTGCCGCCGACCGATGAGCCGCTCCGCGGCATGGGTTAAGATGTTCAACCTCGGATCACGGAGCACCACATGGCCGGCCATAGTCACTGGGCGAACATCAAGCACAAGAAGGCGAAGCTCGACGCCCGGCGGGGGAAGCTGTGGAGCAAGTGCGCCCGGGCGATCATCGTCGCCGCGAAGAACGGCGGGCCGGACCCGGACGCGAACCTCACCCTCCGCTACGCCGTCGACGACGCCCGCGCCGTCAACATGCCCAACGACACGATCAAGAAGGCGATCCAGAAGGGCGCCGGGGAGACGGGCGGCGAGAGCTACGAGCGGCTGAGCTACGAGGGGTATGGGCCGGCGGGGGTCGCGCTGCTGCTGGACATCCTCACCGACAACCGCAACCGCACCGCGTCGGAGATCCGGACGATCCTGGGGAAGAACGGCGGGAACCTGGGGACGGCCGGGAGCGTGGCGTACCTCTTCCAGAACAAGGGCTCGATGTTCGTGCAGAAGCCGGGCGTGGACGAGGAGGCGCTGATGAGCGCCGCCCTCGACGCCGGGGCCGAGGACGTCGTGGACGAGGGGGAGGCGTGGGAGATCGTGACGCCGCCGACGGGGTTCATCGCGGTGCGGCAGGCGCTGGAGGGGGCGGGTTTCACGCTCGAGAACGCCGAGCTGACGATGGTGCCGACGACGACGGTGACGGTCAGCGGGGAGGACGCGGAGCGGGTGACGCGGCTGATCGACGCGCTGGAGGACAACGACGACGTGCAGAAGGTCTATACCAACTTCGAGGTGCCGGACGAGCAGCTCGCGGCGAGCGAAGATTAAGCGGCCGCCGCACCGGGCGTCGATGGCACGAAGGGAGGAGCCACCCATGTCCTATCCGACCGACGACCGCAGCCCCCGGTTCGACGCCCCGGTCTTCGAGGCGATGGAGCCACGGGTGATGCTGTCCGCCGCGGGCTTCGGCGGGGAAGCGTGGGGCGACTCCGCCCGCCCGGCGCATGACGCGATCCTCGCTCCCGAGCCGAGCAACACCAGCGACGTCGACGGCGACGGGGACAACGACCTGATCTTCCGGGCCGACCGGTTCGGCGGGATCGCGTATCTCGAGCTCGAGCAAGGCGAGGCGGTCGGGACCGTCGCGATGCAGCGGTTCGACGACCCGGCCTGGTCGCTCGTGGGGGTGGCGGACTTCGACGGCGAGCACCACGCGGACCTGCTCTTCCACAACCCGACCACCCGTCAGTTCCGGATCTGGTTCATGGACGGGCGCGACATGCTGAGCAGTTCCGACTTCGCCGCGCCCGCGGCGTTCGAGGTCGCGGGGGTGGGCGACTTCACCGGCGACGCCATCGCGGACATCGCGCTGATCAACCGCGCCACCGGCCGGATCGTGATCTGGAAGATGAGCCTTGGCGGGCCCGCCGAGGGCGGCGCGACGGTCCTGCCCCAGCGGCTGGGCAACCGCAACTGGCACGCCGTCGGGGCCGGCGACGTCGACGCCGACGGCGACGCGGACCTGCTCTTCCGCAACACCCGCACCGGTCAGAACGTGATCTGGCACATGAACGGCACGACGGTCGCCGGCTCATCGTTCGCGCCCCCGCTGCGGGGGTCGGTGTGGCAGGTCGGCGAGGTCAAGGACTTCAACGGCGACGGTCACGCCGACATCGCCTGGCGGAACAACATCACGAACCAGAACGCGATCTGGATCCTCGGCGACTCGGGCGCCACGCGGGTGTCGTCGACGATCGTGCCGGGCTTCGCGAACCGGGAGTGGTCGCTGCCGTACCACGAGCCGCCGCGGATCGTGCCCGCGGACCCGTGGCACCGCCCGCCGACGGTCGCGATCGACGACGAGGCGGACCGGCGGGACGTGGACCTGCTGCTCGGGCTGGAGCCGGTGGTGGCGTTCCCGGGGGTCTGACGCGGGTGGAGGTCGGCGTGGTACGGGACATGGTCACATTCACCGGCCGGGTGCAGGGGGTGGGGTTCCGGTACGCCACGGTCGAGGTGGCGCAGCGGTTCGCGGTGGCGGGGTATGTGCAGAACCTGCCGGACGGCAGCGTGCGGATGGTCGCCGAGGGGGAGGCGAGCGAGCTGGACGCGCTGCTCGCGGCGATCCGTCAGCGGATGAGCCGGAACATCCATGGGTTCCAGAGCGACCGCGGCGCGGCCAACGGGGAGTTCGGCAAGCCGGGCGACGCGGACGTGTTCACGATCCGTTACTAAGCGCACTCGTCAGCCGCCGCCCTGGACGCGCGGGGCGCACCGGGGCGCGGCGGCGCTCGCGCGGCCCAGGGGCCGCGGCCAACGAGGCGATACGATGCGCCCATGAACTCGAACCCGACGCATGGTGTGCTGTTCGACGTCGGCTACACGCTGATGGACGAGACCGACCGGCTCCGCGCCGCGGTGGACGCGATCGCCCGCGACGCGGAGGTGGCGGCCCTGCCCGAGCTGGCGGACCTCTCGCACGAGGGGCGGCACGACCGGGTGATGGCGGGGTATCTGTCGGAGTGCGGGAACCCCCGCCCGGACGAGCCGAGCCTGCTCGCGTGCACGCTTCGGAACCTGGGTCTTCCGGCGGAGTCGGCGAAGCGGGTGCGGGCGGCGCTGCGGTGGGACGCCGTGCCGATGGTCGAGATGGAGGGCGCGCGGGCGTGTCTGGTCACGCTGCGGGAGGCGGGGCTGCGGGTGGGCGTGCTCGCGAACCAGCCGGCGTCGGCCCGGGCGGACCTGGAGCGGGCGGGTCTGCTGGAGCTGTGCGACGGCGTGTGGCTGAGCGACGCGGTGGGGATGGCCAAGCCGGACCCGGCGTTCTTCCGGCTGGCGCTGTCGATGTGGTCGATGCCGCCGGGTCGGGTGGCGTACGTGGGGGATCGGCCGGATAACGACGTGGCGCCCGCGAAGGCGCTCGGGATGCATACGATCCGGTTGCGGCTGGGGCCGCACGCGACGCAGCAGCCGCGGGGCGGCGCGGAGGTCGCGGACTGGTCAGCGGACGCGCTGCCGGGTGTGGCGGAACACCTCGTGCGGTGGGCCGCGCGGAGCTCAACGGGGCATCGCCCCTCTTTAACGCCATGAGTACCACGATCAACTGGGGCATCCTCGGGGCGGGGAACATCGCCGGGTCCTTCGCCGGCGTGATCGATCGCTCGGTCTCGTCGACGGCGCTGGCGATCGCCAGCCGGTCGCGGGAGAAGGCGGAGGCGTTCGGTGAGCGGTACGGCGTGCCGCGGCGGTACGAGGGGTACGACGCGCTGCTCGCGGACCCGGACGTGCGGGTGGTGTACGTCGCCACGCCGCACACGGAGCACGCGAGGTGGGTGATCCGCGCGGCGGAGGCGGGCAAGCACGTGCTGTGCGAGAAACCGCTGGGCGTGAACGCGGCGGAGGTCGAGCGGATGATCGAGGCCGCCCGCCGGCACGACGTGTTCCTGATGGAAGCGTTCATGTACCGGTTCGCGCCGCAGACCGACAAGATCGTCGAGCTCGTGCGGGATGGGGCGCTGGGCGAGGTGCGGATGATCCAGGCGTCGTTCGGGTTCCGCGCGCCGACGGCGGACCCGAACCATCGGCTGCTCAACCCGATGCTGGCGGGCGGCGGGATCCTCGACGTGGGGTGCTACCCGGTGAGCTTCGCGCGGCTGATCGCGGGCGTGGCCCAAGGCAAGCCGTTCGCCGACCCCGCGGAACTCAAGGCGATCGGCCGGCTCGAGCCGACGGGGGTGGATGGCTCGGCCGCGGCGCTGCTGTCGTTTCCCGCGCCCGGGGGAGACATCGTGGCCCAGGTCGCGTGCAGCATCCGCGTGGACCAGAACAACGTGGCCCGCATCTACGGGACCGAGGGGGCCTTGACGATCCCCCGGCCGTGGGACGGCGCGGTCAAGGGCGGCGACACCAAGCTGCTGCTGCACCGGGGGCACACGATCGAGGAGTTCGTCATCGAAGCGGAGCACCCGATCTACGCGATCCAGGCGGACGTCGCGACGGAGTTTCTCGCGAAGCGCGAAGCCCCCCCGATGGCCTGGGACGACTCGCTGGGCAACGCGCGGGCGCTGGACCGGTGGCGCGCGGAGATCGGCCTGCGCTACCCCTTCGAGCCCGAGGGCTGAGCCGCGCGATCCCGGCCGTGCCCGGATCGGGGCGCGGTCCCGTACACTCTGCCCCGGAGCCCCCTTGGAAGAAGCGATCACGCATCTCGATCGCCGGTCGCGGTTCGATGACCTGCGCGAGCTGATGCTCGGGTGGTGCCTGTGGCTGCTGGGGTCGTGGGGGGTGACGCTGTGGCTCGACGCGGCGCAGCCGAGCGTGCGGTGGATGATGTTCTCCGCGATGACGGGGCTGATGGCGGTCTGGCCGACCGTCCGGCTGAGCCAGGCGCAGGTGGGGTTCGGGCGGCCGGCGGCGGGGGTGGCGCTGTCGGACTGGGTCGGGCTGGCGGTCATCCTGCAGGCGGTGATCTGGCCGCTGCGGCTCATCGCGCAGGCGCCGTGGTGGCAGGCGATCTGGCTGGACGTGGCGATCCTGAGCTGGTCGCTGGCGACGGGCGCGATCATCGCCGCCGGCCGGGCGTTCCCCGGCGCCCTCGCGCGGAGCGGGGCCCTCGTGCTCGCGCTGCTGCTGGTCTTCGGCGAGCCGCTGCTGATGCTGCTCACCCGCGGCGTCATCACCGGCCCGATGCGCGTGAGCCCGATCGAGATCCTCTACCGGCTGACGGGCCCGATCGACTACCTCGATCTCCCCGGGATCCGGCGGCAGATCCTGGCGGTCGCCGTGTCGGCGGTCGCGGCGTGGGTCGTGATCCTCGTCTGGGCCGCCGCGCACCGCCTCGCCGGCGGACGCCGCGCCCGCCCCGCCGCCGACGGTTGACCCGCGGCGCTGCTTCTCGCGCCGTCGCCCCTGTTTCCTCTGCGTCCGGATCCCCGTTCCGCCGCGCTCCCGCGGCCTGTGGGGGCGTGGCGGGCTGCGCGTTGCCCGTCGGGTGTGCTAGACTTCGGGGTTTGGCCCCCACAGACGGAGTATCGCCGTGGAGTTCATTACCGCCGACGAGAAGAAGCAGCTGGACGCGAAGCTCGAGGAGCTCAAGGCCCGCCGGCCGGTGATCGCGGAACGGATCGCCGAGGCGCGTGCGATGGGCGACCTGAAGGAGAACGCCGAGTACCACGCCTGCCGGGACGAGCAGGGCATGCTCGAAGCGGAGATCCGCCGGCTCGAGGAGCGACTCAAGACCGCCCAGGTCGCGAACGCGGACGAGATGCCCGAGGACATGGTGTTCCTCGGCACCGTCGTGAAGCTCAAGGACACGGCCGACGGCAGTGAGGACCTGTACAAACTCGTGGGCGAGTCCTCCGGGCGGTTCGATGCGGACGAGATCGAGGTCACCGCGGGCAGCCCGATGGGCGAGGCGCTCCTGAAGGCCCGGGTCGGCGAGACCGTCAAGGTCGACCTGCCCAAGGGGACGAAGCGGTTCGAAGTCGTCGAGATCCTCTGACCCCCGCGAAGGCGGGGTCGAGCGCCACCGGCGCACCTGAGATCGCAAGAGGAACGGGAACCCGGCGCGGTGCGCGGCCGGGCCGCTCTCTATTGCCGGGCGCGGCATCCCTTCCAGCGGTGGGGAGGCTAGAATGTAGGTGGCGAAAAGGAGAACCGGGCCCATGAGCAACCAACGTCTTATCGCATCGATCCTTGGCGTTGCCGCGCTCGGCCTGTGGGTGTCCGTCCCCGGTTCGCCCGCGCTGGCGCAGCAGCAGGTCGGGAGCTCCGGCCGGGCGCACGACGCCAACCCCCAGGTCGGCTCGGGCGGGCGAAACAACCCGGTCGAAAGCCAGGCCCTCGACTTCCGCCAACGCAACGACCTCATCACCGGGAACGTCACCGGCGGCGGCGCGTTCCAGGGCAACATCAACTACTCCGCTCCCGGGGAGTTTCAGGGGAATCTCGGCAGCGACGACCTCTTCCGGTTCCGCGCCCAGAGCTTCCAGTCCGCCCCCACGAGCCTCAGCGCGACCGCGCCGTCGGTCAGCCTCGGCGGGGTCCCGTCGGTCTACCGCGGCTTCAGCACCCCGACCGCCGGGGCGGGCGTGCTCAACGCGCAGGCCTACCAAACGACCCGGGTCGCCCCCTCGGGCGGGAACACGACCTACGCCCAGATCGTGGGCGCCAACCCCTACACCTACACGAGCGCCGCGCAGGGTTTTCAGGACCGCGCGGCTCAACTCGGCTACACCACGCTGGAGGGACAGACCTTCGCCGTCACCGCGAGCCCCCTGCTGGGGCTGCGGCAGGACCAGATCAGCCTCCCGGGCGACGTGCTGCGGACGGACCTGGGCGTGCCGGCGATGGCACCCGCGCTGCGGGAGCAGCGGCTGGACCAGATGGAACAACCCGCGCCCACGCTCACGCCCGAGGAGCAGGCCCAGGAGGCGGCGCGCGACCCGCGTCTGCAGACCCGGCTGGAGGCCGAGCCGTTCCGCCCGCTGCTGACGGAGGACTACCGCCGGCAGGTGCTGGGCCTCGGCGCTGAGGGGCAGCCGGGGGGCGACGGGATGATGTCGCCTTTCGGCCAGCAGGACCCGATGGCTCAGCGCGACGGCGGGGTGAACGAGCAGGGGCAGATCACGCCGACGCTCCTCGTGGGTCGGCAGCTCCAGGGGATGCTCGGCGGCACCGGCCGGGGCGGCGAGGCCGACGCGGCGACCGAGCAGCGGATCAACCGCGTGGGCGAAGGCCTGATGAACCGGGCGGCGCAGCAGCAGCAAACGGGCCAGCGGCAGTCGGCGTACTCGCAGGTGCTCGAGGCGATGCAGCGGCAGCCCGACGCCCGCCCCGCCGATCCCACCCCGCCCGCCCCGCGGGACCCGGGCGTCGGCTCGCCGCTCGAGCCGGTGCAGAACGAGGCGATCGTCCAGGCGGAGATCGACCGGATGCGTGCGCTGGACCGGGTGTACGGCCACCGGGCCGGGCAGGTGGGCCAGGAGGACGCCGACCGGCGCGACCCGCTGCGGGCGGCGCAACAGAGCGAGGCGATGCAGCAGTTGCTCAACCAGCTCAACTACGACGTGGCGCCCCTGCCCTCGCTCGCGGGGGAGGACCAGGGCCAGGGCGCGCAGATGCTGCGGGAGGCGGAGCAGGCGCTCGCGAGCGGGCAGTACTTCGACGCGGAGAACCTGTACCGCCAGGTGATGAACATGTACCCGCAGGACCCGATGCCGCGCGTCGGGCTGGTGCATGCCCAACTCGGTGCGGGGATGATCCGATCGGCGGCGGTGAACCTGCGTCAGCTCTTCGAGAGCCACCCGGAAGTGATCGCCGCGCGGTACGAGGCGAACCTGCTCCCGCAGGAAGAGCGGCTTCAGTGGCTCCGCGGGGAGCTGCAGCGGGCGATCGAGACGGGCGAGGGCGGCGCCGAGCCGGGTCTGCTGCTGGCGTACCTGGGGTACCAGGTGCGGTCGTCGCAGTTGATCCGTTACGGGCTCGCCACCGCGGAGTCGCGGGCCCCGCGGGACGCCCTGCTCCCGGTCGTGCGGGCGATCTGGCTCGACGGCCGATCGGGCGACGCGGCAACCGGCGAGGCCCAGCCGCCCCGGGCGGAGCCGGCGAACCAGCCGGCCGCGCCCGAGTCGGGCGAGGACATCGGCACGTCGATGCCCCGGTAAGCGGCTTACGCTCCCGGGCCGGGACAGCCGATAATCAGGGCAGATGATTCCTTCCATCGCGAGCGCGATCCGACCGTGAGTTCCGTCCCCAGCGATCTCGAAGCGGCGCCGCAGGTTGCGGCCGCGGTTCCCATCGTGGACCGCAGCGGCGATTCCACGCCCCGCGGGGGTCGGCTGTCGCTCACCGACTTCCTGGACGTGGCGACGCTGCAGGAGATCCAGGACAGCTTCACCGCCGTCACCCGGCTCGCGACGACCATCCGCGATGCCGATGGCGAGGCGATCACCACGCCCACCGACGCCCGCCAGCGGGCCCTGTCGGACCACCTGCTCGAACAGCTCCTCGAGCCCGCGGGGGGCGAGCTGGACCTCTTCTCCGCCCCGATCGTGGTCGAGGGTCAGGAGCTCGGCTCGATTGCGATCGAGCCCGAAGCTTTGAGCGAAGCCCTCAACGGCGACGGGACGGGCGACGGCGGTCGGATCGCGGAGATGGCGCAGCGGCTGGGGATCCCGCGGGAGCAGCTCGAGCCGCTGATCCGGCACATCGACCGGTGCGCCGCGCCCAACCGGGCCGCGAGCATCCAGTTCCTCTACCTCCTCGCGAACGCGATCGCCCGCCTCTGCTACGACGAGTACCAGAGCCGCAAGCGCGTCGAGGAGCTGTCGGTGCTCTACCGCGTGAGCACCGCGCTGTCGGCCCACCGGGACGTGCAGCAGGTGCTCGACACGGCGGCTCACAGCATCGCCGACGTGATGCAGGTCAAGGCGGTCACCATCCGCCTCGTCACCGAGGGCGCCGAGCCGGAGCTGACGCCCAAGGCGGTCTACAACCTCTCGGAGACCTACGTCAACAAGGGCACGATCCGGCTCGCGGAAGCGCCGCTCTTCCAGGAAGCGCTGTCGGGCAAGGTGGCGTACGTCGAGGACATGGCGATCGACCCCCGCGTCGTCTACCCCGAGGACGCCGAGCGGGAGGGGCTGGTCTCGATGCTCTGCGCCGGGATGGTGTTCCAGGGCAAGCCGGTCGGGGTCGTGCAGATGTTCTCGGGCGAGTTGCGGCGGTTCAGCGGCTTCGAGAGCAAGCTGCTCCGCGCGATCGCGCAACTGCTGGCGGCGGCGATCGAGAATGCGCGGCTCGACGAGCAGCGGCGGGAGAGCCAGGCGATCCTCCGCCAGCTCCAC
The DNA here is from genome assembly GCA_964555075.1 of uncultured Phycisphaeraceae bacterium. Taxonomy (GTDB): domain Bacteria; phylum Planctomycetota; class Phycisphaerae; order Phycisphaerales; family Phycisphaeraceae; genus CAZKRE01. Next base: position 8,896 of record CAZKRE010000030.1, read on the forward strand.
CTCGCCGCGGACGTGCAGAAGCGGATGCTGCCCCAGGGCCTCCCGAAGGTCCCGCCGTTCGAGATCGCGCACAAGTACGTCCCGAGCCTCGAGCTCGGCGGGGACTTCTACGACTTCATCAACCTCCAGGGGTCGCTGGGCATCTCCGTCGGCGACGTCGTCGGCAAGGGCGTGCCCGCGTCGCTGCTCATGGCCAGCGTCCGCGCCTCCCTCCGCGCGTACGCCCAGGACGTCTACGACCTCGACGAGGTCATCAGCCGCGTCAACGTCGCCCTCTGCCGCGACACGAAGGACAACGAGTTCGCCACGCTCTGGTACGGCACGTTCGACCCCCGCTCGCTCCGCCTGACCTACTGCAACGCCGGCCACGAGCCGCCCCTGCTCTGCCGCAACGGCAAGATCCACTCCCTCGACGTCGGCGGGATGATCGTCGGCGTCGACGCCGCCCAGCACTACGACAAGGGGATCTGGGACCTCCAGCCCGGCGACGCCCTGCTGCTCTTCACCGACGGGCTGACCGAGGCGATGAACTTCGACCACCACAAGTTCGGCCGGGAACGCATCCTCAAGGCGCTGCTCTCCGTGAGCGACAAGAGCGCGCAGGAGATCCTCAACCACGTCCTCTGGGAGATGCGCCGCTTCACCGGCCTCCGCCGAAGCTTCGACGACACCACGCTCGTGGTGCTGAAGGTCGGGAAGAAGTAACCCAGCTCATCACGCCGACTGCCGCTTCCGTGGAGTCGGATGTCTGGGCTAAGATGCAGCGATGCCCAGCCCGTTTCCCGGCATGGACCCGTATCTCGAACGCCATTGGCGTGGCGTCCATGCTTACCTCATCACCGGGGCAGGCGCTCAGCTTAACCGTCGGCTTGGCGGCGGGCTTCGGGCACGGGTCGAGGAGCGTTTACTCGTCGAATATCCGTGGGATGAGTCGCGCACGCTTTATCCCGATGTGCAAGTGATTGAACGAAACCGCAGTGGCAGGCGAAGTTCTTCGAGGGTTGAGTCGGGTGTCGCTCTCGTCGAACCGCTCGTGATACCGCTGCCCGAGCCGACGAAGCAGCGGTTCATCGAGATCATCGACCCCGCTTCCGATGGCAAGGTCATCACGGTGATCGAGTTCGTCTCGCCCTCCAATAAGCTGCCGGGCGACGGGCTGCGGAAGTATCGGCAGAAGCAGGCGGATGTGGTCCACGCGGGCATCAACCTCGTCGAGATCGACCTCACGCGCAGCGGCGAGCGGTCGCTCGCGTCTGCCGTGGCCGGGATGCCACGCGAGTATCGGGAGTCCGCCTATCTCACGTGCGTCTTTCGCGCCGCGAAGCAGCGGTTTGAGGTGTACCGCATGCCGCTGCGAGAACGGCTGCCGAGTATTCGCATCCCGCTCCGCGAACGCGACGAAGACGTGATGCTGGACGTGCAGGAGGTCGTCGATCGCGCCTACGAGGATGGGCGGTACGACGACATCGACTACACGAAGGCGTGCGTGCCGGCGCTCGCCGCGGACGATGCGACGTGGGCGGCGGGGTTGCGCAGCGCCGCCCCGTAGCCGCGACCGAACAGGTCGCGGACGGCGACTGAGTCACCACGCGAAACCGATATAAGCGGCTTCCAGGGTCCGCCTACCAGCTGTACTCGGTCGTCAGCACGGGCGCCGAGGTCGTGGCGCTGGACCCGTGGATGCCGGGTTGGGAGAGCTGGATGCTGGCGCCGTAGATCTCGACGACCTTGCCGCCGGCGTCGATCGCGCCGCGGGACTGATTGAGCCGGCGGAGCCAGCCGACCTTGGTGGCGGCGTCCTGCTCGACCGACTGCTCCTGCCCGGGCGGGAGGCCCCAGCGGACCATGCCCGACTCGGTGTGGAGCACCAGCCGCATCCGGCCGCGGGGATCGCGCTCGCTGACGTTGAACGCCTTGATCTGCTGGAAGTAGGGCTCGCCGGCGAGGAGTTGGATCAGGGAGAGCGCGGCCTCGAGTTCCTTGCCCTGCCACTTCATGCCGGTCCGGGGCGGGGCGGCCTGGACGCCCACCACGACGGGCATGCCCAGCTTCTCCGCCTGCTCCCAGGTGTAGAGCCCGGGCAGGCCGACGCCCTCGCCGTCCACGAGGTGGTAGCCGTCGCGGCTCTCGACCACGGCCAGCGGCTGGCGGTAGTCGGCACGGACCTCGATGACGCCCCCGGCCTTGCGCTCCACCCGCTCAACCCCCGCGACCCACGGCTGACGCCGCAGCTCCGCGACCGCGGCGGGCAGCGTGTTCTTCAGCGGCTGGGCCGCGACCCGCTGCGCCACCGCCGAGGTCAGCTCCATCCGCACCGCCTCGCTCATCCACACCGGGGCGTTCGCGAGGACGACCGTCTCGGGCGTCACCGTCGCGGCGCGGGAGTGATTGACGTACCGCCGCAGCGCCTCGTCGCCCCGCTGCCACACGATGACCGCGAGCCCGACCACGGTGACCACCCCGAGGACCTTGATCGCCGCCAGTGTCCGCTTCGGGTCCCACGGCTTGGGCGCGGCGGGGTTGCCGCGGGCCTTGGACGCCCGCGCGGGCTTCTTCTTTTTCTTTCGGTGGAGGAACCAACCCATGCTCGACAGCCTATCGGCCAATCCGGGGTCCACGCGACAATCCCGGCCACGTGCGGCGGCGCCTGCTGAAGTGCGCCGCCCGTCGGGCGCCGGACACGCGGAAGGGGTCGGCTGCGGGCGCGGTATGCCGCTTTTTATCGGGCGAACTCAGGCCGCGGAGCTGCTCGCCCGGACCGCCAGGTGAGCGAGGCGTTCGCAGAGGGTCGGGAAGTCGATCCCCGCGCGGGCGGCGCACTTGGGCACCAGCGAATGGGAGGTGAAGCCGGGGATCGTGTTGATTTCCAGGATCCACGGCCGGTGGTCTTCGTCCACGAGGAAGTCGACGCGGCTGAGGTGGCGGCAGCCGCAGGCGGCGTGGGCGGCGACGGCCAGTCGCTGGAGCTCCCCGAGCACCGCGGGGGGCAGCGCGTCGAAGACGTAGCGGGTGTCATCGCGGAGGTACTTGGCGTCGTAGTCGTAGAACTCGGTGGCGGGGATGATCTGCACCGGCGGCATCGCCTCGTCGCCGCGGCCGGGAGCGCCGATCACGCCCACCGTCATCTCCTTGCCACGGATGAACTGCTCCGCCAAGAGCTCGCCGTACTGCGCGGTCAGTTCCGCCTTCTTCGCCCCGGCGGCGGCGGCGTCGCGGCAGATCGCGATCCCGATGCTGCTGCCCTCCCGCAGCGGCTTGAGCACCAGCGGCGCGGCGAGCGTCAAGGTGTCGGCGGTGTCGACCACCTGCCACGCGGGCGTCGGCAGGCCGTGCGCCCGCAGCCGCTCCTTCGTCGCCGCCTTGTCCATGCAGAGTTCCGCCGCGGCGGCGGTGCAACCGAAGTAGGGCAGCCCCCGCGCCTCGAGGACACGCTGCAACCCCCCGCCTTCGCCCCAGGGGCCGTGCATCGCGAGGAACAGCCCGTCGCCCCCCCACCGCCCGAAGTCGTCCAGCGCCGCGAGGTCGTCCGGCAGCACGTCGCACAGCCGCACGTCGTGCCCCCGCTCCCGCAGCGCGCCCGCCACCTGCTCGCCCGACACCAGGCTCACCGGCCGCTCCCGGTCCGGCCCGCCCGCGAGCACCATGATCTTCATCCGCTCTGGCATGGTGGGATTATCGACGGTCGCCGCCTCGCGCCTTCCGAAAGGGCCCGCCGCCCGCGGCGTGTTCGTCGCCGCCCCAGGCCCTACACCGTCACCGCAACCACGTTCAGCGGCTCGGTGAGACCGGCCCGGATCGTGGCGAGCGGGATGCGCAGGCCGCCGTCGCGGTACGGGTTGGCGGCCCGTGTGCCTTCGAGCGCCTGGCCGTTGAGCGTCACGCGCGTGGGCGCGAACCCGCGGTCGCGCACGGCGAACTCGAAGCGGACGCGCCGACCCTCGAAGTCGATCTCGCACGCGACGCCGTCGAGCGCCCGCGGGAGGACCGGGTCGAGCTCGAGCGTGTCGAACCAGCGGCGGATCCCCAGGAGGTGGCGGACGACGAGGTTCACGTAGATGCCCGGCCCGCTGGAGTAGACCCGCCAGCCGCCCTCGACGACGCGGACGCCCTCCTTGAGCGTGTGCCACTCGCGGCTGGCTTCCTCGCGGTCGGCGAAGGCGGCGTCGCTGCTGCTGAAGTAGGCGTTCCGCTGACGCGGCGCGGCGTTCGTCAGCAGGTCGGTGACGGCGATCGGGCTGACGACCAGCAGCGCCTCGTAGAGCGGCTCGGCGTCGCCGAGACGGGCGAGGGCCTCGGCGTAACGGAGGTGGGCGTGGACATACTGCAGCCCGATCTCCCGGCCGAAGAAGGACGCCGACTCCGCCCGCTTGAAGATCGTTTCGATCCCGCCGCGGTACTCGGGCGGCCGGTCCATCAGCCGGGCGCCGTCGGGGAAGAGCAGGTGCTCGCGGATGATCGCGAAGTGGCGCTGCGCCTGTTCGGGCGTGAACAGGCCGGCGATGGTGCTCCGCGTCATCGGCAGCAGGCTGTGGCGGAGGCCGGTCTCCGTGTCGCGGGGGTGGAGGAGGTACGCCTTCGGGGTCGCGCCGTCGAAGATCGTGTAGCCGGCCACGACGCCGTCGGGCATGAGGTGGCGGTTGAACTCGTCGCGCATCGCGTCGGTGAGCGTGTCGAGGCGCGTCGCCCGGTCGGTCGAGCCGGCGCGTCGCAGGATGTCGGCGTAGCGGGTCAGCGACTGCCAGAGGATCGCGACGGTCCACGCGCTGACCATCGTGTCGCGGAGGGACGGGTCGGCCGGCTGGAGCGCGTCGTTCCAGTCGCCCACGCCGTAGCGGATGAGGTGCGTCCCGGGAATGAAGCGGGACTCGACCGCGGCGATGAGCCTGTCGACGTGCTCCGCGATCGTCGCGCGCGTCGCGGTGAGCTCCGCGGAGTCCTGGTCACGGTAAGGCAGCGACTCGTCGAGGAACGCGAGGTCGCCAGTGGCTTCCAGGTATTCGCTCAGGGCCTTGAGCGGCCAGACGATGACGTCTCCGTGGCTGTGCCGGTCCTGGATCGCGCTGTAGGGCTCGTGCATGTACCACTGGGGCCAGTCGCCATTGCCCTCGTACTGCTGCGCGAAGACGTTGCGGAGGATGTCCTTCGCGACGTCGTGCCGGCCGACGGCGAGCATGAACTCCAGCGGCCCCTGGCAGGCGTCGCGGGTGCCCCAGGCGGCGCCGGTGTACTGCTCGAGCCCGTGCGGCACGGTGAGGTGGACCATCACGTTGTGGGCGAACCAGGGGATCACGTCGCCGATCTGCGAGAACCGCTCGCCCGGCGCCGACAGCTCCAACCCGTTCGTCACGCCACGCCAGTACTCGTCGACCCCCCGCCGCAGCGCCGGCTCGTCCGCGGGCCGCTCGCCCCGCTCCGCGAGCGCGGCCGCACGCTCGGGGTCGCGCAGGTCGCCGACGATGGCGAAGTCGAACCCGCTGGTCGCGCGGGTGCGGAGGGCCACGTGGCCGTACCCGCGGCGGCGGCCATCGTCGAAGAGCAGCTCGTCCCCGCCGAGCGCGTCGACCACCTCGGGCGTGCTCGTGACGAGGTGGAACCGGGCCTCGGGGTACTTCTGCCCGAAGAGCCAGTCCGGGTGGGGGCGGAAGGTCAGCCGCTTGCGGTCGGCGTCCACCTCGACGATGCCGGAGTGGTCGAACTCCCGTTCCCCGAGGACGACGTGGCCGGTGATGAGCAGTTCCGCCGGCTCGCCGATGACGCCGACGTGGTAGCGGATGATCGGCTCGTCCGGCGAGGCGAACGCCTGGACGGTGACGTGGGTCTCCCCGTTGACGTAGAGCCAGTACGCCTCGCCGAGGCCCATGTTGAAGAGCGTGGGCAGGCCGAGCAGCCGCCAGACCCCGCCCGCGCGGCGGATGAGGATGCGCAGCCCGCTCGACCGGACGACGTTGTACGGGTCGCGGGAGACGGAGAACAGCTTGTGCAGCGAGGTGTTCCCCAGCGTGACCTGCGCGGCGAAGATGCCGTGCATCCAGGCGGTGGCGGACATCGTCTGCTCGTCGAGGAGCATGCCGCGGCCGGTGCGGACGAGGTGGCCGGTGCGGCGGGTGACCTGCGCCTCCTTGACGCCGGTGACGAGGTGGCCGTTGGCGAACGTGGAGAGGAGCCGCCCCTCGCGATCGCGCTCGACGTGTGCCCAGTTGGTGTAGCTGTTCGACTGCCCGCCGGTGTCGACGTGCAGGATGCCCGCCAGTTGCGGCACGCTCCGCTCGACCGGGCGGGTCTCGACCTGCCGGTGCGGGAGTTCGCGGACCGCCTGCCGCACGAGCTCGAGCCGGGCCAGGTCGGCGTCGCTCGACGCGCGGGGGTGGTGCGGCTCGTAGAGCGCGAAGAACGTCCACGTCGCCGTCCCGCCCGGCGGCACCGCCTGCCGCACCGAGCGCAGCGTCGGCAGCGCCATCTCGTGCTGCACCCGCACGCTCGGGAGCTCCGCGGCGGCGATCTCCCCCTCCGCCGAGCCGCGGAAACGCGGGCCGAACACCTGCACCCCGTCCGTCGCGTAGGACGCGGCGCGGGGCAGGCAGCCGTGCATCACCCACGGGTGCTCGCCCGACTGCGCCAGGTTCTGCCGGCAGCAGATCACCGGGCCGTAGTCCGGGTCGGCCACGACGTGGTGGTCGATGTACTGCGAGGCGTAGGCCTCGTTGTTCATCAGGAAGCCGCGCCCGCCGAGCCCGACGTCCTGGATGAGCATCGAGTCGGCCTCGACCGTGCGGCCGGTCCCGTTCGTCACGTCCAGCCGCCACAGCCACACCGGCTCGTGCGGGTGCAGCCACAGCGTGCCCCGGTACGCGATGCCCCGCCGGTCCCCTTCCCAAACCAGCCGGTCGTCGCCTGCCCCGAACTCCGACACGCTCCGCGGCCCGATCACCTCGAACGCGTCCCGGTCGACGCGCAGGCAGAGCCGGTGCAGCCCGCCGTCAATCGGCGAGCCGAGGACCTGGTTGATCATCACCCGCCCCCGGCCGTGGTCGTACTCGATCGCGAACAGGCACCCGTTGGGCAGGACGGAAATCGCGAGGCCCGCGTCGTTGCGGAGGCGACGCAGCCCCAGCCGCTCGAGGTCGCCCTCGCGCGGGAGGTGGAACGTGTCGACACCGCTACCCTGCTCACTCATGCTCGGCTCCCGCCCAGATCCGTGGGAGCGACATGGTACGCGCCCGTTCGCGGGGTGCGCGAGCCCCGGGCGCGTGCGACTCGCCCGGGGCCGTGCCGATCCGATCTGCCAGAAGGCATCCCGGCCGGCCCGGCCCCAGCGATGCGGACGGACGCCGGTCTACCAGCGAACGTCGAGCATCCGGAAGTCGCGGGGCAGCAGGTCGACCTCGAACCCGCGAAGATCGCGGGCGATCTCTTCGTCGGAGAACGCGTCACGGATCAGGGACGAGCCCGTCCCCGCCGCGCCGCCGGGCGGGTCGATCGCGACCTTCGCGCGCTGCGGCTCGTCGCTCCAGTTGAACAGGATCACCAGCGCCCGCTCGTCGTCGTGGTGCATGATGAATCGCACCCGCGAGTCGGCCGACGGCTGAGGCTCCTCGATCCGGATCGGCGCATCCTCTTCCCAGTAGTAGCTGACCCGCATCGTGTCGAGCGGGTAGGACGCCCGCTTGGTGAGGATGTGGCCGACCAGGTCGCCGTGGTAGGTCAGCGGCCGGAACGCGTCGATGTGGGAGTCGTGGATGAGCAGCAGGCCCACCAGATCGCGGGTGGAAGCGATCGAGGGGGACGTGATGGGCATGTTGCGCAGCTGCTCACGCGTGAGCTGGGGCAGGAAGCTGGCGGTGAAGCCGAAGGGCTTGCCCATGTGCTGGACCTGCATCATGCCCTCGTCGAGGAACTGGCTGTAGAACTCCTGCCCGAGGATGCTCCGCTCGTGGTCGGGGACGGTGTACTTCTCGCCGTCCCAGAAGATCTCGACGAACGAGATCGCGGGGATGACCATCTGCTGCGAGGAGTGCCACATGAGGCGCGGCGCCTCGCCCCGTCCCTCGACGAAGGCGAAGTAAATCCGCTTGGTGGCCTCGCGCATGCCGAAGACGTTGCCCTGGGTCGCCCATTCGCCGCGATGGTTGATGTAACCGCAGCCGTGGTCCGGGTTGTTGCACGCGTAGAGCTGGTTGTCGAGGTAGATCCCCCCGAGGCCGGTCTCCTTGACGAGCTCGAGGAGCTTCCACGTGTAGAAGTCCGAGAAACCCGAGTTCGCGTTGTAGCAGAACCGCTCCGGGTAGGAAGTGGGCTTCCACTTCTGGCCGTACCACTCGCCTTCAGCCGTGTGCCGCCCGAGCGCGAGCACTTCCTCGACGCTCCGGCCGCCCGGCTCGCCTTGCTCGCGGCGCTGCAGGGCCTCTTCCTTCCGCTTCTGCGCCTGCCGGGGCGAGCCGTCGAACTCCCGCTTCTGGTCCCACTGGTCCTTCCAGAAGAGCACCTCGCGGTGGGTCAGCCCCGGATCGCTCACCTCGCCGAACTTGCCGACGGAGAACCGCAGCGCACCGAAGTACTCGACCGACGACGTGGTGAGCAGTTCCTTGCCCTTGGCGCGGGCCTCTTCCACGTCCTTCCGCGCCGCCTCGGGATGGGTGTCCTGGAACGGGTAGTAGTACCCGTCGCCCCACCGCCAGTTCATCGAGATCGGGCCGTCATAGGTGGCCTCGTTCCACCCCACGCGGGAGCGGAAGTCGTCCGGCCGCGGCCGCATCGGCGTCGCCTGCAGACCAAACACCAGCCGCAGCGGCTCGTCGAGCGTGAACCGCTTGTCCGCGAACTTCACCCGCAGCACCCGCGCGCCGTCCTCCGCCGCGTCGAGCACCTGGATGTCTTCCTCGCCCGAGATCGGCCAGCCGTGCATCCCGTCGGCGAACCACGACAGACCCGCCTCCTGGTCCCCGAACCACAGGATCTCCCGGAACGCGTCCAGCCGCATCGCCTCGGCCGGGATGTGCCCCGAGTCCGACACCGGCGGCGCGGCGGCCCCACGCGCCTGCACGCCGTTGATCGTCAGCCCGAACCGCGCCCCGGCAACATGGAACAGCTCCGCCCGCTCCGCCGACAGCGGAAGCTCCAGGTGCAGGCTCTCCACCGCCGGAGCCCCGCCCGCGGCCGACAGCGCCACCTCCACCTTCCCCATCCCGTCGAACTCGTAGCCCACGTTCACTTCCAGCGTGAACGGCCCCGACCGCGACGTCGCCTTCGCACGCACCAGCGCGTCGTTCACCCGCTCGATCGTCACCTCGGCCTGGCGGAACTCGTGCTCCTGCCCCCCCGACCGCAGCACAAACCGCGGCTCGCCCGCCAGCAGGTCCAGCCCCTGGCTGGTCATCCGCACCGGCAGCACCGAGTCCTCATAGGTGAACACCTTGCCCCAGCTCTGGATCTCCTGCCCGTTGACCGCCATCGGCGTCCACGGCGGCGGGGCGTAGTCCATCCGCACCACCGGCTTGGCGAACCACTCGTTCCTGGCGGCGTCCCGCGTCGCACGCAGCTCCGCCTCCGTCCACTTCCGCTCATACGCCGCCTTCGCCTCGGCCGACGCCGGGTCCGCCGCGTGCAGCGGCTGCCCGCCGCACCACACCACGGCCCCGCTCAAGGCCAGCATCCCGATCGATCGTGTACGCATCTGCATCTGTAGTGAGTCCTTCAACGGTGTGGACTGTTGAGCGGGTGCGGCGCAGCCGCCCGCGTGCCTGGGGAGCGGGACGCTCCGCGTCTCCCGCTCAACAAGGTCAAATCGGTTCTCAGCGGCCCTTCACCGGCGGGAAGTTCACGCTGTGGTAGTAGACATAAAGGTGACCCTGCCGCACGAACAGCGCGACACGGCCCGCCTTCTGCCCGTCCAGGTCCATCGTCAGATCGACCCGCTCCGTCTGCCCCCGCGTCAGCGACAGGTCCTCCTGCACCGTCTGCCGCGGCATCCGGTCGCCCTCGCCGAAGAGCTGCATGCCGACGATCAGCGCGTACTCGTCTTCCCCGCCGGTCGCCTCGATCGAGAGTTTCGCCTCGCCCCCGTCCAGGGTGAAGCTCACCGGCCGGACCAGCGGCGCACCCCGCCGGAACCGCAGGCTGCCCAGGTTCGTCCCACCCTCCACGTGCGACCAGGTCGCCGCCGCCTTCGGGTTCACGAGGTTGAAGCCCCACAGGTCCGTGTCGTTCGGCTTGGGGAAGGACAGCGCGTCGAACGACGCCGCCATCTCGCCCTGCCACGCCCCACGCCCTGCGCTGGCCCGCCAGTCCCACTCCGCGTCCCAGTCCAGGTCGCGCGCCGGCAGCTCCATCAGGTCCGTCTGATTGCCCGCGGGGTCGCCGATCAGCTGCGCCGCACGCCGCGGGTCCTCCCCGCTCACGAACGGCGGCGACAGCGTCATCGCCACCGCCTCCCGCTCCCACAGCGGCTCGTCACGCTGCGACGAGCCCCGGTCCGTCGCGACCGGCGTCGGCGTCGGCGTCACCATCGCGACATACACGCGGTCGTCGTCGTAGCCGATGTACCCCACCACCTCCTCCGTCAACGCCGACCCGCTGCCGACCTGGCCGAACCCGATGATCCGCGCCGCACCCGCCCACTCCGCCTCGTCCACCCGGCCATCCACCGTCGGCGGCTGGCTGAGGAACGGCACCGTGATCAGGTTCCGCATGATCCGCGGCTCGTTGAGGAACAGCGTGACGTATCGCTCCCGCAGCTCCTTGGCCTCCATCGGCGTGCCCATCTCCGCCGTCACCGCGGCGAACGCCGTGCCCGGCTCGCCCCGCAGTTCCAGCCGCGACAGCGGCCCCGACACGTCCGCCGTCTCCACCCGCCGCGCCGGGAACCCGTCCACCGTCAGCGCCAGCCGGCCGCCGTCGACCGCCACGTGGACGTGGTGCCACGACACGCTGCGCCGGATCAGCCCGCGAACACCCCGGCCCATGCTCTCCGTCATCCAGTTGCGGTCGTCCCACGAGTAGGTGGGATACGTCTGCAACACCCGCCCGTCCTGCTCCAGACGCAGCTCGCTTCGGTCCGCCGCCTTGCGGAGCACGAAGTCCGCTTCGCCAACCCGCAGCGACGCGACCACCACCTCGTCGCCCAGCACCGGGTTCCACGCCACCGGGCTGAACCAGAACTCCGCGTAGTGGTGGCCGCTCAGGCCCGGCGTCTCCCACACGAGACCGCCCGCCTCCACGACCACCGCCTGCTCGCCGTCGATCCGGCCGTCCATCATCCGCACCCGCGACCCGTCAACGGCCTCCACCTCGCCCGGCCCGCTCAGGCTCGACAGGTCCACCGCGGGGGCGCGGTCCGGGTCCGGCACGATCCGCACCTCGACGTCGTCGATCGACACGTCCACCGCCGTCATCGACGCCCGCTCCACCGCCCACCGCGTCAGCGCGGAGACGTTGGAGAAGAACGGCAGCTTCGGCGACTCGCCCCGCTGCTTCGCTTCGCTGCTGTCCAGGTTCACGACGCTCGCCCACGTGGTCTGCGTCTTCGGGTCCGCCGTCAGCGTCGCCCGGTACCAGTTCCCCGCGATGGGGCGGTCGATGATCTTGTGCATCCGCTTCGCCGAGCCGCCCGGCTCGTCCCGCGCCGCCAGCAGCACGAACCCGTCGGGCCCGAACCGCAGCCGCGTCGCGGTGCCGCCCGGCCCGCGGAGCACGACGTTGTGCATCCCCACCCCTTCGCCCAGATCATTGAACCGCAGCAGGAACGTCGACTCGACCGCGTAGTTCGACTCCTCCGTGAACGTCCGCCGCATGTCCGGGTTCGGCTCGCGGGACTTGTCGTGGTGGAAGCGGACAACCCGTGCGTTGTCGCCGCCGCCCGAGGTGGACGAGCCCTCGACCACCGTCACGCCGGTCACGTCGCCGCTGGCTCGGGAAGCGCTCCACCCGCCCTTGCCGTCGAGGTTCTCGCCGGCCGGATAGGACTCGAAGTCGTCACTGATGAGCGCGGGTTGCGCACTCGCGAGGTTGCCGGTGACGACGGTGGCGGCGAGGGCGAAGAGGGCGGCGATCCAGGGCCGCCGGGGGGAGTCCGATTGTGTCATCCTGTGGGTCCGTTGCACGTTAAAGAGAAATCAGCTGGCCTTGAGCGGCCGTGTTCGAGACAGGTGCTCCGGCCGATGCGTGTCGACCGGAGGCACGTGGACGACCGCGTCTACTTCTACTGGATGCGCCACCAGGAATCGGGCTGGCCCAACACGCCGAACGCCGGCAAGCCCGGGTCGTTCCAAACCCAACCCTCTGGCGCCTTAACCGATTTCACGTGGAAATCGCCCATAAGGAAGTTCGCATTGTTCCCTTGGTGCCGCGTGTTGGGCACATAGTTGCCGCCCTGGATCAGAGACGAGCCGTGCGGCAGCTTGTCGTTGGGGGGGGAAGAGATGGCCGGGTGGATGCTGCTGCCTCGATAGATGCTATCCACATGGCTGGCGGTGGCCGAGAGGTTCGGGATGTCGCTCGCGCGCATCGAGGCGAATTTGTTTCCCCCGGGCGCAGAAGCCGGGTGCAAGCCGTGTGCGTAGAGGTTCAACGCATTGGCGCCATAGTGGACATGGTCATGCTTGCCGTGACCTAGTTCGAGACGACCATGCTTGTCCGGGTCCAGCCACGGAGTGGCGGCGCCTTCGAATGATGGGCAGACGTAGAGCTCGAGCGTCGAGACGTAGCCGTCGAACCAGAGCATCGAGTTCCAGTTGCTGTTTCGCGTGTCGCGGGCGCCCACAGGACGCCCATTAGCGCTGGTACGCGCGCGGGCCTGCGGGAAATATTCATTGTTGTCCGCCTGATACGCCCCGACCGCGATGCCGACCTGCTTCAGGTTGCTCCCGCACGCGCTCGTGCGCGCCGTTTCCCGCGCCGCCGCGAGCGCCGGCAACAAGATGGCAATGAGCAGCGCGATGATCGAAATCACCACGAGGAGCTCAATGAGGGTGAAACCGCGCCGCCGCGCACGTGAACCGCTTGGGATCTTCGACATGATAAAACTCCTTAGTCGAGAGAGGGACGCACGACCTGGGACGTGGTCGCGCCCACTTGCAAGCTGACACTGATCGTCTTGTCCACCGCTCCGAGACGCCCACCCGATTCGATGACTTCAAGGAGCGTGTTCACCACCGTCTCGCCCAGGTAGGGCTTGTCGTAGCCGACCGAGGTCAGTTCCAGCGAACGCCGGCCGACCTTCAGGCCCAGCCCGTCGAACCCGACGACGGAGACGTCGCGCCCCACCTCGCACCCGAGTTCTTCGAGCAGGGGCACCGCCACGTTCGCGTGGAAGTCGCCCATCAGGAAGCCCGTGCAGCCCCGCCGCGTCGCCCCCCGCAGGTAGGCCGTCATCGCCTCGTGCTGGTGGCCCGGCTCCAGGCCGTGCATGTACAGCGGCTCATCGAGCGGCAGGCCCCGGCCCCGCAGCGCCTGCTCGTACCCGCGCCGCCGCTCCGCCGTCGGCCAGTGGTCCGCCGCGAACCCGACGAAGCCCACCCGCCGGTGGCCCAGCCCCACCAGGTGCTCGATCGAGAGCACGCTCCCCCGGCGGAAGTCGGCGTTGACGCTGCTGATCCCCGCTTCCATCGCCCGGTGCCCCACCAGCACCATCGGCACCCCCTCGTCCCGCAGGGCTTGGACGCAGCCGTGGTCCGTCGTGTCGTCCAGGCCCATCAGCACCGCCCCGTCGATCCGCCGGCTGCGGAGGTGGCTGAGCAGGACCTCGTCATCGCCGGCGTGGCCGCTCGCGGCCATCAGGCTCGGCCGGATCTGACGCGCGGCAAACGCCGCGTTCGCCCCATCCAGAACCGGGACCACCGTGGCGGTGATCGCGCCGGCCCGCCCCGCGACCGGGACGTAGAGCACCACCACGTCCAGCCCCCGGGCCGGCTCGGCCGGCAGCGGCTGCGACGTGATCATCTCCGCCTGGCGGGCGACCGTCTTCCGACGGCCGCGCGGCCGGTACCCGACCCGCCGCACCACGTCTTCGACCAGTCGCCGCTTCTCATCGCTGACGTAGCCCGTGCCGTTGGTCACGAGCGAGACCGTGCTCGGCGCCACGTCCGCCGCCCGCGCCACATCCAGAATCGTCACCCGCCGCCCGGCCGCTGCCGCGCCAGCCGGCTCCTGGATCAACGATTCGGGTTGCTTGGGAGACATCGGCATCGGCGGGCCTGGAGAAGTTGGGGGACCTCGGCGCATTTGACCCGGCGGACCGGACGCCGTCAAGCTTTTTCTCGAAAAATCATCCGCCGGGCTGACGGCAGACTGTCGAAATACGAACCTCAGGCTTTATTAAAGGCCGCCTGCCGCCTAAAGTACAGCAGGCCGAAGCCTCTATTTTTCTATTGCTATTTCGATAAGAGGTCGGTAGGCTCGACCGTTGGAAGGGTGGCGCCGGGTCGATTTCGTCCGACCCGCCGCCTCGGGCCGCGCAGCTATTGACTCGGAGACCCCCTCGCATGATTCGTCTTGGCATCATCGGTTGTGGCGGGATGTCCCGGAGCCACGCGGCCAGCTACCAGAACCTCGGTCGGGATCGCCTGCGGGTCACCGCCACCGTGGACGTCGATCTCGAGCGTGCCCGCGCCGCGGCCGAGGCGTTCGGCGAGGGCACGCGTGCGGCCACGGATTATCGGGAGGTTCTCGACGACATCGACGCCGCCCTCCTCGTGCTCCCCCACCACCTGCACCACCCGGTCGGCATGGCGTGCCTGGAGGCGGGCAAGCACGTGCTGATGGAGAAGCCGCTGGCCAACACGGAGCAGGAGTGCCTCGAACTTATCGCCGCGGCCGACAAGGCCCAGCGGGTGCTCATGGTGGCTTACGTCATGCGGTTCCACCCCCTGGTGGTCCGGCTCAAGGAGCTGCTCGAGCAGGAAACCTTCGGCCGGTGCTTCCAGCTCTCCATCTGGACCGAGCAGTTCACCAAGTACCCCGTGGGCCACTGGACCCGCAGCAGCAGCACCCTCGGCGGGGGCCAGCTCTTCAGCCACGGCTGCCACTACATCGACCTGCTGCTCTGGTTCCTGGGCGACCCCGTCGAGGGTTCCCACGTCGGCACCAACTTCGGCACGCCCTGGATGGAGGGCGAGGGCACCAGCAACGTCTCGCTCAAGTTCGCCAGCGGCGCCACCGCCTACCACTTCGGCACCTGGGGCGCCCGCGGGACCCGCCTGGGTTACGCCATCCACGCCCACTGCACCGACGGCATGCTCGAACTCGACTTCCGCCGCG
>CAZKRE010000031.1:0-23723 GCA_964555075.1 uncultured Phycisphaeraceae bacterium
ACGTCGATGATGTGGATCTTGTTGCGCTTGCCGAAGATGTACGGGGCCATCTTCGGGTTCCAGTTGGTCGAGCGGTGACCGAAGTGGATGCCGGCCTCCACAAGGTCTTTGACGAGCGATGCCATGGTCGCGACTCCTAAGTCGTCTCCCCGTCCGGCGGGACGGGGCGGTGCGTGTCTCGCGGGGCCAACGGTCTGGCGCCCGGGCTTGGATCAGGAACGTAACGGGGTGGACGAGCTTGCCGACGGCCCCCAACGGGGACCCTTGCCTGATGGCGGCCGGTCGCGACCCCCGGCCACCATGCCGGTGCGAACCCAAGCGCCGCTCAACGGTTTGCGTGGCTGCGCCCGGGCCTAGCCGCCCGACCAAGAAGGTGCGCAAACCAAAGAAAGCGGCCTCGCGACCGCCTCTTCGACATTGTAGCGTGGACCCCCGCTCCCGCAAGCAATCGTGCCCGATCTGATGCGACTGCGCGACGCCGGCCCCGCCCCGGGCTTTCCGACGTCCGCCGCCTCCGCTACTCGTCCGGCAGGCGGTAAACGCGGATCAGCGGGTTCGTCGCCACCGGAAGCCGCCTGGGTGGCCCCGCTTCCCACACCAGGTCCGCCCGTTCGAAGAGCTCCTCGTAGCGGCGTCGGTACTCGGCGTAGTCCTCCGCCACCGCCGATCCGGGTTGGGCACGCTCCAGGAAGAACCGGCCATACGCCGGCTCCGCGACCGCCACGTGCGTCACCCCCAGGCTCCGCAGCCCGTGCATGTCCTCGTCAGCGAGGATGTACTTGCGCGTCTTCACCAGGCGGGGGTCCACGCCCGGCTCGCCGCTGGGAAGCCCGGCGTAATAGTCCTGCGCCAGCCGGGCGTCGGCCGGCATCTCGTCGGCGACCCACGCCCGGAGCCGCAGCCGGCTGTCGTTCGCAAACTGATCCATCGCCTCGCGAACCTCGATCGCGCCCGGCACGGCGATCAGGGCCACAAGCAGCGTCGCCAGCGCCGCCCGCGGCGCCCGCCGCTTCGTCATCCACCCGGCGGCGACCACCGCGCCGACCCCGCCGAGGGCGTGGATCACCAGGATCGCCGGCAGGATGTAGCGGACGCCCTGGACCGCCGACAGGCTCATGAAGATCAGCCACGCCAGCGGGAAGACCAGGAGCAGCCGCTGCGGCGTCGTCCGCTGGCGCCAGGTCCACGCGTGCCAGCCGACGGCGACGGCGGCGGCGATCCAGACGGGCCAGCTCACGGCTCCGGCGAGCATCGGGAGGTAGTTGAGCGACAACCGGTCCGCGGCCACGCTCTCGCTCGCGAAGACCACGTGCTCGAGCTCGAATCGCATCCCCTCGATGGCCGGGCGGAGGTGCCGCAGCATCTCCAGGTTGATGGCGAGGAACACCGCGGCGGCAACGCCGGCGACGAGCCCGGCGGCGGTCAGGCGGGAGCGGGCGTCGCGCCGCGGCCACAGGGCGGCGGCGGCGCCCGCCGCCACGGGCACCATCGCGAGGCCGACATACTTGCCCGATGACGCCACGCCCGCGGCGATCCCCAGCAGGATGAGCATGGGGACGATCCGGTGGCGTTCCAGGAGCGCGATCGCGAACAAGGTGAAGGCAATACCGAACGCGAGGGCGCTATCTTCCTTGAAGTAGTGCCCCACGAAGACGAGGGTGCTGACGCCCAGCGCCACCGCGGCCGCGGCCGCACCCGCGCCACGGCCGTACGCCAGCGCCACCGCCCACGCCAGGAAGGCGACGGCCCCCGCGGCGAAGCCCGCCGAGACCCAGCGTCCGACTTCAACCGTCCGCTGGGCACGCGGGCCGATGGGGATGCTCCCCCAGCCGGTGTCGACGTATTCCCATGGGTCCTGTCCCGCCGGCCGGATCAGCCGGTCCGCGACGCGGGTCGTCGTCAGGAGCAACTGCGGGTGGAAGAAGTTCCACTGGCCCTCGAGCAGTTGGGCGATCTTCGACGGCTCGTCCGGGTGGAGCCTGGCGGGGTAGTCGTTGTGCCGGGTGTACAGCGTGAACGCGATCGCGAAGACGACCAGCGCGCCCACCGCCGTGGTGATGAGATCCCGATCGCGACGGAGGCCCCCCGTCATCCGCACATCCCTTTCTTCGCGATGCGGAGACGCTTTCAAGCGTCGCCGCTCCATTCGAGCACGGGCGGGCTCGTGTCCGTGTGGCCGTTGCCGACGGCCGCCGCGGCACGCTCCTCTTCGAGCCGCTTCTGGGCCTCGAGGATGACGCACCGCCGGCCGTACTTGTACGCGGTGACCATGATGAACCCGTACAGCACGACGAAGACCGCGAGGATGTACCGCCACTGGAGATTCAGCGCGACCATCGCGATCCCGAGGGCGGCGAACGTCGCCGCCGCGGCGTACATCACCCCCACCGACTGGCGGACCGACAGGCCCGAACGACGCAGCAGGTGGTGGATGTGCCCGTTATCCGGGCAGAAGATCGGTTTGCCCTGCATCTTTCGGCGAAAGATCGCCAGGGAGGTGTCGGTGATCGGCAGCGCGAAGACGATCAGCGCCGCCGTCACCAGCAGCAGGCCCGTGGGCAATGCGGCGAACATCAGGATCGTCGCCGTACACAGGAACCCCAGGAGGAGCGAGCCCGCGTCGCCCATGAAGATGGTCGCGGGGTTGAAGTTGTAGGGCAGGAACCCGAGGATCGCTCCGAGGAGGGAGAGGCAGAGGACCGTCCGGGCCGGGTAGCCGATCGCGGCCAGGCTGGAGACCGCCTGGCCGGGGGTGGCGGCGTCGGCGGCGACCCGGGTGGCGACGATCGCCGCGATCACCAGGAACCCCGCCATCGCGATCGCCGCGACGCCCGACGCCAGCCCGTCGAGCCCGTCGAGCAGGTTCATCGCGTTGCACCCGCCGACGACGAACACCGCGATGATCAGCGTCCCGAGGATGTAGACCAGCGTGAAGGGCAGTTCGAGCCCGACCAGGCTCAGCACGTTGCCGACGAGTTGCTCGCCCAGGTGCTCGCTGGCGATCGCGGCGGCGGCGAAGAGCTGCCCGCCGACCTTGACCCGCGGGCTGATGCCGTACACGTCGTCGAAGAGCCCGGTGAGCGAGACGACCGCGGCGCCCACGATGATGCTGAGCGGGAACCCCGACGCCGAGACCGCGAACCCCTGGACCGACCAGCGGAAGTCCACGTAGCAGAGCGAAACCCCCGCGAGCCACGCGAGGAAGATCGCGATGCCGCCGAGGTACGCGACCGGCGCGATGTGGTTCTTCCGCGCCAGGTCGGGCCAGTCGACGATGCCGTTGCGGGTGGCCAGCAGCCGCATCAGCGGCGTCGCGATGAACGCGACAAAGAAGGCCACGAAAAACACGGGCATGAACGGCCCGATCACGCCCGAGATCGTCAGCTTCTCCGGCGACGCGGTCGCCGCGGCGGCGTCGAGTTGCGCGAGCAGGGCGATCATGCGTCGGTGTCCTCCTCGGCCGACCCCGGCCGCGCGTCCGGCACCAGCCACGCGGAGCGTGTCGGCTGCGGGGCGGTGGGGTGTCGCGGAAGGATGATCATGCGAGGGTCGTTGCCGTGGGTGTCGCGGTACGCTGCAGCGCGATCAGTTCCCGCAGGGTCTCGTCGAGCGTCACACGCGGCGCCCAGCCGACGGCCTTGCGGATCTTGGTGCTATCGGGCAGACGGTGGGGCGGGTCCTCGAATCCCTCGCCGTACACCGCTTCGTACGGGGTTACCCGCTTCTCGGACCGGCTGCCGGTGAGGGCGATCACCCGGTCGGCGAGGTCGCTGATGGTGACCTGCCGCTCGGAGCCGACGTTGAACACCTGCCCGTAGCACGCGGGCTCGGCGAGCAGGTCGGTCATCGCGCGGGCGACGTCCCGGGCGTCGCAGAAGGCCCGGGTCTGCGACCCGTCGCCATAGATCTCCAGCGGCTGATCCGCGACCGCCCGTGCGACGAACCGGGGGACGACCATCCCGTATCGCCCGACCTGCCGGGGCCCGATCGTGTTGAAGAGGCGGACGACGACGGCCTTGAGCCCCCGCCGGCGGGCGTAGTCGATCGCGAGGTGCTCGTCGAGCGCCTTGGTCATGCCATAGGCCCAGCGGGACGCGGTCGTCGGGCCGTAGACGAGTTCCATGTCCTCCCGGAGCGGGAGCGTCGGGCACTTGCCGTAGACCTCGCTGGAGGACGTGACGAGCACCGCCGCGCCCGCGTCGGCGCAGGCCTCGAGCACGGCGAGGGTGTCGCCGATGTTCGTGCGGATCATGCCCTCGGGGTCGTCGACCACCAGCTTGACGCCCACCGCCGCGGCGAGGTGGTAGACGGCATCGACGCCTCGGAGCAGCGACGGGTCCGCGAGCGCCTCGCCTGCTTTCGCGCGGAGGAGCCGGCAGCGGTCGCCGTGGGCGTCCAGCAGCGGCTGGACGTTCTCGAGCCTCCCCGTCGACAGGTCGTCGACGAGGGTGACCCGCTGGCCCAGCGAGAGCAGGCGCTCCGCCAGGTGGGACCCGATGAACCCCGACCCGCCGGTGATGAGGCTATGACTGTGAGACAACGCGACTTCCCCTGGCGGCGTCCCTGCGTCGGTGGTGCGGGTTCATGGGCGGCGGTCTCCGGTCGAGCCGGAGCCCCTGCTCCGGAGTCTGTTAGTGGTGGCCGGTCCCGTTGCCGTTGGCGTGATGGCCGTTCGTGCCGTTGCCGCCCGGCGCCCCGGCGCCCACGGCGACCGGCTCGCGGGTGGCGCCGCGGTCGGCGACGGCGGCATCGCGGTAGCGGTAGAAGTCGCGGTAGTTCTTGCGGAAGTACCCGCCCGCGCTCGATCGCACGCCGTTGAGGATCACGCCGAGGATGTCCGCCCGGTGGCCGTCCAGCCGGCGGAACATCCGCTCGACCATGCCGCGCTTGTCGCTCATCGCCCGGACGACGATCGCCAGGGCGTCGACGTGCTTGGCGAGCAGTTGGCTCTCCGACGCCAGCAGCGCGGGCGGCGCGTCGATGATGACGATGTCATACGCGGCCTCGACCTGGCCCAGAAGCGACCGGAACGCGGGGCATTCCAGGCACTCGGGCGCCTCGTCCGCGGCGCCGCCCGTGGGCAGGACCGAGACCGAGAGCCCGTCGAGCTGGATGATCGCGTCCTGAACCGTCGCCCGGCCGTTGATCACGTCCACGACGCCGATGTCGTTGCTGATGCCCACGAGCCGGTGCTGCGCGGGGCGGCGGAAGTTGACGTCGATGATCAGGACGTTGCGGCCGTTGTAGGCGAGGCTGGTCGCCAGGTTATGAGCCACGGTGGAGACGCCCGCCTGCGGCTGGCCGCCGACGACCATGAGGGTGCGGTACCCGCGGCGGTCCATCTTGTTGAGGATCGCGGTGCGGGTCTCGCGGAACGACTCCGCCAGCAGCCCGCTGGGGTACTTCTCGACGACCCGCTCGACGCCCGTCGGGCCCGAGGGGTCTTCGTTGGCGCTGGGGATGACGCCCAGCAGATCGGCCTCGGGGAGCAGCTTCACATCGGCGGGGCTCTTCATCCGCTGGTCGAGCAACTCGCGGAGGAAGATCAGGCCCGCCACCGCACCGAGCACCAGCAGCGTGACGCCCGGGACGATGATCGCGATCTTCGGGAACGTCTTCTCCGGCTCCGTCGGGCTCGCGTAGAGGCGGACGGCGATGTAGTCCGGCCGCTGGCGGACCGCGTTCAGGTCGGTCAGCGCCTGGTTGTACCGGTCCCGGTTGATCCGGGCGCTGTCGAGTTGCTGCATGATCGACTCGTACTGAGCGATCCGGGCCTGCAGGTCGGACATGCGGGCCTGAGCCTCCTTCAGCGGCGTCTGGAGGGCCTGGATCTGCCCCTCGAGGCTCGCGACGCTGTTCCGGGCCTGGGTCACCTGGTTGACCTGGTACTCGCGGACCTTGCGGTCCAGCTCCTGCTTCTTCTGCGTCTGCGCCGAGGCGAGCCGCTCCTTGAACTCGAGCGTGACCGGGTGGTTCTCGCCGTACCGCGCGGCATTGGTCTTCACGTCCTCTTCGAAGCCGTTGATCCGGTTCTGGATCATCAGGATGTCGGGCGACATCTCGATCTGCGTCATCGCCTCGGGCGTGGGGGTCATGTCCCCGGCATCCATCTTCTGCTGGAGGATCGAGACGAGCTCGCGGGTGGCGTCGAGGCCGAAGCGGAGATCGGCGTTCTGCTTGGCGAGGTTCTGGTAGTCGAAGCTCGCGGCGCTCTGCTGCGTGTTGAGCGACGTCAGGTCGTAGGTGGTGAGGAAGTTGCTGCGCTGGCTCTCGAGCCGCTTCATCTCGTCCTCGACCTGGGCCCGGGCCTGCTCGAGGGCGCGCTGCTGCTGCGCCACGCCGCCGCTGGCGTCCCGCTCGATCTCCCGGAGGTACACGTCGAGCACCGACTGGAGCAGCCGTCGGGCGTCGTCCTCGGCCTTGGTGCTCACCGACACCACGATCAGCTCCGAGCCGCGGATGGGCGACACGCTCAGGTAGTCTTCCATCAGCGCTTCACGAGCCTTCTGCGGGTTCGTGAACTGCTTGTACCACTGCGTGTCGCGGACCATCGGGTTGTCGATGGCCTGGCGGAGGATCTCCTCGCTGCGGAGCCGGAACGCCTCGGTCTGCTTGAAGCGGTCCATCATCTCCGCGTTCGGCCCGCCGGTCGCCATCCCGCTGCCGCCTGGCTTGGTGATGTCCAGGTTGGGCATCTGGACCCGGAGCTGGGCGTTGGACGTCCACTTGGGGACGGTCATGTTGAGCACCACGAAGGTGACGACGCCCAGGATGATGCCCGCGACCCCCGCGGCGATGAGCCACACCATGTTCTGGCGCAGCACCTTCACGGGGTCGATCGGCTTGAAGCGGCCGGCGCCATGCGGGGGCACCATGCCGGAGGTCGCGCTGATCGGGGGGATGGGGGGGAGCGGGTTCGCAGTCATGAGATCCTCACTGCCGCGGGTGCGGCTTTACTGACCGAGTTCCTGGAGCAGTTGACGAGCCTTCTCCAGGGTCGCCTCGTCTGCGGCGGGTTCGGCCAATCGGATGGCTTCGTTCGCGTGTTCACGGGCCCCGGCGGTGTCTCCCAGATGGTGGAGGACCACGGCCAGGTGGTAGTGGTTGGGCGCCAGGGAGCGGGCTTCGACGCTCCGACGCAGGGTTCGTGCCGCGTCTTCCGGCTGGTTGGCGTGATACTGGGCCCACCCGAGGGTGTCGAGAACCTGTTCGTTGCCGGGCTGGAGCCGGGCGGCCCGCTCGGCGAGAGGAAGCCCCTGATCGGGCTGCCCGAGGTTCTCGACGTAGAGGTAGGCGAGGTTGTTCAGTGTAGCAACGTCGTCCGGCCGTTGCGAGAGGATGGACCGATAACTTTCGGCCGCCGGCTCATACTCCTCGTTCTGATACAGCGCCATCGCCCGCAATCCCTGCGCCTGGGCCCAGAGCGGATCGGTGGGGGGCAGGCTCGCCGTGACCGGCGCCAGCCGGCGGGCGGCCGCGGCATGCTCGCCGGACTCGATCTCCATCTCCGCCGCCACCAGCGCGAGCCACGTCGGGTTCGCTTCCGGCGTGGCCGTGAGCTGCGCCAGCGCGTCCGGCAGGTCGAACGCCTGCACCATCTGCCGGGCGATCGTCCCCAGTTGCGCGGGGGCCGTCGTCCGCTGGATCGCTCGGGCAAACAGCGCGCGGGCCTCGTCGGTTCGCCCCGACTTCGCCAGAGCGACCCCGCGCAGGCCCTGAAGCACCGGCTCGGCGTTGACCAGCTCGATGTGCTCCTTGAAGAGCTCCTCGGCCTGCTCGGCGCGGCCGCTGCCGATGAGCAGGTCGGTATACCGCAGCAGCGTCTCGGGCGTCGCGCGGATCTCCAGCGCCTGCCGCGCGGCTTCGGTCGCCTTGCCCCGGTCGCCGGTGCTCATCGCGAGCCGGCCGATCAACTGCGGGTAGACGGGGTTCTCCGGCTCGAGCCGGGCGCCCTCGCGGAGCACGATCTCGGCACTCGCCACGTCCCCCGTGGTCAGGAGCAGGTCCGCCAGCCGCGCCCGAGCCGAGGCGTTGCGGGGCTGCTGGTCCACGAGGACGCGGTACTCGCGAACCGCGTCGTTGGCGCGCCCCTCGCGGAGGTGCAGGTCGGCCAGCGCCACGCGGGCGTCCGCCATCCGCGGGTTCAGCTCCAGCGCCTCGTCGAGCAGCTCGCGGACGCGCCGAAGCTGCGTCGGGTCTTCCGCCAGGGTCACCGCCCACTGCAGCCGCACCATCGCGTTGCCCGCGTCCGCCCGCGCGACCTCCTCGAACAGCCGCAAAGCCTCCTGACGCCGCTGCCTTGCCGCCGCCTCGTCGCCCGCGCGGGCGGCCTCGGCGGCCCGCGTCCGGGCGATCATCGCCATCAGCATCTTCGACTCGCTGCGGTCGGGGAACCGCGCGATGATCCCGCCCGCCTCGTCCGCCCGGCCCAGCCGCAGCAGCGTCTCCGCCAGCCGCAGCCCCACCACCGCGTCCTCCGCGTCCTCGGCGTGGAGCTCGCGGTACAGCGGCATCGCCTGCTCGTTCAAGCCACGCGAAAACAGCACGTCCGCCAGCTCACGCGTGATCGGCCGCGACTCGGGATCCTCCCCGGCACGGGCGGGCTCGTAGGCGGCCACCGCCCCCTCGACGTCGCCCGTCACCAGCCGGTAGCGGGCGAGGGTGACGTGCTCCTCGGGTGTCGCCGAGGCCCCTTTGCTCTGCACATAGGAGGCGAGGATCTGCTCGCCCCGCGCCGGGTCGCCCGCCGCGCCGTGGACCTGGGCGAGGACCGCGAGCGACTCGAGCGTCGGGCCCTCTTCGGCGATCTGGGCCTCGAGCATCGCGACCGCCTCGTCGCCCTTGCCGTCGGCGGCGAGCAGCCGCGCGAGTTCGTGCCGGTTCTGGGCGTTGGCGGGGTTCTGCTCGGCCATCTGCCGGCGGAGTTCGATGGCGCGGCTCCGGTTGCCGTGCTGCGCCTCGTACTGGAGATACGCCTGGATGAGTTCCTGATCGTTGCCCGCCACGGGCAGCGCCTCGCGGAGCAACTGCAGCGCGCGGGCATGGTCGCCCTCGGAATCGGCGACCGCCGCGAGCCCCTTGATCGCCCGCACGTTGTCCGGCCGCTGCTCCATCGCCCGGCGGAACGACTCCGCCGCGCCCTGGCGATCCCCCGCCTGCGCCTGCGCCTCGCCCAGTCGGCGCCAGCCGTCGGAGAACACCGGCCGCGCCGACAGGCCGCGGCGGTACTCGGCCGCCGCCTCGCTGTGATTGCCCTGGGCCGACGCCAGCCGCCCGCGGAAGAACGCGCCGCTCGCCCGGTCGAGGTCCAGCGCCTCCGCCCGTGCCGCCAGCGACCGCGCCTTGTCCCACGCCTGCGCCTGGATCGCCAGCTCGAACCGCAACTCAACCACGCCCGGCTCGTCGGCGAGCTTCGGGTCGGCCTTCTCGGCGTCCGCGATCGCCCGCTCCGCCTCGTCCACCTTCCCCTGCGCCGCGAGGATCCGCGCCTGCGTCAGCGTCCGCCGCACCGGGTCTTCCTGCGCCCCGATGAACTGCTGGATCAGCTCTTCCTGATCGATCTCTTCGCCCTCGGCCTGGGCCTGCAACTGGAGGTCGAGCATCGCGAGCGCCTGCTCGCTGCCGCCGGCCTCGCGGGCCCGGGCGAGCATCGCCTGCCGCGCGGCCGGGTCCTGCTCGAGCCGGATGAGCGCGTTGAGCACGCGGACGTCGCGCGGGTTCGCCGCGAAGGCCGCTTCCAGCAGCGGCCGCGCCCGCTCGGCCTGCCCCTGCGCGAGGTACAGGCCCGCCAGCGGGAGCGTCACTTCGGGGTGCGCCTCGGCGTCGATCCGCTCGAACGCGGCGATCGCCTCGTCGGTCCGGTTCTGCATCGCCAGCGCCTGGGCCCGCAGCTTCGCCGCGTCGACGTTCCCCGGGTCCCGCTCGAGCACCGCGGCGATGTGGGCCTCGGCCCGCGCGAACTGCCGCGACTGGTTGTACAGCTCCGCCAACTGCAGCCGCAGGGGCGACGCGTCGGGCAGTTGCGCCGCGACCCGCTCGAGCTGCGCCGTCGCCGCGCCGGGTTCGCCCGCGAGCTGGCGCGCCCTCGCCGACAGCAGCGTCGCCTCCAGTTCCTGCTGCGTGCCGCGCAGGTCTTCGGCGGCCTTGTCGAGGTGCTGCATCGCCGGCACCCACTGACGCCGCGCGAGCGCGATCTTGCCCCGCACCAGCCGGACCGGCGCCGTCTCGCTCGTGATGTCCACCACGTCGCGGAGGATGGCCTCGGCCTCGGCGAGCTTCGCCTCCCGCACCGCCGGGTCCACCGAGGTGTCCGCCTCGCCCACCACCAGATCGGCGTACGCCACCCCCGACATCACGCGGAGGTCCTGCGCCCGCACCATCTGCTCCGCCGGGAGCTGGGGCCGGCTCTGCCACACCGCCGCGTACTGCTCACTCGCCTCCGCTGTCCGGCCCTGGTCCTGGTAGATCTTGCCGAGCATCGTGCGGAAGAGCAGGTTGCCTTCTTCCTTCCGCAGCGCCGCCCGGAGGAGCCGCTCGCCGCGGAGCGTGCCGTTGCGGACCGCGCGGCTCGGGCCGCCCTCGCCCGGCTGCACGATCTCCGGGTCGACGCGGGGCAACAGGTCCACCGCCCGCGCGACCGCCATCATCGGCTCGGGCGTCGCCAGCAGCTGCGCCTCGACCTCGGCCATCACCTCCGCGGCCTCGGCCTGGTGGTCCGCCTGGTTGAGCTGCGGATGCAGCAGCACGTCGACGCGGTAGAGCTGCGTCGTCGGGTTCTGCGGCTCGACCGCCGCGACCCGCCGGCTGAGCTCCAGCGCCTGCGCCCGCAGCGTGTCGATCCGCTCCTGATCCCCGTCGATCCGCGCCAGCCGGCCGGCCTCGAAGAGCATCCACGACGCGAGGTGTCGGCCGGCCTGGACGTCGTTCGGGTCCGCCTCCAGCGCCGCGAGCAGCCGCTGCGACGCCTCCTCGACCTCTTCGCGCGGCATCTGCTCGCCGATCCGCCGGACCTGGGCGATCGCGTGGAACCGCTGCGCGACCCGGTTGTCCGGGTAGGACGCGAGCTTCGCCGACGCCTGCCGGTGCAGCTCGTCGGTCCAGTACCGCCCGCCGATCTCATCCGCCAGCCGCAGGAGGTGGCTGTAAAGGTCGTGGAGGACGTCAAGGTCGGTCGGCAGCGCCTCCGAGAGCTGTCGCTTGGCTTCGATCGTCTGCCCGAGGAACGTCCGCGCCTCGATTACGTCCTTCGCGGGCACCTGAGGCACCGTCGCGATGAACCGCCGCAGCGTCTCGGGGTTGGACGGCTCCTTGGCGACGGCGCGCTGATACCGCTCCATCGCGAGGCGGAGTTCGCCCCGGTCGAGGAGCTCGTCCCCCTGGGCCATGAACCGCGAGGCGGAGCGCGACACCGTCAGCACGTAGAACGCGCCGACCGCGCCGACGAGGGCGATGATGCACGCGGCGAGCAGGATGACGAACTTGGTGTTGACGCGCGTGGCCATGAACGGGGCGCTCCGAGACTCAGGGGGTAGGTGCGGGGACAGACGCGGGGGCGGGCGGGACGGAACCGGCCGGCGCCGGATAGCGGCCCTCGGTGACCTCGACCCAGTCGGGCAGGCAGGCGAGGATCTCGGGCAGGGCGACGGAGAGGAACGCGCTGGCGCGCTCCGCCGCGAGGCCCTTGTCGGCGACGCCGTGGAACTGGACCTCGATCTTGGCGTAGTAGCTGTACTTGTCGCTGGGGTCGAAGCCGTCGAACCGCACGTCGTCGGGCGTGGGCCGGAGCTTGCCGTTGGCGGCGAAGAAGTAGAGCACGTTGTGCGACGCCGCGCCGTTGGGGGCGCCGAACGTGAAGTAGGTCGCCTGGAACTCGGTGGCGGGGACACGGGCCTCGCTGATCTGGTACTGACCGGTGGTGGGCTTGACCGCGTGGACGTACCCCCCGTGCTCCTCGTCGGGCCGATACCCGTCGCCGGTGAGCGTCAGGTTGGCGAGGCCCTTGTCGAGCCCGATGAGCCCGCCGCCGATGAAGCACCGATCCGGGACGTGCGGCACGGTGTCGGCGGTCCCCGTGTAGTAGGGCACGTGCAGGCGGACGTATCGGCCGACCGGGTTGGACCAGCTCGTGTCCTCGTAGACCCGGGTGATGTACTGCTGCGTGCCGAGCTCCTGGAGGATGTCCGCGGAGAGGGGCGGGTCCTCGTGGACGAGTTCCCAGGTGCCCATGCGGTCGGGGATGAGCATCAGGGGCCGTTGCAGGGGGACGGCCTCCTTGATGGGCACCCAGCCGACCCTCGCGGCGACGACCTGGTGCATCACGAAGACGCTCAGGAGCAGGCCCGCGACGAAGCCTGTCGCGGCGCCGCCCGGGACGATCCGCGGCAGCCTCGGCGCCCAGCCCCGCAGCGCCCGCACCGTCACCGCCCCGATCAGCCCACCCACCAGCGCGACCGGCACGCCGACCCAGAGCAGCTTGATGAGCATCGAGACGAGCAACATCCCGCTGCCGCCGCCCGAGGTGCTCTCGCGGAGCATCTCCGCCGGCGACCGGGTGCCGAGCATGAGGTAGTAGATGACCGCCGCGACGATCGCGGCGACCGCGCCGACGCCCGCGGCGATCGCCAGGCCGCCGCCCTCGCGGGTGGTGATCGGCGGGGCGGGGGCAGGGGCCGGGGTCGCCGGCTCGACCGCCTTGGGGGAACCCTCGCGCTCCGGCTCGTCGCGGATGATGATCCTGTCCAGAATCCAGCCCAGCAGGACGAACGCCCCGGCCGCGGGGATGAGCATCAGGAGGCCGATGAACGTGTGGAAGTCGCCCGTGGCGTACTTCGGGTCCACCAGGTGGAGCAGGCCCAGCGCGGTGACGCGGCCGATGTTGACCCCGACCGCGATCGGGATGGTCATGAGGATCATCGCCAGCCGCTGCCACCACGGCCGGTCGAACAGGAACGCCATCGCGACGCCCAGGGCGATGAACGCCATGAGCATCCGCAGCCCGGCGCAGGCCTGGGCGACGTCGAGCGGCGGCTCGAGCGGCGTGCCGTTGTGGATCAGGGTGATGGTCGAGCCGGCCAGGTCCGCCTCGAGGCCGATGAAGACGCCGATGATGTTGAGCGCGATGCTCGAGCCCGCGGCGGCGATGAGCTGGAGCTTCATCGCCAGCGCTTCCCACAGCCGGTCCGCGATTTTCACCGCCAGCGCCAGGTACAGCACCGGGAACCACAGCACCCGCATCATGGCCGGGCCCAGCAGCAGCAGCACGAGCCCGAACAGCGTCAGGATCATGCTGTAGCCCTGCATCATGTCGTTCTTGCCGGGGTTGATCCAGAACGCGTAGCTGGTCAGCCCCAGGAACACGATCGGCAGGCCCCAAAGACAGGTGCGCGCGGGCGTCACCGCCAGCCGGTCCCGATGCTGGTGGATGAAGTAGAGGGAGATGAACGGCACGACCAGGGCGTGCGACCAGTTCGGGTCCCACGAACTGGCGAGCCCCGAGAAGAACAGCTCAATGAGGTTGCTGCCCTGGCCCCGCGTCACGATGCGGAACAGCCGCTCGAGATACACCCCGTGGACCACCACGAACAGGATCGCGACGATCCCAAGTCCCACCCAGCCTGACCGGGACAAGGCCCATCGGCGGGAGTCCAGAGGCTCCAGGCTGGCGGTGGCGGCAGTCGTCAATCCCACACTCCGACGGGTTCTCGAAACGAAGGCCCCGGGTTTTCCCCCACCCGCGACGGGTGCGATGCATGACCAAGGCGCTGGCACTACGGCCTGCCTCTTCCCCGGGTTCGACCCCGGCCCTCAATCTACCCCGCTTTTCACGATCCGACCACCGCCGGCCCCCGACAATGCCCGCCGCCGCCGCGCGGGATCGTTACAACCCGCTGCCGCTGCCCAGGTTCCCCACGGGTTCCCATCCGTGCGCCGGGGGCGCGGCCGGGCCTATGAAAAGACGGGCGTCCCGGTGGGGGACGCCCGTCTCGCAAGTGTGAAGGTCGAGTCGATGCCGATCAGTTGCCGACGCGGCGGTCGAGGTCCTCGAAGGCGATGTCGGCGAAGTTCCGGTCGAGCACGAAGCCGAAGCCGTAGCTGGCGCGGAAGCCGTTGCGGATGACCGCCAGCGGGGTCGCCCACCAGCTCGTGCCGAAGTTCAACTGGTCATTGGGCTTGAGGAAGATGTCGGGCTCGGTGCCCTCGAAGATCGCCTTGACGTTCATGCGGATGGTCGCCTCGTGGTTGCCGTCGATGCGGCGGATGAGGTCGACCCGCTCGAGGATCGCGAGCTGTCCCGGGCCGCCGGCGGAGGCGACGGCCTGCTTGATCGTCAGCTCGTTCTGCCCGGGCACGGTGTAGGCGCCGGGGCGGTTGATGGCGCCCATCATGTAGATGAAGCCGGCGTTGCGGTCGGGGATGCGGAGGATGTCGCCGGGGCGGATGACGATGTTGTACCGCATGTCGCCGTTGACGAGCTGGTCGTAGGGAACCTCGATCAGCCGCTGCGTGATCAGGTCGTTGAAGCCTTCAAGGTCTTCGAGGCCGCGGTTGGAGGCGGTGCCGCGCTGCTGGCCGTCGGCGGTCTGGCTCTGGCCGGCCTGGCCGCCTTCCTGGTCGACGCGGACCCACTGCCCGCCGACGTTCACCCATTGGGCGCCCGAGGGGGAGGCGTCGAGGCCGGCCTCAACGCCCGAGGGGACGTCGGCGCCGCCGCGGTCGCGGGGGGCGGGGGCGGCGTTCTGGCCGTCGAGCACGTCCTCGATCAGCCGGGCCGGATCGTCGGGCGCCGGCGGCGGGGGGGCGACGGTGTCGCTCTCCCGGCCGGGCGACTCGGTGACCTCGCCCGCGACCCGGGGGTCGAGCGGGACCTGGCGGTAGATGGTGACCGTCTTGGTCCGCTCGGAGATGCCGCCCGAGAGGGCGATGGCGTCGAGCAGGCGGAAGTCGGGCTGGGGGATCTGGTAGGTGCCGGTGCGGGTGCCGTCCGTCTCGGGGGCGGCGATGATGCTGAAGGTGTTGCCGCGGGCCTCGGCGAGGACGACGCTGACGGTCGGGTCGCGGAGGATGCCCCGCTGTTCGAGGATCTCGCCGATGCGGGTCTCGAGCTGGCTGGCGGACAGGCCGGTCACTTCGACCACGCCCACCTGCGGCAGGCGGATGCGGCCGGTCTCGTCGACGCGGCGCTGATAGACCGCGTCCTGCCCCGGCGCCAGCAGTTCGAAGATGCTGATCAGCACGAGGTCCGCGGGCCCGATGACGTACTCGCGGACGTCGGGGATCAGGTCATCCGGGCGGATCTGCGTGACGGGGATGACCGAATCGCGGTCCGCTTCGATCACGTCGAGCGATTCGAGGATCGGCAGCGTGACCGGGGTGTGTTCCCATCGGCCTGCAACCGAGGGGTCGAAGAAGGAGTCCACTTCGCAACCGACGGCCGCGACCAGGGTCGCTGCCGCCAGACCCGTGATCTGCCACGTCCCGCGCTTCATCTTCATCTTGTCCTGCTCCTGACCGTCTCTTTCACCTGCGACGCCCGGCCGGATGGCCGCCCGAGCCGACAGCGTACCCCGGACCGCCCCCCATCGCGCGGCGACCTCGGGACCCCAAGGGTGACCCATCTTAGAAGAAATGCCAGTCCGACGCACCTGCTCCTGACGCACTTGCGGATGATAACTCCCAAACGGCCCCACTCCTGCGCCGTCACCCGTGCGTCCTTTCCCCCGGGCGCACGTCAGCGACACGCCGCCCCCGGGGGGCCGTTGCTCCGGGCCCGGATGTCCGACACAATGCCGGCCCGCACCCACCGCCTGCCGGCGGGCATCACGCGAGGAGCCGCCTTGATCTGCACCGCCCGCGACCACGGCGCCGCCGGGGATGGCCATACCGAAGACACCGATGCGCTCCAGCGCGCCATCGACGCCTGCCACGCCGCGGGCGGCGGCCGCGTCGTGGTGCCGCCGGGCACGTATGCGATCGGGACGGTGGAGCTCAAGAGCCGCGTCGAACTCCACCTCGAACGCGGGGCCCTCCTCCAAGGCATCTACAACAGCCCCAGCTATCGACCCATCAGCCCGGGCGAGGGTCCGATGACGGCTCTGGTCTTCGCCCGCGATGCCGAAGACGTCGCCATCACCGGCGGCGGGACGATCGACGGGCAGGGGCACCGCTACTGGCGCCGCCTCGATCAGCCCCGCTCCCGCCGCCCCGACGTCGAGCAGGTCGGCGTCATCCAGTTCTGGTACGACCACGTCGAGGGCGTCGCCCGGCCGAACCGCCTCGTCGCGTTCCTGCGGTGTCGGCGGGTCGAACTCACCGGCATCCGCCTCGCCGGCGCCGCCTCCTGGACCTGCCACCTCATCGCCTGCCGCGGCGTCAAGGTCCGCGGCATCGACATCCTCAACCCCATCGAGGGCCCGAACACCGACGGCATCGACGTCGACGGCTCCAGCGATGTCCTCATTGCCGACTGCACCATCCAGACCGGGGACGACGGGATCGTCCTCAAGACCCGCCGGACGCGGGGGAGCGGCACGCCGATCCGCAACGTCGCCGTGACCAACTGCCGGATCTATTCGGGCTGCAACGCGCTGAAGATCGGGACGGAAACCGAGGACGACGTCGAGAACGTCGCCTTCAGCAACTGCGTCATCGACAGCCCCGCCGACGCCCGCCCGGTCGAAAGGACCATCTCGGGGATCGCGATCGAGACCGTCGACGGCGGCAGCGTCCGCAACGTGGTCTGCTCCAACATCGTGATGATGAACGCCCGCACGCCGCTGTTCCTCCGCCTGGGGGCGCGGCTCCGGGGCGGGCGGCCGTCGCCCGGCGTGCTGCGCGGCATCACGCTGGGCAACATCATCGCCACCGGCGCGACCCACCCCTCCGTCATCGCGGGCATCCCGGGCCACCCCATCGAAGACCTGCAGATCCACCACTTCCAGGTGCAAACCGCCGGCGGGGGCACGCGCACGCCCGAGCAGATCGGCCCGGTCCCTGAGCACCCCGCGGCGTACCCCGAGGTCTTCATGTTCGGCGAGGTCCCGGCGTCGGCCCTCTACCTCCGCCACGTCCGCCGCGCCTCGCTCGACGCGTGCTCGTTCAGGACTCAAGCCCCCGACGCGCGGCCCGCCTGCTTTGCCGATGACGCGGACGATTTCGCCGCGGATGCCGCATGGTTCAACCGCGGCGACTGAGCCGGCGTGTGAGAAGCGGCTTGCGTCACCGGGCGTCCGCACGGCTTGCCCGCGCCCCTGGAGGACGCGGGTCAGCCCACAACAGCCGTTCTCACACATGTTCTGAGCCCGCAGGGGCCGCAACGCCACCTCCGGCTTCCCCCGAAGCGGCAGAGGGCGAGCGGCGCGGCGTTGCTGGGTGCGGTCGCGGCGGGCGAAAGTGGCGGGCGGGGTCTTCCGTCTTCCCTTAGCAGTTGTTAGGATGAACGCCGTTTATCAGGCAGGTTCCAACAACGGAGGAGTTGAGATGCTGAGGGCGATGACGATTCTGGTGGCGGGGGCGCTTTGTGCGCCGGCTTTCGGTGCGTCCGTGACGACTTTGACCGACGATTACGAGACCGGGTCGATGACGCGGATCACGATCGTCTACACCCCCGAGGAACTCGGGCTCCAGGCGCGGGACCTCGTGCCTCTGCCGGGGATGACGGCCAAGGACTGGGAGGAGGCCCTGGAGCTGGAAGCAGGGATGCCTTACTGGCAGACGTGGCAGGAGGTTGAAGCCCTCGCCCGGCCCCTCTTCCTTTCCCAGGGGTGGAACGACGACAACTATATGGGCTCCGATTTCAACCCCGCCACGGGGGAACTCAAGCTCTTCATCACGGATTGGACCGGGGAGTCGCCCTGGGACTACCACAACCGCACCGGGATCTCGCCGTGGGGAGGTCCGTCGTCCGTGTCCGATGAGGGGGCCTTCGAATACCCTCTTGCCCGGTTCGAGCCCGGCCTCGCGATCTCGCTGCCTTTGTTTGAAACTGCCGCCGCGCTGGCCGAAAGTCCCGCCGCGGTCCCGTCGCCCTCGGCACTGACCGCGGGCCTCGCGATCGCGATCGCGGGCACGCTGCGGCGTCGGCGGTAACGCGGCCTGACATCCGATCCCATTCTCCGGCCGCCCCCGTGGGCGGCCGTTTTGTTTGCTCCCCACCGCGCGGTGGGCCACAATGCGCGCCTATGCCGCAGTTGCAGAACGTGACGATCGTGGGTGACGGGTCGATGGCGACCGTGCTTGCCCTTCTGCTCGAGAGCAAGGGGCTGGCCGTGACGGTCTGGGGGCAGAACCCGGACTACGTGGCGGAACTGATCCAGACGCGGGAAAACCGCAAGTACCTGCCGGGGTATCGCCTGCCGGACTCGATCCGGATGACGTCGGACGACGCGGCGGCGTTCCGGGGCGCGGCGGTGATCGTGTCGGCGGCCCCGACGCAGTACGTGCGGTCGGTGTGGGGGCGGCTCCGCGAGCACGTGCCGGCGGGGGTGCCGATCGTGTCGGTGGCGAAGGGGATCGAGACGGACACGATGCTGCGGCCGACGCAGATCATCGCGGACGTGCTGGCGGACGACCCGGACAAGCCCGCGAGGCCGCTGGCGAGCTTGTCGGGGCCGAGCGTGGCGAGCGAGCTGGCGCGGTGCCTGCCGGCGACGGTGGTCGCCGCCAGCGACGACGAGCCGTTGGCGCAGGCCCTGCAGGAGACGTTCAGCACGCACTGGTTCCGGGTCTACACGAACAAGGACCTGCTGGGCGTGGAGCTGGCGGGGGCGACGAAGAACGTGATCGCGCTGGCGGCGGGGATCCTCGACGGGCTGCAGGCGGGGAACAACGCGAAGTCGGCGCTGCTGAGCCGCGGCCTGGCGGAGATCACACGGCTGGGGCTGGCGATGGGGGCGAGCGCGGAGACGTTCTTCGGCGTCGCGGGCGTGGGGGACCTGGCGACGACGTGTTTTTCGCCGACGGGCCGGAACCGGACCTGCGGCGAGCAGCTCGGGCGTGGGCGGAAGCTCGACGCGGTGCTGGCGGAGATCGCGGGGATCGTGGAAGGCGTGCCGACGACGCGGGCGGTGGTGGCGCTGGCGGAGAAGTACCGGGTGGAGATGCCCATCACGCGGGCGGTGTCGCACGTGCTGTTCGACGGGCTGGACCCGCTGGAGGCGATCAGCCGGCTGATGTCGCGGGGGATGAAGAGCGAGCGGGTGGGGTAGGGACGCGGACCAACCGGATACGCCCGGGATGCGGGCGCTGGCGGAGGCCCCGGCGATCGGCGGGGCCTCCGCCTTTTTTGTGGCCGCGTGCGCGGCGGGGCCCGAGATGGGTGGTGGGGCGTGACGGCGGGGCAAGCTGGGTGGAGCTTGACGCCGGTAGTGGGGGGTTCGTCGAAGAAAATGGGCGGATGTTGGCATCCCGCTGGCCCTTCACCGTGGCCGTGGCACCTTTCCCGCTCACCCACGGGGGTCGGGACGAGCGTCCCGGACCGATGGGCAGCAGACGATCAGGAGCGGGACCATGATGATTCGCGGAACGATGATGGCGGGTGTGGCGGCGGTGGCGGGGCTCGGGTTCGCGGGCGCCGCGGAGGCGGTGTCGGTGAACTACCAGGTCGGCGCGATCAACGTCGACGCTTACGGCGCCGGCGGCAGCAACGACGGGCTGCACATCCAGACCAACAGCTACTCCCCGTCGGCGTTCACGCTCGACGACGGCGAGTCGCACAGCTTCAAGGCGTTCGACATCTGGACGCCCGAGAGCTCGATCAGCTTCGACGACCTCAAGCACAAGCCGATCAGTGTCGAGATGAGCTTCTCGGCGCCCGGCGGGACCGCGAACCTCGGCGGCCAGACGTTCGGCACGGGCATCTTCGTGCTCTTCGGGTTCATCACCGAGCAGGGCCACGTCACGTGGAACGGCCCGGCCGTGGTGGATCTCGGCAGCGTCGTCTACCAGGTCGCCCTGAGCAACGAGAGCTTCCAGTGGGGCGCCATCGACCTCGCCGACGCCTACTGCAACTACGCCACCGTCTCCGCGACCGTCACCCAGGTCTCCTCGGTGCCGACCCCCGCGGCGGCCGCCATCGGCCTGACCATGTTCGGCGGCATGCTGATGAAGCGCCGCAAGGCCTGAGCCCGGCCCATCCAGCACCCTTCTTGCGAGGCCCCGGCACACCGCCGGGGCCTTTTTCATTTCTGGCCCGTTTGAGGACTTGAGAGGCCGTTTCGCGCAGGACGCACGGGCCACTTTGCGCGACGGCTTGGGCTTGTGCGGGTGGCCTCTCTAAGCTGCCATGCGTCATCGCTGCGCAACGTCATTTGTCTGCCGGGCCGGGCGGCCCATTCGGAGGTCTCATGCGTACCCATCTCGCCCTCGTGGTCGTCGTCGCGGCCGGCGCCCCCGCCTTCGCTCAAGGTTCCGGTCACGACCAGTGCGGGGTGTGTCTCCACGCCCTCCCGCCGATCGACCTGGTCGATCCGCTCCCGATGAGCGACATCTGGGGCCAGAACGCCCCCCTCGCGCCGCTGAGCGAGACGTTCAACCTCAGCAGCCGCCCCTCGGCCGCCCACACGATCTACCTCGACTTCGACGGCCACGTCACGACCGGCACGCAGTGGAACCGTTCCTACACGAACAACCAGCCGATCGTCACGCCCGCGTTCGACCCGGCGAACAACGGCGCGAGCTTCACCACGAGCGAACTGCAGCGCATCCAGTACATCTGGCAGCGGGTGGTGGAGGACTTCAGCCCCTTTGACGTGAACGTCACCACGCGCGAGCCGGCGGCCGGCGAACTGGTGAGGAGCGGCAGCGGCGACACCCAGTGGGGCATCCGCGTCGTCATCGGCAACAACAACTGGTACAACGCGGCCGGCGGCGTGGCCTACGTCGGGTCGTTCACCTCCAGCACCGACACGCCCACCTTCGTGTTCGAGAACCACCTGGGCAACGGCAACGAGAAATACGTCGCGGAGGCCATCTCCCACGAGGTCGGCCACACCCTGGGCCTCTCGCACGACGGCCGGAGCAGCCCGAGCGAGGCGTACTACAGCGGGCACGGGTCGGGCGACAC
Source organism: uncultured Phycisphaeraceae bacterium (assembly GCA_964555075.1). Taxonomy (GTDB): domain Bacteria; phylum Planctomycetota; class Phycisphaerae; order Phycisphaerales; family Phycisphaeraceae; genus CAZKRE01. The sequence continues at coordinate 21,059 of CAZKRE010000031.1, forward strand.
CGGCTGGGCGCCCATCATGGGCAACGGCTACAGCCGCAACCTGACCCAGTGGAGCAAGGGCGAGTACAGCAACGCCAATCAGTTGCAGGACGACCTCGCGATCATCACGTCGCGCAACGGCTTCGGGTACGTCCCCGATGACCACGGCGCGACCATCGGCACGGCGACGCCCCTGGCCATCACGCCCGACACGGCGGGGCTCCGCGCGGCGGTCGAAGGCAGCGGCGTCATCAGCACCCGTTCCGACCTGGACCTCTTCAGCTTCGAGCACGGCGGGGGGCTGATCGACCTGCTCATCAGCCCGTTCGACCGCGGCCCCAATCTCGACATCCTCGCCAGCCTCTTCGACGGCAGCGGGCAGCACATCCTCACCAGCAACCCCGCCAACCGGCTCGATGCGGCCTTCGCCATGCTGCTCGACGCGGGCATCTACTTCCTGCGGATCGACGGCACCGGCCTCGGCGACCCCCTGAGCGGCGGGTACACCGACTACGGAAGCCTCGGCCAGTACTTCATCAGCGGCACGATCGGCCTCGTGCCCGAACCCGCGTCGGCGGCCTTGTGCCTGATGCTGCTCGGGGCGCTGGCGGCTCAGCGCCGCAGGGCCTGAGCACGCTGTGCCGGTCGCCTGTCCCGCACCGGGGGCTCGGGCGTCGGGCGGCTTACCCGGTTTCGGCGGGGCGGCGCTTCAGCGGCGTCCTGAACGGACCGATGCTACGGCAGGCGCGGCCCGGGTCGCGCGTGGGGGACCGGAGCATCAACACATGAGCAGTGCGCACTCCTGGGACATCGACGGCGACGCGCCGGGCGCGGGTTCGCTGCGACTCTGGCTGTCCGATGCGCAGTGGCTGCGGTTGCTGGCACGGGTCGAGCGCGAGGCGAAGGACTACCAGGGCCCGAACCGTCGTGACGGCCGCCGGTCGCGGTTCCCCGTGAAGCTGCGGTGCGTGATCCGCATGCAGGACGCGGACGGGCGCTCGGCGACGTACCTGGTGCAGAGCCACAACGTCTCGGCGGGGGGGCTGGGGTTCATCCACACGGCCCCGCTGCCGCGGGGCAGCCGGTGCACGATCGCGCTGCAGACCGAGGATGGCGAGGGCGTGATCGCGGCGGGGCGGGTGGCGTGGGCGCGGCAGATCGACCCCACGGTGCCGCACGGCTTCGAGGTGGGGGTGCAGTTCGACCGCCCGATCGACCCGTCCCCGTTCGTGCCGGGGCTGCTCTCGCCGTCGGCGTGAGTGGGCGGGGCGGGCTGGAGCGGGGCAACGGGGTAGCCGATATCGAGAGGGGCCCGGCGATCGCCGGGGCTGAGGGAGCGACAGCCGATGTGGTTCTGGCGCAAGCGTCGAGGTCCGGAGGGGGTGGACACGTTCCGCGACTGGCTCTCCGAGGCGGAGTGGCAGGAGGCGCTGGCGCGGATCCGCCACCGGCCGATGAAGCTCAGCGGTGAGGAGCGGCGGGACGGCCGTTCGCCCCGATACGAGACGATCCAGCGGTGCCTGCTGCGGCTCGAGCGGCCGGGCAAGGGCGTGCTTGGGATGCTCCTCGTGCGGACCCGCAACATCAGCGCGACGGGGATGTGCGTCGTGCACGGGGGCAACGTGCCCCGGCGGTGCGTGGCGACGGTGGTGGTCGAGGTCGGCGGGGGGAGCGGGCTGATCACGCGGGGGAAGGTGGTCTGGTGCCGCAAGGTCCGCGGGTGCGGCGTCTCGGCCCACGAGATCGGCATCGCGTTCGACGAGCCGATCGACGTCCGCGGCCTGGCGCCGGTGGACGAGGCCGACGACGCGCGGGCCGCGTGAGCGCCCGGCGAAGAAACGACTGAACAGCGCGCCCGGCTCGTCCCGCTGCGGGAGAGGCCGGGCGTTCGCGCGCAGGCGGCCGGTGGTGACGGTTGGGCGGGCGCGTGAATCGGGTGAATCTGGGGCGGTCGGGGCCTCAATCGGCGGGCCTCATCGGACGATGGAACTGGGGGGACTCTGTGGCATGTCGATGGCAGACACGCACCAGCCCCCTGCACCAGCGAGAGAGAAGAGCGGTATGGAGCTAGACACGATCCTACGCACGGCCGTGGAGATGGGCGCCTCGGACATCCACCTCGTGGCGGGGCACCCGCCGGTGGCGCGGCTCCACACCGTGATGACGCCGCTGGACTATCCGGTGCTCACGCCGGAGAGCGTGATGCGGATGATCACGCACATGGCGACGGAGGACCACCTGAAGGTCTTCGAGAAGATCAAGGACACGGACTTCTCGTACGAGGTGCCGGGCCTGGGGCGGTTCCGCGTGAACGCGCACAAGCAGCGGCAGAGCTTCGGGATCTCGCTGCGTGCGATCAAGACGAAGATCCCGCCGTTCGACGCGCTGAACCTGCCCGAGGTGGTGAAGCGGCTGACCTACCTGCCGCGCGGGCTCGTGCTCGTGACGGGCGACACCGGGTCGGGCAAGTCGACGACGCTCGCGGCGATGATCGACGCGATGAACCACCGCTACCAGAAGCACATCATCACGCTCGAGGACCCGATCGAGTACGCGCAGGTGTCGGACAAGTGCGTCATCGAGCAGCGGGAGCTGGGCAGCGACGTGCCGAGCTTCGCGAGCGGGCTGCGTCACGTGCTGCGTCAGGACCCGGACATCATCCTGGTCGGCGAGATGCGCGACCTGG
>CAZKRE010000032.1:0-23670 GCA_964555075.1 uncultured Phycisphaeraceae bacterium
CGACTACCTCTACCCGGCGTTCGATGACTTCACGATCGACGTGACGGTCGATCAGGGGATGCACGCCAAGCCGATCACGCTTCCGCTCAAGCCGTTCACGCTGATCGGCGCGACGACGCGGGCGGGGCTGCTGTCGGGTCCGATGCGGAGCCGATTCGGGATCATCCACAACCTGGAGTTCTACTCGGAGGCGGACCTGCTGACGATCCTGGAGCGGAGCGCGGGGCTGCTGCACCTGGACACGGGCGGCGCGGGGGACGCGCTGCAGGAGATCGCGAAGCGGTCGCGGGGCACGCCGCGCATCGCGAACCGGCTGCTGCGGCGGGTGCGCGACTACACGCAGGTGAAGCACGCGGGGAAGCTGTCGCGGAAGAGCGTCGACGAGGCGCTGCGGCTCGAAGCGGTGGACGATCTGGGGCTCGACGAGCTGGACCGCAAGTACCTCCGCGTGATCGGTGAGATCTACGGCGGGGGGCCGGTCGGGCTCGAGGCGATCGCCGCCACGCTGGGCGAAGACGTGGGCACGATGGAGGAGGTGGTCGAGCCGTACCTCCTGCAAACGGGCTTCCTCGCGCGGACGCGGCGTGGCCGGCAGCTCACGCTCGCCGGCGCGAGTCACGTGGGGGTGAAGCTGGCGGTCGCGCCCGAGGAGGCGGCGTCGCTGTTCGAGGACGAGGGGTGAGGCAGTGCTAAGAGAGCGCTGAGCTCACATGTGCGCAGGCTTTCAGCGCAGCGTCCACGGTCGTTAACCGGCGCCTTCAGGCGGCGCGGACGCAAAGTGACGCGCTGGCCCGCGCCGCCTGAAGGCGGCGGCTAACGGGGACGCGACGACATCGACCTACAGTCACATCAGACACGAAAGGGTAGACGATGGCGATGACGACGGTGCTGATGTTGATGCTGACGCTGATGGGGCAGGCTGGCGCTGACGGGACCGAGGCGGTTCAGCAGACGCCCGCCCTGCGGATCGCGAACGCGTACGGCTTTGCGGGGTGGGAGCAGGTGTCGCGGATCGAGTTCACGTTCAATGTGAAGGTGCCGGGTCGGGAGGAGCCGGTCGTGCGGCGGTGGTCGTGGTCGCCGAAGGCGGGCGAGGTGACGCGGCACGTCGAGGGGGGCGAGGTGATCGAGCTGTTGCTCGTGCCGGGCACGTCGAACCTGCGCGTCGGCTTCGACCTCAACGAAGCGGCGATCGACGCGCACAAGGCGTTCATCAACGATCACTACTGGCTGCTCTTCCCGTTCCAGCTCGTCTGGTCGAACCCGACGATCACGGAGCACGGGGAGCGGCCGCTGCCGATGGGAGACGGTGTGGCGCAGAAGGTGACGGTGCAATACGGCGACGCGGGCGGCTACACGCCGGGCGACGCGTACGACCTTTACCTCGGGCCGGACGATCGCATCGTGCAGTGGGTTTACCGCCGGGGCGGGGTTTCGGCGGAGGAGGGTCGGCCGGCGACGTGGGAGGGGAACACGGCGTTCGGGCCGCTCACGATCGCGACGGAGCACCGCGGGCCGGAGCTCCCGGGGGGCGGGTTCCGGCTGTGGTTCAGCGATGTGCGTGTGCAGGTGGAGGACGCGGAGGGGAACGTGTCGTGGCACGCGCAGGAGGCGGGGGCGGAGGAGTAGGGCGGCGTGTGGGCACCTTCGTTGGCGCAGATCGAGCTCTCCCGGCTGCCGACGCCGCCGGTGCTGTCGACCGACCTGTCGCTGCTGTTGGCGGCCGCGTCGCTGGCGGCGATTCTGGGGACGCTGGCGTGGGTGCTGTGGTCGCGGCGGCAGGACCGGGAAGCGTTTGAGGGGCTGGCGCGGCGGTTCGGCGTCGAGCCGAGCGGGGAACGGGACCGGGCCACGGTCGAGGACGCCGTCGGCGAGGTGTTTGGCGAGGGGCCGCGGGTGACGCAGTTGCTGCGGCACCGCGTGCGGGAGCTGGACGTGTACGTCGCCCGGCTGCGGATGCCGCTGTACCGCGTCGACGAGGGCGGCGCGTGGGACGAGACGCTGCAGGAGGCGCAGCGGAAGCTGGTGGTCGTCGTCAGCGGCTTCGCGGGGGAACTCCCGGCGTTCCGGCTCATGCCCAACAACTGGGCGCTGTCGACCGTCCGGGGCAAGGAGGACAACGCGTTTCAGAACGTGATGCCCTTCGGCTTCCGCAACTACGTGCTCGGCCAGGACAAGGATGCGCTGATGCACCTGCTGGGCGGGCCGGTGCAGCGGATGCTTAGAGACAACAAGCACCTGACGCTCGACGGCCGGCGGGACTACCTCGCGTTCTACCTCCAGGACAACCGCGAGAGCCCGCGCGACCTGGCGGCGTTCGTGGAGCGGTGCATCGAGGTGGCGGCGGCGATCGGGGAGCGGGTGAAAATCGGCGCGCCGCGGTAAAGCCCGGCGACCCGGCGACTCGGCGCCCATGTTGCAGATGACGCACAGCCTGCCGGGTCCCCGGGCTTTAGGCGCGGGTCGAGTGGATCCACGCGCGCAGCGCCTCGGCTCCGAACGCGTTGACCACGTCCTCCGCGCGGGCACCTGCGCGGCGGGCGGTGAGGATGCCGTAGCGCAGCTCGTCCACGTCGCCGGGCCCGTGGGCGTCGGTGTTGATCGACAGCTTGCAACCGGCGTCGAGCGCGAGCCGGGCGTGCGTGTCGCGCAGGTCGAGTCGGTGGTGGTTCGCGTTGATCTCCAGCGCGACCCCGCGTTCCGCGGCCGCTTTCACGACCCGCGGCATGTCCGGGCTCAGCCCCTGCCGGCGTGCGACCAGCCGGCCCGTCGGGTGGCCGACGATCGTGACGTAAGGGTTCTCGATCGCGCGGAGCAGGCGGGTCGTCGCCTTCGTGTCGTCCTGGGTCAGCGCGGCGTGCGGCGAGACGACGACGAGGTCCAGCTCCTTGAGCAGCGAGTCGGGGTAGTCCAGCGAGCCGTCCGCGAGGATGTCACACTCCGTGCCCGCGAGGATCGTGATCTCGTTCGCCAGCTTCTGCGCCACCGCCCGGACGGCGAGGATGTGCTTCTCCAGCCGGGCGGCGGTCAGCCCGTTCGCCTGCGGCTGCCCCTTGCTGTGATCGGTGATGGCGATCGTGTGGTAGCCGCGGCCGATCGCGAAGCGGGCGAACTCTTCGATCGTCCACGCGCCGTCGCTCGCGACGGTGTGGGCGTGCAGCTCCGCCTGGATGTCGGCCATTTCCACCAGCCGGGGCACCTCGTTCCGCTCCGCGAGCGCGATTTCGCCGCGATTCTCGCGGAGTTCGGGCGGGATGTAGGCGAGGCCGAGCGCCTCGTAGACCTCCGCCTCGGTGGCGGCGGCGAAGCACTTCTGCCCGGCGAACAGGCCGTACTCGCTGAGCTTGCAACCTCGATCGATCGCCCGCTGGCGGAGGGCGACGTTGTGCTCCTTGGAGCCGGTGAAGTACATCATCGCCGCGCCAAAGGCCTCCGGCTCGACGACGCGGAGGTCGATCTGGATGCCCTGATTGCTGCGGACGCTGGTCTTGCGGTCGCCGGTGCCGATGACGTCGGCAACGAGCCCGAGCTGGGTGAACGCCGCGTGGACCTTTGCCGCGTCGCCCGGCGCGGCGGAGGCGAGGAGGTCGATGTCCGCGATCGTTTCCTTCCCGCGGCGGAGGCTGCCGGCGTACTCCGCGCGAAGGACGCCGGGCAACTGTCGCAGCTCGGCGACGAACCAATCGGCGATGCGCTGCACCTCGCCGATCCGCCGCCGCTCGCCGGCCTGGTCGAGGAACGCGAGGTTCTTCGCGATCTGCTCGAGCTTCTTCTTCCCGATGCGGGGCAGCTTCTCGAGGCTGCCGCCCTGGATCTTCGCGAGCAGGTCCTCGCGCGAGACGACGCCGCCCTGCTGCCAGAGCGTCGCGAGCGTCTTGGGCCCGAGCCCGGGCACGCCCAGGAGTTCGACGACGCCCGGGGGGACCTGGGCCATGAGCTCCTCGTGGTCTTTGATCCGCTTGGTCGCGAGGTACTCCTGGATGCGGGCCACCATGGTCTTGCCGATGTTCTCGAGGCAACCGACCTCTTCGGCCGACATGGAGCCGACGTCGACCGGGCAGTCGGCGAGGGTGCGGGCGGCCTTCTCGTAGGCGAGGGTGCGGAAGCGGTCGACGCCCAGCACCTGCATGACGTCGGCCATCTGCTGGAAGAGGCGGGCGAGTTCGGCGTTGGTGGATGCCATGGAAGATTAGTAGCCGCAGTCGCCCCCGCTTGCACGCGCGAGGCGGTTGGAACCGGCGCCCGGCGCTCGATACGCTGGGGGAAAGGGAATCGAATGCGGCGTCCACCCCGGTGTCTGATCGTGCTCCTCGTCGCGGCGGCGATGCTGCTCCCGGGCTGCGGCCGGTCCGAACCCGACGAGTCGGCGGACGGCCGGCGGACGCTCAACCTCCTCATGTGGTCCGACTACCTCGACCCGCAGATCGTCGAGCTCTTCGAGGAGAACTCGGGCGCCCGCGTCGCCGTCGACACCTACGACAACTCTGACGAGATGCAGACGCGGGTGCAGCGGCGCGGCGGAGATCGACGGTACGACCTGCTCGTCGTCGCCGACTACAAGGTGCCCGAGCTGGCGTCGCTCAACTTCCTCCAGCCGCTCGACCGCGCCCGGGTGCCCAACGCGGACCACGTGATGCCCCGGTTCCGCAAGCCGCCATACGACCCGGAGGACCGCTTCAGCCTGCCGTACCAGTGGGGGACGGTGGGCATCCTGTACCGCAAGGACCGGGTGCCGGCGTTCGAGCCGACGTGGGCGCTGGTCTTCGACCCGTCGCATCAGCCCGGGCCGTTCCTCCTGCTCGACGACATGCGCGACGGGCTCGGCGCGGCCCTCAAGTACCTCGGGCACTCGGTGAACGCGACGGACCCGGCCGCGATCCGCGCCGCGGGCGAGGTGATGCTCGCCGCCGTTGGCAGCGCGAACTGCCGGGGGTTCCGCGGGAGCCCCGCGGCCTGCGAGGAGGTCCGCAAGGGGGCCGCCGCGCTGGCGATCGTCTACTCGAGCGACGCGTTCAGGGCCATCCTCCGGGAAGGCGGCGACGCGCTGGGCTACGCCATCCCCGCGGAGGGCAGCGAGTGGTGGGTCGACGCGATGGTGCTCCCGGCCGACGCGGAAGACGGCGACCTCGCCTACGCGTTCATGAACTTCCTGCTCGACCCGCAGATCGGCGGCCAGCTCGCCGAGTTCAACCAGGCGGGCACGCCGAACCAGGCCGCCCGGCCGTACCTCTCGACGGACACGCGCGCCAACCCCGCGCTCAACCCGTCGGAGGGGCTGGTCGCCCGGCTCGAACCGCTCCACGACGTCGGCGACGCGCGGGCGGTCTACGAGGAAGTCTGGGCGGTGGTCAAGGCCCCCTGACGCCCCCCGCCCCCCGCCCCCCATCCGCTACAATGCCACCGCACCGCGGGGTGTAGCTCAGCTTGGTAGAGCGCCTGCTTTGGGAGCAGGAAGTCGTCGGTTCGAATCCGGCCACCCCGATTTTCGTCCCACCGTGGTCGCCATCGCGCGGCACCACCCGTTCCACGCGGCGATGCCCCACCTCCCGTCCACCCGACGCCGACGCTCCGCAACTGCTCCCTCCGACTCGGGTCGACGAGCCACGGGCGGGCGGTGCGCCTAGGCTCTGGCGGAAGGAGCGCGTCTATGCCCCCGAGGAAGCAACCCGTCACCGTGGTCACCGGCGCGTCCGCCGGGGTCGGCCGTGCCGTCGTCCGTGAACTCGCCCGGCGTCACCGGGCTCGGATCGGGCTGATCGCCCGGGACGAGGGGCGTCTGGTCAGGGCGAAGCGGGAGGTTGAGGAGGCGGGCGGGGAGGCGATCGTGCTGCCCGCGGACGTCGCGGATGCCGACGCCGTGGAGCGGGCGGCCGAGGCGGTCGAGGCGCGGTTCGGGCCGATCGACATCTGGTTCAACAACGCGATGGTGTCGATGATGTCGCCGTTCAAGGACATGACGGTCGACGAGTTCCGCCGGATCACCGACGTCACGTACCACGGCTATGTCCACGGCACGCGGTCGGCGCTCAAGCGGATGCTCCCGCGGGACCGGGGGACGATTGTGCAGGTCGGGTCGGCGCTGGCGTACCGATCGATCCCGCTGCAGAGCGCCTACTGCGGCGCGAAGCACGCGATCGTGGGGTTCACCGAGTCGTTGCGGACGGAGCTGCTGCACGACGGCAGCAACGTGCAGCTGCGGATGGTGCACCTGCCCGCGGTCAACACGCCGCAGTTCGACTGGATCCGCAACCGCATGGGCGGCAAGAGTCGGCCGGCGGGGCAGATCTACCAGCCGGAGGTCGCCGCGGACGCGATTGTGTGGTCGGCGTACCAGCGTCGGCCGGAGATCGAGGTCGGCTACCCGACGGTGCAGGCGATCCTGGGCGACAAGATCGCGCCGCGACTGCTGGACCACTACGTGGGCTATACGGTGTACGACGCGCACGTGACGGAGGTCCCGGACCCGCCGATGCGGCCGGACAATCTCTTCGAGACGGTGCCGGGCGAGTTCGGCGCCCACGGCCCGTATGACGAGGGGGCGTGGGAGTCGAGCCCGCAGATGTGGCTGAACAAGAACCGGGGCTGGCTCACACTGGCGGCGGTGGGGGCCGCGGCGGCGGGTCTTGCGTACTGGGCGCGGGCGAACGGGCATGAGCCGCGGCCGGGGGCGCGTTGCGTGCCGACGTCTGCCCGTTGGCAAGGGGTGCAGCGAGGATCGCCTGCGCCGGCACCGGGCCACGCTCCGTTACCCTAGGTGCATGCCACCGACGATCCACAGCCACGAACACCTCTTCGGCGACGAGCGTCCGTTCGCGAGTTGCCATGCCTCCACGCTCGTCCCGCTCCCGCGCGGGGCGTACCTCGCGGCATGGTTCGGCGGCAGCCGGGAAAGTGCCGGGGACGTCCGGATCTGGACGTCGCGGCGGGAGGGCGGCCGATGGTCGGCGCCCGCGCCGGTGCCCGCCCCGAAACCGGAGCCGCACTGGAACCCGGTGCTCTTCGCCCCCGGCGACGGCATGGTTCACCTCTTCTTCAAGGTCGGCACGGACATCTCCTTCTGGGAGAGTTGGCACACGACATCGATCGACGGCGGGTTGTCCTGGTCGCCCCCGCGCGAGATCGTGCCGGGCGACCGAGGCGGGCGGGGGCCGGTGAAGAACAAGCCCGTCGTCCTCCACGACGGGACGTGGCTCGCCGGCGCGAGCGTGGAGGATGAGCGGTGGCGGGTGTTCGTGGATCGCAGCGCGGATGGGGGGCGGACGTGGGTCGCGACGAAGCCGATGGGCCCGGAGCCGGAGGCGTGTGCGGGGCAGGGGGTGATCCAGCCGACGCTGTGGGAGTCGCGGCCGGGCGCCGTCCACATGCTCATGCGCAGCACGGGCGGGCGGGTGTTCCGCAGCGATTCGGATGACGGCGGCCGCACCTGGTCCGTGCCCCGACCGACACCGCTGCTTCACAACAACAGCGGGCTCGACCTCGCCCGGCTGGCGGACGGCTCGCTCGTGCTCGTGTGCAACCCGGTCGAGTGCCCTCAGCACCTCCCCAGCCGGCGGACGCCGCTATCGGTCCTTCGCTCGCGGGACAACGGCGAGACGTGGACCCGGGAACTCGACCTCGAAACGGCCGAGGGCGAGTACTCCTACCCAGCCATCGTGGCGGTGGGGGAGGGGGTGGCGATCACCTACACCTGGCGGCGGGAGCGGATCGCCTTCTGGGAGGGAACGTTCGACTCCGGCAGCACCGCCGCGCCGAGCGGCTGACGAGCGGATCGTCCCCCCGGCCGTTCAGCAGTTTCCCGATGGCTCGCGCGGCGGCGGGCTGGAGAATCATCGGTGAGGGGTGATGCATGGAGGGACCCATGACCGCCGCCACTCTTCAACACTGCATCGAAACCTGCCGCGCCTGTGACGCGGCCTGCTCGGAGACGGTGATCCACTGCTTCAAAACGGGAGGAAGCTCGGACCATGCCCGGCTGCTCCTCGACTGCGCGCAGGTCTGCGCGACCAGCGCGGGCTTCATGCTCCGAGGCTCGCCGCTGCACCCGATCCTCTGTCGCGCCTGCGCCGAGGTGTGCGAGCGGTGTGCCGAGGCGTGCGAACGCGCCGCCGGCGACGAGCGGATGCAGCGCTGCGCCGCCGCCTGCCGCGCGTGCGCCGAATCCTGCGACCGGATGGCCTCGGTCGCGATCCGCTGAACGCCGGCCGCCGTCGCCGCTACGGGCGGGATCAGGCGTTCACGTTGAACGGCGCCCCGGCCCGCTGCGGCTGGTTGATCGGCTCGCAATAAACCCGCGGGAGGCTCAGCTCGTCGATCCGCTCCACCACGTCGTCCGGCAGACGGCGGTCGGCGACCTCGTAGATCGGCGTGAAGTGCTCCGGCTTCGACCCGCCCATCAGCACCGTCGTCGCCCATGGCTTGCTCAGCAGCCACGCGGTGGCGAGCTGGTTCATCTCCAGGCCCTGCTCCTTCGCGATGCCCCGCAGCGAGCGGACGATGTGGCCCACCGATTCGTCCTCCACCCTCGCCCGGAACTTGCCCGCTTCCGCCCGCTCCGACGACGCGGGCTCGCCCGACTCGGGGTGGTACTTGCCGGTGAGGATGCCCCCCCCGAGCGGGCTGTAGCACATCAGCGCGATGTTGAAGCGCTGGAGCATCGGGACGATCTCCTGCTCGATCTGCCTCTCGAGGATGGAGTAGCTGCTCTGCACGCACGAGAGCGGCTCGAGGTGCCGCTCCCGGCTGAGCCCGAGCATGTAGGTCATCTGCCACGCATAGTGGTTGCTCACGCCCCAGTAGCGGATCTTGCCCTGCTTCACGAGGGTGTCGAGGGTGTGCAGGGTCTGCTCGACCGGGGTCTGAGGGTCCGGGTGGTGCAGCAGGAAGAGGTCGAGGTGGTCGGTCCGCAGCCGTGCGAGCGAGCGATCGACGTTGTGGACGATGTTGGTCCGGCTGTTGCGGGCGGCGTGCTTCTCGCGGGTGAACTGCCGGAAGACCTTGCTGACGATGAAGACGCGGTCGCGCTTGCCGTCCCCGAGGTGCTTGCCGAGGGTGACCTCGCTCTCGGCGTAGCTGTCGGCGGTGTCGATGAAGTTGACGCCGCGGTCCAGCGCCTCATCGATCACGCGGCCGGCGTCGTCGTCGTTGATGGCCTTGCTGAAGGTCATGGCGCCGAGGCAGAGCCTCGAGACGCTCATCCCGGTATTTCCAAAGAGGGCGTACTCCATCGCGAAACGATTCCTTGCCCGATTTCGATAGCCGGATACGCCGCCGAGCCCGGCGCCTCCGCGCGGTCGCGTGCTGCGGCCGCATCAGACAATAGGCACGCCCGCAGCCGCGGCGACCCGCTTTTCCACCTTACCGCGCCAGACCCGTGGGGGGGGGCTCGCCACCGGCGGCAGGTGGAACGGGCGCCGGTCACGGCGTACCCTCGCACTGGGAGGTCGGGAGGTGACGGGTGACGCACGCGCCGGACGCGACGAAGAATCGGATGGTGTTCTGGGTCTCCGCGTCGATGATCCTGCTGTTCGTGCTGATCGGGGCGGCTCTGCCCGAACCGATGCAGACGGCCTTCAGCGCGGCTCAGACGTTCATCGTCACGCAGCTCGGCTGGTTCTACGTCCTCTCCGTCACGGGATTTCTCCTGTTCGTGGTGTGGCTGTTCATCAGCCCGTTCGGGAGCATCCGGCTGGGGGCGGATGACGAGGAGCCGGAATACAACACGCTGACGTGGTTCGCGATGCTCTTCTCGGCCGGGATGGGGATCGGGCTGCTGTTCTTCAGCGTCGCAGAGCCGATGTCCCACTTCATCGCGCCGCCGCGCGGTGATGCCGCGGCGGTGGCGGCGGCGCTCGAGTCCGCCAACGCCTTCGAGGTCGCCGCCCGCGAGGCGGCGGCGGGCGGCGACACGCAGCGGGCCACCGAACTCTCCGCGCAGGCCGCGGCGGCCCGCGCGCCCCTCTTCAACCCGGCTCAGCGGGCGATGACGCTGACGTTCTACCACTGGGGGCTGCACGCCTGGGCGATCTACCTCATCATCGGGTTGTCGCTCGCCTACTTCGCCTACCGGCACGGGCTGCCGCTGACCATCAGGTCGACGCTCTACCCGCTGCTGGGCAACCGCATCTACGGCTGGCCCGGCGACCTCGTGGAGATCCTCGCGATCTTCGGCACGCTCTTCGGCGTCGCTACATCCCTCGGCCTGGGCGTGCAGCAGATCAATGCCGGCCTCGCGTTCCTCGGTCTGGTGGAGGTTTCCACCGCGGCGCAGCTCGTCCTCATCGCACTCGTGACGGCGCTGGCGACGGTGTCGGTCGCGTCGGGGCTCGACGTCGGCATCCGGCGGCTGAGCGAGGCGAACCTCGGGTTGAGCCTGCTGCTCGTCGCCTTTGTGTTCCTCGCAGGGCCGACCGCCTTCCTCGTCAGCGAGTTCGTCCAGAGTCTCGGTGCCTACCTCTCCAGCCTGCCGGAACTGACGTTCCGCACCGACGCGATCCGCGGAACCCAGTGGCAGGCGTCGTGGACCATGTTCTACTGGGGCTGGTGGATCAGCTGGTCCCCCTTCGTGGGGATGTTCATCGCCCGGATTTCCCGCGGCCGCACGATCCGCTCCCTCGTCGGCGGGGTGCTGCTGGCGCCGGCGCTGCTCACCTTCATCTGGATGGTCGTCTTCGGCGGCACGTCGCTGCACCACGCGCTCTTCGACCCGACGAGCCAGATCATCACAACCCTTTCGGGTGACGACGGCACGCCCAAGGCGCTCTTCGCAATGCTCTACGAGCTGCCTTGGGCGGCGGTGTCGGCGGGGCTGGCGACGGTCGTCATCGCGATCTATTTCGTCACCTCGTCCGACTCGGCCTCGCTGGTCATCGACATCCTCGCGAACAACGGGAATCCCGAGCCGCCGCTGGCGTCGCGGATCTTCTGGTCGGTGCTGGAGGGGGCCGTGGCCGCGGTGCTGCTCTACGTCGGGGGCAACGCGGCGCTCCAGGCGCTGCAAACCGCCGCGATCACGACGGCCCTGCCCTTCTGTGCCGTCATGCTCCTGATCTGCTGGAGCCTCGTGAAGGGGCTGCAGGCGGAGCGAGCCGCGACCGCGACGGGCACCCCCTTCGAGGCGGTCGACCCGCGGGCTGTCGACGAACCCGAAGCGGCCGACGAGGTGGGCCAGGAGTGGCGTCACCGGCTCGAGACCCTGCTCGCCCGCCCCGGCTCGAGGGGCGGCACCCCCAGTTCGCTGCAGCGGGCTCGCACCGAGGCCCAGACGTTCCTCGAGCGGACCGTCCTGCCCGCCTTCCGGGACCTGCGCCGCGAGCTGGAGCGACACGGCCGCCGCGTCCAGATCGAGCGGCACGGCAGCCAGGCCTTCCTCATCGTCCGCCGGCAGGAAGCGGAGGAGTTCCGCTACGGCATCCGCACCCGCCTGCTACAGCGCCAGGCGACGGCGTTCCCCGAGTTCCAGCACCACCCTGAGCCGCCCCGGGTCGTGCACGGGGAGGTCATTCTCCGCGGCGGGGTGCAGCAGGACTACCCGCTGGACCGGTTCACCCGACAGAACATCATCGATCACTTCCTCGACGAGTACGCCCGCTGGGCGGGGTGGTGACGCCTGTTCCCGGGGCGAGGCGGGAGCCCCGCGGCCCATCTGGCGGACCCGGGATCGCCCCGCGGGCAGCATCCGCCCCCGCCCCCTGTTGCCAACCCGCGCCCCCAGCGGCTATAACCCGTCCCGGCTCACGCGGTCCCCCGCGGCGCGGTCATTGACCACTGCCGGTCCCTGTGGATCCTCCCCCATGCGTACCATCGCCAAGCTCTTCGGGCGGTCGCCCTTCATCCCCCTGCAGGCGCACATGAACCGCGTGACCCAGTGCGTCGAGCGGGTCCGGCCGATTGTGGACGCCTACCTCAACGGCGACGCCGAGAGCGTCGAGCGGCTGGCGCATGAGATTTCCGACCTCGAGCACCGGGCGGACGAGGTCAAGCTCGACATCCAGCAGCAGCTCCACCGACACCTCTTCATGGCGGTCGACCGAGGCCGGCTGCTCGAGATCGTGATCGTCCAGGACGACATCGCCGACAAGTGCGAGAACATCGGCCGGCTGCTGACCATCAAGCTCATGAAGGCCCCGCAGGGCATGCGGGACCTCTTCCATCGCTACCTCGAGAAGAACCTCGAAGCGTGCGTCGGGGTTCGGAAGATCGTGGACCAGCTCGACGAGCTGCTCCAGGCTTCCTTCGGCGGCGCCGAGGCTCAGAAGGTCGGGCAGATGGTCCAAGAGGTCACGATTCTCGAAGACGAGGCCGACACGATCCAGCACGCGCTGCTGGTCGAGCTCTTCAACCACGAGGGGGAATACAGCCACGGCGAGTTCTACCTCTGGACCCAGATCCTCCGCCAGGTCGGCGAGCTTTCCGACCTGAGCGAACGCCTCGCCCACCGTATCCGGGACACGCTCGAACTCAAATAGACGCACGCAGCCGCCGCCGGGGTTCGAACCGGCCGGCATGACACGCGGCAGACGCACGGAGAGACGGATGGGTGTCGAGTGGGTTCTCATCGGCCTGGCCCTGGTGTTCGGCTTCTACATGGCCTGGAACATCGGCGCCAACGACGTCGCCAACGCGATGGGGACGTCCGTCGGCTCCGGCGCGTTGACGCTGAAGTGGGCGATCGTCGTCGCCGCCATCTTCGAGTTCGGCGGCGCGTTCTTCGTCGGCTCCCACGTCGCCGACACGATCCGCAGCGGCATCTTCGACCCGGCCGACATCGGCGATCCGATCATCCTCGCCAAGGGCATGATCGCGTCGCTCCTGGCGGCGGGGGTCTGGCTGCAGGTCGCCTCCTACTTCGGCTGGCCCGTCTCCACCACGCACTCCATCGTCGGGGCGGTGCTCGGCTTCGGCACCGTCGTCCTCGGCCCCGCCGCCATCGACTGGTGGAGCGTCGGCAAGATCGCCTCGAGCTGGGTCATCTCCCCGCTGCTCGCGGCCGCGATCTCGTTGCTCCTGTTCCAGTTCCTGCTCCGGGCGATCTTCTACCGCTCCGACCCCGTCGCGGCCGCGAAACGCATCGCCCCCTGGCTCATCTTCGGCGTCGTGCTGGTCCTCGTCACCGTCACCAGCGTCAAGGCCTTCGGCCCGATGTGGAAGAGCTACGGCCTCGCCGCGGACAGTGGCGCCGCCCTGAGCATCACCGCCATCATCGGCGCCGTTGGCGGCATCATCGGCGCCATTGTCGCCATGGTGCTGCTGCGACACATCGAGGACGAGCCCGACGCCGGCGGCGATCGCTTCCAGATCGTCACCGTCCGCCGCAGCTTCGACAAGGCCATCAAGCACCTACGCCGCGTCGAACGCTCCTCCACCGGCGACACCCGCCGACGGGCGCAGGACCTCCTCGCCGAGGTCCAGCAGCTCTCCAGCGCCGCCGAGCGCCAGGCGCCGGCCGTTTCGGACTCGGCCTCCCGCAAGGTCGAGCGGATCTTCATCTACCTCCAGATCACCAGCGCCTGCTTCGTCGCCTTCGCCCACGGCGCCAACGACGTCGCCAACGCCATCGGCCCGCTCTCTGCCGCGGTCGAGGCGCTGCAACACGGCGTCATCGCCGCCAAGGCCACCGTCCCCAACTGGGCCCTGCTCCTCGGCGGCGTCGGCATCGTGGTCGGCCTCGCCACCTGGGGCTGGCGGGTCATGGACACCATCGGCCGACGCATCACTGAACTCACGCCCAGCCGCGGCTTCACCGCCGAGTTCAGCGCCGCCACCACCATCCTCGTCGCCTCGTTCCTCGGTCTGCCCGTCTCCACGACCCACTGCCTCGTCGGCGCGATCCTCGGCGTCGGCCTCGCTCGCGGCATCGGCGCCATCAACCTCAACACCGTCCGCGACATCGTCGCCTCCTGGATCATCACCATCCCCGCCGGCGCCGGCCTCGCCATCGTCTTCTACTACATCCTCCGCCTCATCTTCGGCTGACCCCGCGGGCCGGGCACCGGCGCTGTGGGCCACGCCGCTCCTCGCCGCGCCGGCGGGCCGGCGGCCTGTGCTGGCTCGAACAGTCACTTTGCGCAACGAGATGGACAGCCGGGACATTCCCTCCTGCCATCGCGGTGCTAGGTTTGGTTCCAGTCGTAAATCAGCAGCGCAACCCAACACGGATGGGCCGCTGGCTCGGCACCCGATCTAAGGAGGACACCTTGATGCCGCGATTCTTCGTTCCCGCAGTTCCCGTGGCCGCCCTCGCCCTGTGCGTCGCCGGCGGCGCCGCACACGCCGACCTCATCACACCGGTCTCCGCGTCCAGCGACGCCACCGCGAACACCGATACGGGCCTCGGCGCCTCCGTCACCGCCCTCATTGATGGTGTCGGCTTCACCGGGACCATCACGGAAAGCAACTACGGCAGCATGTCGCTCCCCAGCGGCAACAGCTACAACCAGTACTGGGTCACGGTTGCGGCGAGCACCAACAACTACTTCAGCAGCGAACCGAACCCGGTCATCGTCTTCGACTTGGGTGATGAGTTCTACCTCACCGATCTCGTCGCCTGGCGTTACCGGCCCGTCGGCAACGCCTCCGCCCAGACGATCGACGTGGATGTCTCCACCGACGGCACGACTTGGAGCGATGCGGCCACGATCACCCTCGGCAACACCGAGAACGTCGGCATGCGACGCTCGCTCGGCGACACCTTCACCGCAACGCACGTGCGGTTCACCGTCACCGACAACTTCGGAGCCAACCGCGTCGGGCTCGGCGAAGTCCGGTTCCTCGGCAACCCGGTGCCCGAGCCGGCGTCCTTGATCCTGCTCGCGCCGCTCGCCGTCGCCGCGGGCCGTCGTTGCCGCTGAACGATTCCACGAAGGAACCACGCGAACCCGGACCCGTCCCCCCCGGGACGGGTCCTGTTGCGTCGGGCGGCGCCCCCGCAGTCGCTTTGAACATCAAGTCGGATGCAGCCGACATTCTCAGGATCGAGTCAGGCTCGTAGATTTGATCCCGTCAACTTCGTTGAGGAAAACCCAAATGAAAGTGGGCATCGGCATCATCGGTTGTAGCTACCGCATCCTGACTCTGCTGCGCGAAATGCTGCGAGCGGACGGAAACATCGAGGTCCGCGGTCTGCGAGATCCGGACGGGGAAGCGGTCAAGCGTTTCCTGGCCGTGGCGCCAGGCGCCAAAGTCTACGAGTCCGACCGCGCGCTGGCCGAGGCACCCGATATCGACTGGGTCGTCGTGGGTTCCTGGAACTCGCTTCACGCCGAGCAGGTGATCACGGCGCTCCAGGCGAGCAAGCACGTGTTCTGCGAGAAGCCGCTCGCGACGACTTTTGCGGACTGCCTGGCGATCAAGGAGGCCTACCTCGCAAGCGGTCGCAAGATGCTCGTCGGGTTCTGCCTCCGCTATTCGTCCCAGTACCGGAAGATCAAGGAACTCGTGGCCGGCAACGCGATCGGCAAGGTGGTCAGCCTCGAGTTCAACGGCACGCTCAAGTTCAACCACGGCGGGTACGTCATGTGCGGCTGGCGCCGCCAACGCGAGTTCACCGGCAGCCACATCCTCGAGAAGTGCTGCCACGACTTCGACCTTGTCAACTGGATCGTCGAGTCGCGGCCGCGACGCGTCGCGTCGTTCGGCGGGCTCGACTTCTTCACGCCCGAGTACGAGCACCGCATGAACGACCTCGAGCCGAACGAGGCCGGCGACAAGGCCTACGTCGCCTGGGCGTCGGCACGCGGCAAGAACCCGTTCACCTCCGAGAAGGACATCATCGACAACCAGGTCTGCATTATGGAGTACGAGAGCGGCGTCCGCGCCACCTTCCATACGAACCTGAACGCCGGAATCCCCGAGCGGCGGATGTACATCCTCGGGACCGAAGGCGCGATCCGCGCCGATCTCTACCAGGGGCCTATCGAACTCCGTCGGATCGGTTTTAACGAGACGTCCCAGTTCTTCGAGGGAGGGAACCTCGGGGAACACGGCGGGGGGGACAGCGTGCTGATCCGCCACTGGCTGAAGATGATCCGCGAGGACGCGCCATCGCTCACCGACCTCGACGCCGGCATCGAATCGGCCGTCCCTTGCCTGGCGCTGGATGAAGCGATGCTCACTGGCGGGATCATCGACCTGTCGGACCGCTGGGCCCAGCTCGACAGTCTGGCGCTGACGGCGGCTGCACCGATAGCGTAAGAAAGGAACAGCCATGAGAGTCAGAGTTGCCACGTCCAGCGGTTTCACATTAATAGAACTTCTCGTCGTGATATCGATCGTGGCTCTCCTCATCGCGATCCTTCTGCCGGCGCTCGCCAGCGCTCGTCGAACGGCCCATGCGATGGCTTGCGCCAGCAACCTTCGGCAGATCGGCCTCGCGTCGGCGCTCTACGCCGAGGACCACGACTTCCTCGTGCCGTACTACATCAATACCCCGGGAACCAACGCGAACTGGTGGCCGGTCCGGCTCGAGCCGTACTACCAGGCGCAGAAGACCGGGTTGTGGTGCCCCGCCTACGTCGGCAGCAGCTCCTACCTCGCGACTTATGCCATGCTCGATCATGATCGGGAAGCGAAGATACGGCCCGAGACGATCAAGAACCCCAGCGACAAGGCGCACGTCGTGGACTCGCCTTGGGAGGGCGCGGTGTGGGGCTGGCGCGCGTACGGGTACAGGACGACGCACTCGGAAGACGGAGACCACACTTCGATCCTCTTCCGGCATCCCAACCGGGCGAATCTGCTGTACCACGACGGCCACGTCGCTCCCTTCACCCCCAGTATGATTGTGCCACACGGGACGCCCGACTACCGCCGGCGGTTCGATTGGATGCACTGAGCCACGACCCGCCGAAGCGGTGGCGCGGTTCGTGCGGTTGCGGGCGTCGTCTCCGCAGTTTGGCCTCGCCGACGCCTGAAGCGGGCAAGCCACACCATCAGCTACGATTCGAGCGTCGTCGCACGTGCGGATCAAGAACCAGGTTCGATGGCCATCACACCCGAAGCGGTCAGTAAGCTGGGGCGGCCGGCCAGCTACTTTGCGGGCTCGGCCGAGGTTGAGCTCGTCATCCCCGAGAACCTCGTCGCCTTCGGGCTCTGGTCCGGCTGGAGCCCGTCCCGCAGCAACAGCGTCCATCACCGGTTCCTGCTGGCCATCAACATCACCGGTGAGGGTGCCGCCATCATCGACGGCGTCAGCTATCGCCTGCCGGAGCGCTCGGCGGTGCTGGTGTTTCCCCATCAGCGGCACCGTTTCGAGTACGAGCCGGAGGGGATGGCCTGGCTGTTCGTCACGTTCGAACTGGGCGACGAGCAGGTGGTGAGGGAGCTGCGGGGCAACCCACTCCCGCTTTCGGACGATGCGATGACGATGCTCGACCTCTTCGTCAACACGTACAAGCGGACGCTGGAGCACAAGTTGGGCCAGCCGGCGAAAGTTGTGCTGCTGATGTCGCTGGTGCTCCACGAGATGCTTCTGTGCAATCGGGCGGGGTCGGACGCGCCCACGAAGTTCGTCGACGAAGTGAACAAGTACATCGTCGCCAATCTTCACCGTCAGATCGGCGTGGCGGAACTCGCCGAGCGGTTCTCCTACTCCCAGAGCCGCCTCCGCACCCTGTTTCGCGGCACGATGGGCAAGAGCATCGGCCGATACATCAAGGACATGCGGATGCGGAGGGCGCAGCGGTTTCTGGGAACGACCGAGATGACGATCGGCGAGATCGCAGAGGCCTGCGGCTACACCTCGCTCTACGCCCTGAGCCACGCCTTCAAGCAGCACATGGGCATCTCCCCCGCCGAGTTCCGCAAGCGGCAGCGCCATCCGCCGCAGGGGGCGGCGGGGGGATGACGGGGCGATCAGGATCAGTGTTCCCCCCCGGGCGCGGCCAAAGTCATAAATCTGGGCGTCGGCAGAGTCACGGACGTCCCATTTGCGCTATTATGCCCCGCTCAAAAGCGACGCCGGCTCATGCCGGCTGCTTATCACGCCGCTCCTGTTCCGGCCCGCT
The DNA here is from genome assembly GCA_964555075.1 of uncultured Phycisphaeraceae bacterium. Taxonomy (GTDB): domain Bacteria; phylum Planctomycetota; class Phycisphaerae; order Phycisphaerales; family Phycisphaeraceae; genus CAZKRE01. The sequence goes on from CAZKRE010000032.1 coordinate 18,000, forward strand.
CCGGTCAGTGGCCACCCGCCCGTGAAGGCGGCGAGGGCGCCCGTCGCCCCCGTCGCTCCGCCCCGATATCGTTATGCCCCCAGAACCCAGCAAGCTCCACGCCAAGCACCACCACACCGGAGCCGCCTCCCGGCTCGGTTGGCTCGCGCTGATCCCGCTGTCTGTGCTGGTGTTGGCGCTGGGCCAGCACGCACGCGAAGCCGACGCGCTGACGTTCGTCTTGCCCTGGATCCCCTCGCTGGGGATCGACCTCGCCTTCCGGGTGGACGGCCTGTCGCTGCTGTTCGTGCTGCTGATCAGCGGCATCGGCACGATGGTGCTGATCTACGCCGGGGGCTACATGGCGGGGATGGCGCAGCGCGGCCGGCTGTTCGTGTTACTGCTGCTGTTCATGCTGGCGATGCTCGGCTGCGTCACCAGCGACAACCTGCTGCTGTTGTTCGGCTTCTGGGAGTTGACCAGCCTCACGTCCTTCCTGCTGGTCGGCTTCAAGCACGAGGACGAGAAGGCCCGCCAGTCGGCGCAGCAGGCGCTGATGGTCACCATCGGCGGCGGCCTGGCGCTGCTGGCCGGCTTCATCCTGCTCGGGCACGCGGCCGGCACGTATGTGATCTCCGAGCTGCTCCCGAGCGCGGACGCGTGGCGCGACAGCCCCTTGGTGACGCCGGCGCTCGCGTGCATCTTCGTCGGCGCGTTCACCAAGTCGGCGCAGATGCCGTTCCACTTCTGGCTGCCCAACGCCATGGCGGCGCCGACCCCGGTGAGTGCGTACCTGCACTCGGCGACGATGGTCAAGCTCGGCGTGTACCTGCTGGCGCGGCTGAACCCGGCGTTCAACGGCATGTCGATGTGGCACGACGTGCTGGTGACGGTCGGCGCCCTCACCGCCGTCTGGGCGATGCTGCTGACGCTGCGCGAGCGTGACCTCAAACGCATCCTCGCCTGGTCCACGGTGTCGGCGCTGGGCACGCTGGTGATGCTGATCGGTCTGCCGGGCCGCGACTCCGCCGCCGCGGTGGCCGCCGTCCTGCTCACCCACGCGATGTACAAGGCGCCGCTGTTCTTCGTGGCCGGCAACGTCGACCACAGCACGGGCACCCGCAACATCGACCACCTGGCGGGGCTGGCGCGAGCGATGCCGTGGACCGCCGCCGCCGCTGCGCTGGCCGCGGTGTCGATGGCCGGCATGCCGTTCTCGCTCGGCTTCGTCGCCAAGGAGCTGATCAAGATTTCCAAGAGCGAGGCGGACGTGTTCGCCTGGGTCAGCTACTCGGGCGTCTTCGTCAATGCGGTCACGGTGGCGGTGGCCTCGGTCGCGGCGATCCGGGTGTTTTGGCGTGGTGGGGGGGGCGTGCCGGTGCCCAGGGAGATCCACGAAGCTCCCTGGACGATGCGCCTGCCCCCGGTGCTGATCGCGGCGCTGGCGCTGGTGTTCGGCCTGTGGAACGCCTTGCTCGCCCCGCTGCTCGGCGAAGCCGCGCACGCGATCCACCCGGAACTGACGACGATGCCCCAGTCGTTGGGCCTGAAAGACTTCGAAGCGCTGCAGGCGCTCGCGATCACGGTGGTGCTGGGCATCGTCGTGTTCGTGCTGTGGGACCGCATCCACCGTGCCGTCGAGCGCGTCATGCGTCCGGCCGATCCGCTCGGTGCGCTGGCGTGGTACGGCCGGCTGCTCGCGGTGATCCCGGCGTTGGCGGGCCTCGTCACCCGCCCGCTGCAAAGCGGCCGCCTGAGCCGCTACACCCTGCTGTGCCTGGGGTTCGTGAGCGCGCTGGTTGGGGCGGCGTTGGCGCTGCCCGGCGCGCTTGTGCTGCCGACGATGCAGACGATGCAGACGCCGAGCCTGGCGGTGGTCGGCGCATGCGGGCTGCTGGTAACCGCGGCGATCGCCGTCTGCCGCGTGGGCGACGCCTTCGTCATGCTGCTGGTCAGTGGGTTCGTCGGGCTCGGCTCCGCGCTGGTGTTCCTGTTCCTGCAGGCGCCGGACCTGGCCTTTACCCAGTTCGCGGTCGAGGTCGCCTTCGTGGTGGTGATCGCGTCGATCCTGCTGCGCCTCCGCCGCCTCGGCCTGAGCGCGCACGACGATTCGCCGCCACTGCCGCGCGCCGTGGTCGCGATCGCCACCGCCGGCGTGCTCACCGCGATGCTGCTGGGGGTGACCAGCGGCCCGCTCGATACCGCCGTGCCCGACACGATGGCCGCGCTGAGCGTACCCGAGGCGCACGGGCGCAACGTGGTCAACGTGATCCTTGTTGACTTTCGCGCCGTCGACACCCTCGGCGAGATCACCGTGGTAGCGCTCGCCTTCGCGGGCGTGCTTCCGCTGTTCGCGCTGCTGCGCCGGAACAGGAGGGGAGGCGCATGAGCCCGCGTTCGCTCATCCTGGACACGCTTTCGCGACTGCTCTACCCGATGATGTTGCTGGCTGCGGCGGCGATCCTGCTCCGCGGGCACAACGAGCCTGGCGGCGGCTTCATCGGCGGCATGGTGGCGGTGAGTGCGACCGCGCTCCTCGCCGTCGCCCATGGCTCCGACGCGGCAAAACGCGGGCTGCTGCTGCCACCCTTGACGCTCGCCGCCGGCGGCGTGCTGATCTCCCTGCTCAGCGGCGTCCCCGCGCTGCTGCTGGGCATGGGCTACATGACGCACCTGTGGGCGACCCTGCCGCTGGGCTTTACCGAGTTCCCCGTCTCCACGGTGCTGGCGTTCGACATCGGCGTGTTCTTCGCAGTCTGGGGCGGGCTCGGCGGGCTGTGCGCCGCAGCAATCAGCCTCGACGAGGAGACCGGCGCATGAGCTGGCCCGTCGCACTAGCTATTTTCTCACTGATCGCCGCGGGCGTCTTCCTGGCGCTGTCGCGCAACCTGCTGCGATGCGTGATCGGCGTGTCGATCTTCGGTTCCGCGATCAACCTGTACCTGTTCACCGCCGGCCGCCTCGGCGCGGCCGCACCGCCGCTGATCCGTGCCGGCGTCGAGCGGCTGCCGGAAGACGCGGCCAATCCCTTGCCGCAGGCGCTGGTCCTGACCGCGATCGTGATCGCCTTCGCCCTGACCTGCTTCTCGCTGGTGCTGGCGCTGGCGATCAGGCAAGACACCGGCCGCGCCGACACCGATTTGCTGCGCCACGCCGAGCCGCCGCCAGGCGACGACGGCAAGCCCGCGCCGCTGGACGCCAGGGACGAGTGACATGGACGCCTTCCTTCTGATCGCCCCGGTGATCGTGCCGCTGGGCATCGCCTTAATGACCGCCATGCTCGGCGGGCAGCCGCGCGCGCGACAGGCGCTGAGCCTGCTCGGCGCGCTGGCCCTGCTCGGCTGCGCGATCGCGCTGATGGTGCGGGTGATCGAGGGCGGCACGCTGCGCGGCAGCTTCGGCGGCTGGGACGCGCCGGTCGGCATCGAGTTCGCCGCCGACCCGCTCGGCGCCAGCATGGTCCTGATCACCGCGGTGATGGGCGTGGCCTGCCTCTTGTTCCAGCGGTCCGACGCGGACCCGGCGCCGGAGCGTGCGACCCTGCACCCGCTGATCCACGCGCTGCTGGCCAGCGTCGGCGGCGCCTTCCTCACCGCCGATATCTTCAACCTGTACGTGTGGCTTGAGGTCATGCTGCTGGCCTCGCTCGGCCTGCTCGCGCTGGGTGAAGGCCGCCGCCACCTCGATGCGGCACTCAAATACTTCGTGCTCAACACGCTGGGCACGCTGCTGTTCCTCACCGGCATCGCCGCGTTGTACGGCCTCACCGGTCACTTGAACCTCGCCGCGCTGAGAGTCGCCGGCGCCGAGGTCGAGCCGGCGCGGCTGCTGCCGGTCGCGGCACTGCTGACGTCGGCCTTACTGGTAAAGGCTGGCGGCTTCCCGTTGTTTGCCTGGCTGCCGGCCAGCTACCACACGCTGCCGGCGCCCGTGCTGGCTCTGTTTGCCGGCTTGCTCACCAAGGTCGGCGTCTACGCGGTGCTGCGGCTGGTCGGCGACGTGTTCGACCTCGACGCGGTCGCCTACACGGTGCTTGGCTGGATCGCGGTGGCGACGATGGTGACCGGCGTGCTCGGCGCCGCCTTCCACTGGGACATCCGCCGCATCCTCGCGTTCCACATCGTCAGCCAGATCGGCTACATGCTGCTGGGCATCGCGCTGCATTCGCCGGAGGCAACCGCGAGCACCGTCTTCTACATCCTCCACCACATCATCGTGAAGGCGAACCTGTTCCTGATCGCGGCGATGGTGTGGCGGCTCACCGGCAGCTACGACCTGCGCCACATCGGCGGATTGTGGAAAGCCAGGCCGTGGCTGGGCGTGCTGTTCCTCATCCCAGCGATGTCACTGGTCGGCATCCCGCCCTTGTCCGGCTTCTGGGCCAAGTTCATCCTCGTGCGAGAGGCGCTCGTACAGGGCCAGGCGTGGTGGGCGGCGGCGGCGCTGGCGGTCGGCTTCCTCACGCTGTATTCGATGATGAAGATCTGGTCCGAGGCGTTCTGGAAAAAACACCCGCACGCGGACTGGGCGCCGCCCCCGGGGACCCGCCTCGGCCCGGCTTGGACAGCCACGCTCGGCTTGGCCACGATGACGCTGACCATCGGTCTTTACCCCGAGCCGCTCTACCGTTTGGCGGCACACGCAGCGCTGGTGATGGCGGGAGGACCGTGATGAAGATACTGATTGCGCTGTCGCTACTGCTGCGATTCCTGCTGGAAGTGGTGAAGTCGGGGTTGACCACCGCTTGGCTGATTGTCCGCCCCGGCGTACGGCCCACGCCCGGGCTCGTGCGGATGCGCTACACCGGGCTGAGCGACACCGGCGTGTCGCTGCTGGGCTGCATGATGAACCTCACCCCGGGTACCACCGTCATCGACATCGATAATCAGCGACACGAGCTCCTCGTCCACCTGCTCAACACCCGCGAGCCAGCCGCCACGATCAGCAGGATCCGGCGCAGCTTCGAAGCACCACTCCAGCGTCTGTTCCCGGCGGGAGGCCAGGCATGAGTACGCTTCTGGCTACGGTCATCGTCGCCGGCGCGGTGAGCGCGATAGCGCTCGCTGTGGCCCGGCTGCTGCGCGGCCCCAGCCAGGCCGACCGCGTGGTAGCGCTGGACGTGGTGTTCTCGGGCAGCATCGCGATGGTCGCTGCCGCCGCGCTGGCGACCGGCCGGGTGCTGTTTCTCGACGTCGCGGTCGGGCTGGCGGTCGTCGGGTTCGTCGCCCCCATCGTCTGGGCGCGGCTGATCGACAAGTCGTCGGAGGATCAGCGATGACCCTATTCGGCTTCGTCCTCGCCAGCGCCGGCGTCCTGTTGCTGGTGGTCGCGGCGCTCGGCCTGTTCCTGCTGCCCGACGCGCTCTCCCGTCAGCACGCCGCCACCAAGTCGGGCACGCTCGCGCTCGGGCTGCTGCTGAGTGGCGCCGCACTGGTCGCCGCCGACCCCGCGTGGTGGCCCCGCGTCGCGCTGATTCTGGTCTTTCTGCTCCTGACCCTGCCGGTCGCCTCGCACATGCTGGGGCGCGCCGCGGCACGGCACGCCTACACGCGCGAGCAACTGAGCGCTGCGCGTGAGCCTGACGCTGACGGATAACCGCCCTCCGTGCCGCCGCCAGGCATGCCGAGCCGGGCCAAGCGGTGCTTGCCGGATGCCCGTCACGTCGTTATCCTGCTGCAACTTGCGGCGACTG
>CAZKRE010000033.1:0-23478 GCA_964555075.1 uncultured Phycisphaeraceae bacterium
GCTGATCTACCCTCCCAACCCCTTTCTCCTTTCCTGCGTTCCTGCTTTCCTTAGAGAATCGCTTGGCGCTCCTCGCGCCCTTCGCGAGACTCAGGCGCGGGGTTTGTGCAGCGCGATGCCTTGGGCGACGGCGTCGAGGGAGGCGAGGTGGGCGTCGCGGAACTCGGGGAGGGTGGGCCACCAGGGGGTCTGCATGAAGCCGTGCAGGCGCTCGGGGGCGATGCGGCGGCGGAGGTAGCGGACGGTGTTGGGGAAGCTGGGGGTGTTGTAGTAGCTCGAGCCGGTGGGGACCTGGTCGTAGCCGTGGGCCTCGAGGTCGAGGTAGGCGCGGACGCGGGGGTGTTTGCGGGTGAACTTCTCGGCGTAGTACCAGTTGCTCTGGAGCACGGACTTGGGCATGTTCCGGAGGTATTCGTCGCGGTGGTGCCAGATGCGGTCGGCCCAGACCCAGGCGCGGACATTGTGACGCTCGACCTGCTCGACGAGGAAGCGGAGGTCGTGCCACCAGAGGTCGCCGTGGCGGACGATGGCGATGGCGTAGTCTTTCTGGTGGCCGTAGGTCTCCTCATCCATGCCGAGGTGGAAGAGGCGGGGGCGGTTGAAGAGGTCGATCACTTCGGCGATGAGGTCACGGCAGACGGCGTAGTAGGTGTCGGTGGAGACGCAGCGGGCGTAGGGGCCGAGCCAGGCGTCGTGGACGGTGGAGAAGTTGAGCTTGGGGATGGCCTCGATGCCGAGGTTGGCGAGGCGCTGGATCTCGGCCTTGAGCTTGGCGGGGGTCCAGGCGTTTTCGCAGGCGAGTTCGGGGTGGCTGTCGTAGCGGACGCCCTCGCCGAGGTCGATGACGAGGAGGTTGCCGCCGACGCGGGCGAACTTCTCGGTGAGCTCATCCCAGAGGGCTTGGTCGCAGCGGAGGTAGGGTCGGATGGAGCGTTTCTCGCGGCCGGGGGCGTCGCGGTCCTCCCACATGTTGTAGCCCAGGTGGAGGAGGTGGGCCCAGGCGAAGCCTTCGGAAGAGGGAGAGGGGGAGGTCGGCGTCGGCGGCGTCGGGTGCATGAGGGGCTCCGGGTGAGATAGCAAGCGGGGTCACGGCTCGAGCAGGACGATGAGGGGCAGGTCGTCCAAGGCTTGATTGGGGACGTGGACGAGGGTGTGGAGTTCGGTGCCGTCGGGGAGGGTGGCGGTGATGCGGTGGTTGCCGGCGAAGACGCGGGTGTGGACGTTGCCGAGTTCGTCGGCGGCGAAGGTGTCGTGGGTCCACCAGAGTTGGCGGAAGAGGTTGTCGAGCATCCGGCCGGGCTCGGTGGGGGTGTTGTCGTGGTGGAGGAGGGCGGCGGCGGGGTCGACGACGTCGTGGTCGTGGAGGCCGGCGAGGTAGATGCCGGCGACGCGGGGGGAGGCGAAGGCGAGGCGGAGGGTGGTTTCGAGGTTGACGGCGGCGGCGGAGGCGGACGTGCCGGCGACTTCGAGGGAGGCGAGGACGAGGGGGAGGTCGAGGGAATCGAAGAGTCGGAAGGCGCGTTCGAGCTGGGCGTGGGGGAGGATGCCGCCGAGCCGCTGCTCGACGGCGAGGGCGTCGAGGGGGAGGAAGGCTTCGCGGAGGTCGCGGACGCGGCGGAGGATCTCGGGGACGCGCTGCTCGACGAGGGCGTCTTCGACGCGGAGGGCGATGGCGGCTTCGGGGGCGTGGGCGTGGGCGAGGTGGAAGAGGCGGCGGAGGCCGGCGGGGCCGAGCCGCTGGGTGACGCCGCCGCGGCCGGCGTGGCGGAGGGCGTGGGTGTAGAGGTCGAAGTCGGCGACGCGGGGGGCGAGGGCGGTGGCGCGGCGGACGCGGGCGTCGACGGCGGCGGCGAAGTCGGCATCGGGGAGCGCGGCGGCCCAGTCGGGGATGAGGCCGGCGTCGGCGGAGAGGACGCCCCCGAACCGGACGCGGAGGTCGCGGCGGAGCGCGGCGTCGACGAGGGTGTCGAGGTCGTCGGCGGCGTCGGGCGTCGGCTGGGCCGTGGGCCAGTGGGTGAGGGGGTCGAGGGCGACGGCGTTGAAGACGCGGAGGACGGGCGTGTCGTCCCCGGCGCCCGCGGCGTCGATGTCGTCGCGGTCGTGGGCGACGAAGCCGAGGGGGAAGGCGTGGCGGGTCTGCCGGATGGCGACGGTGGCGCCGGGGGCGGGGCGGCCGTCGCGGCCCATGACGATGACGCGGACGTTGCCCTTGCGGTGTTCGTGGATGCGGACCTGGGCGTCGACGACCCACTGGCCCTGGAGGAGCTGAGCGGACGTGGAAGCAGGAAGCCAGGAGGCCAGGAGGAGGGCGAGGAGGAGCCAGGCGCGGAGCTTCATCTCTTCTCTTGGTTTCATGGGTTCCTGCTTGATGGATTACGAGAGCAACTGCAGCGCCTGGTCGAGGGTCTTGACGGGGATGAGCTTGGCGCCGGCCGGGGGCTTCACGGTGGTCGGGGGGCAGATGATGTGGTGGAAGCCGAGGCGGGCGGCTTCGCGGATGCGCTGTTCGGCCTGCTGGACGTGGCGGACCTCGCCGCCGAGGCCGATCTCGCCGAAGACGCACATCTTCGCTTCGAGCGAGCGGTTGTAGTGGGTGCCGGCGATGGCGAGGGCGATGCCCAGGTCGGCGGCGGGCTCGGCGACCTTCATCCCGCCGACGGAGGAGGCGAAGACGTCCTGGTCGGCGAGGCGGAGCTCGCCGCGCTTCTCGAGCACGGCGATGAGCATGGCGAGGCGGTTGCCATCGACGCCGGTGGACTTGCGCTTGGCGCTGCCGAGGAAGCTGGTGGCGGTGAGCGCCTGGAGCTCGACGAGGAGGCAGCGCGAGCCCTGGAGGACGGGCGTGATGACGCTGCCGGAGCGTGCGCCGCCGGAGAGGTACTCGGCGGCGAGGAGGCCGCTGCCGTCTTTGACTTCGATGAGGCCGCGGTCGGACATCTCGAAGAGGCCGACTTCGAGCGTGGTGCCGAAGCGGTTCTTGATGCCGCGGACGACGCGGTGGTTGTGGTAGCGGTCGCCCTCGAAGTAGAGGACGGCGTCGACCATGTGTTCGAGGAGCCGCGGGCCGGCGAGCTGGCCTTCCTTGGTGACGTGGCCGACGAGGAGGAGCGCGATGCCGGAGGCTTTGGCGAGGTAGACGAGTTCCTGGCAGCAGGCGCGGAGCTGGGTGACACTGCCGGGCGAGGCGGGGAGGTCGCCCTTGTAGATCATCTGGATGGAGTCGATGACCATGACGGCGGGGCCGACCTGGCGGGCCTGCTCGACGATGCGGGCGAGGTTGGTGTCGGCGAGGACGAAGAGCTCTTCGGGCTCGTCGCTGAAGTTGGAGAGTCGGTGGGCGCGGAGGCGGAGCTGCTGGACGGATTCTTCGGAGGTGACGTAGAGGACGCGGGTGCCGGCCTTGGCGAGCTCGTGGGCGGCTTGCAGAAGAAGCGTCGATTTGCCGATGCCCGGGTCGCCGCCGACGAGGACGGCGGAGCCGGGGACGATGCCGCCTGGGTCGGCGATTTTGCCGTTCTCACCCGCGAGCCGGCCGCCGAGGACGCGGTCGAACTCGCCGATGCCGGTGGACATGCGTTGGAGGGCGGCGGTTTCGGCGCGGACGTCGCCGATGCGTTCGGCCTTGGGCGTGTCGCCGAGGGGCGTGCCCCCGGGAATGGCGAGGGCGATGCCGCGCTGGGCATCCTTGGAGCTGCCGCTTCCGGGGGAGGTGCGGACCTCTTCGAGTGCGTCCCACGTGCCGCAGTCGGGGCACTTGCCGGCCCAGCGGGCCTGGATGCCCCCGCAGGTGCGGCAGACGAACTGGGTGGTGGATTTGGCCATAAGGTTGGGGGGAGGGAAGGGGTCGAGGGATCAGTGGCCGACGGGCCGGGTGGAGCGCGCGGAATCGTTGGCTTTCGCGTGGCCCCTCGCCCCTAGCCCCTTGGCCCTTTCCGTTTGAACGTAAACTAACGTCTTCTGCCCGCCCAGTTCCTGGAACCGCCATGCGTCACCACCGATTCTTCCGGCCGCTGCTCGCCGTCGCGATCCTTGTCCCGCTCGTGGCGGCGTGGGCGGTGCCTGAGGGGGGCGGGGTGGCGGAGGTGGCGGAAGGGGGCAGCGTCTTCCGGGAGATCGATCTGCTGGTGGACATCCGGCACGACCTGGTGCAGGGGTACGTGGAGGAGCCGGACACGCGGAAGATGGTGGAGCACGCGGTGCGGGGGATGGTGGAGTCGCTGGAAGACCCGTACACGACGTACCTGACGACGGAGGAGCTCGAGCCGTTCGAGCGTTACGTGCGGGCGAGCTTCACGGGGATCGGGGCCGAGATCGACATGGAGGACGGCCGGCCGCTGGTGGTCACGCCGCTGGAGGATTCGCCGGCGTGGAACGCGGGGCTGCTGGCGGGGGACGTGATCCTGGAGATCGACGGGGCGAGCACGCAGGAGATGCCCCGGTCGGAGGTGGTGACGCGGCTGCAGGGCGACCCGGGGACGAAGGTCCGGCTGCGGGTGCGGCACGAGACGGGGGAGGAGGCGGAGATCCAGATCACCCGGGCGGTGATCAATATTCAGACGGTCCGCGGCTTTCTGCGGGACGACGCGGGGCAGTACGACTACCTGCTCGACGACCAGCACCGGATCGGGTACCTGCGGATCACGCAGTTCTCCGAGACGACGACGGCCGAGGTCCGCCGGGCGCTGGAGCAGATCAAGGCGCAAGGGGCGCGGGCGCTGATCCTCGACGTGCGGTTCAACCCGGGCGGGCTGTTGCAGGCGGCGGTGGAGATCAGCGACATGTTCCTCCCGGCGGGGCAGACGGTCGTGAGCGTGAAGGGGCGGAAGGTCCGGGAGCAGGTGTACGCGGCGACGGACAAGACGGTGCTGCCGGACATCCCGGTGGTGGTGCTCGCGAACGAGGCGAGCGCGTCGGCGGCGGAGATCGTGACCGGGGCGCTGTCGGACAGCGGGCGGGCGCTCTTCGTGGGCGCGCGGACGTTCGGCAAGGGGAGCGTGCAGCAGGTGAAGATGCTCGAGGGGGGCGGCGGGGCCCTCAAGATGACCAACGCGTACTACTACATCCCTTCCGGTCGATTGATCCACCGCCGGGCGGATGCCGAGACGTGGGGCGTGGATCCGACGGACGGCGCGTATGTCCCGCTGTCGGGCTCGGACGTGCGGGACCTGGTGCGGGTTCGGCGGGAATCGGACGTCCTGCGGAAGCGGGAGGCGGCGGGGTCGGCGGAGCCGGTGACGCCGGGCTGGGTGCGGGAGCACCTGAAGGACCCGCAGTTGGCGGCGGCGGTGGAGGCGGTGCTGGGCCGGCTGGAGACGGGCGAGTGGCCGCGGGTCGGCGAGTCGAACACCCAAGCCCTCGTGCGGGAGAGCGAGCGGAAGAACCTGGAGGTGCGGCGGGACCGGCTGCGTGAGCAACTCGATCTTGTCGAGGAGGAACTGCGCACGCTCGCGGGTGGGGAGCCCACGCCGGCGGAAACCAATGGGGCGACGCTGAATGGGGAGGAGACGGTTTCTCCGACCGATCCGGCGGCGGTGCAGAAGAAGGTGGACGCGGCGGAGACGCGGGAGATGCTCAAGGCCGCACCGGCGGACACGCCGGGCGACGCGGCGCCTGAGGAAGCGCCGGTTCCGGCGGGGCAGCCGTGACGCTCATCCTCGGCCTGGAAACGTCGTGCGACGAGACGGCCGCGGCCGTCGTGGAGGACGGCACGCGCGTGCTTTCGAACGTGGTGGCGTCGCAGCACGAGCTGCACGAGCGGTACCGCGGCGTCGTGCCGGAGATCGCGAGCCGGGCGCACGTCGAACGGGTCCTCCCGACGGTGGAGGCGGCGGTTCGGGAGGCGGGGGTGGCGCTGGAGCGGATCGACGCGATCGCGGTGGGCAATCGCCCGGGGCTGATCGGGTCGTTGCTGGTGGGCGTGAGCGCTGCGCAGGCGCTGGCGTGGGCGCTGGGGAAGCCGCTGATCGGGATCGATCACGTGCAGGCCCACCTGTGGGCGGCGCGCCTTGAAGTCTTGAGTCCCGAGTCTCGCGTCCCGCGTCCTACGCAAGACTCCAGCCTCAAGCCTCAAGCCTCAAGCCTCAGGACTCTCGACCACCCCGCCCTGGGCCTCGTCGTCTCCGGCGGGCACACGAGCCTGTACGTGCTCGAGTCGCCGCTGCGGTTGACGCTGATCGGGCGGACGATCGACGATGCGGTGGGCGAGGCGTACGACAAGGCGGCGGTGATCCTGGGGCTCGGGTACCCGGGCGGGCCGACGCTGGACAAGCTGGCGCAGGCGGGCGACCCGCGGAAGGTGGACCTGCCGCGGTCGACGTTGGGGGCGGACAGCCTCGACTTCTCGTTCAGCGGCCTCAAGACGGCACTGCTGTACGCGGTGCGGGGCCATCCCGTTGGCCGGCGGGAGGCGGCGCGGTTCGAGCGGAGCGAGGCGGACCTGACCGACGCGGAGCGGGCTGACCTCGCGGCATCCTTCCAGGCCGCGGCGGTCGACGCGGTGATGATCAAGATCGGGCGTGCCCTGGATCAGCACCCGGCGGTGCAGCGCCTGGTCATCGGTGGCGGGGTGAGCGCGAACTCGCTGCTGCGGGCGCGGGCGGTCGAACTGGGCGAGCGGCGGGGGCTGCCGGTGCACGTCCCGGCGATGGCGTTCTGCGTCGATAACGCGGCCATGATCGCGGGTCTGGCGTACGAGCACCTGATCGCGGGCGACGTGTCCCCCCTCGACCTCCCCGCGATCGCGACGACCGCGCTGTGACGATGCTTCACAGGGGACGGAGTCGCGGCTATTCCGGCAGGCGGTGCTCCTCGACGCGCCACCCGGCGCCCGGGGCGGCGGTGTCGAACGCATCGGCCGCGAGTTCTGGATTGGGTTCCGTGTCGCGGAGGTAGATGATCTGCCGCGTCTCGTCGTCCTCGAGCGTCTCGATCTTCACGGGCAGGTAGGACGTGCGGTCGAACCAGAGGTCGATCCGTGCCTGCTCCACGTCCGTGCCCGGCTTCGGGATCAGGCGCACGCCCACCGCCTCCGGCACGTCGGCGTCGGGCTCGCCGATCGGCTCCGTGTCGAACCGCTCCGCGACCTGGTCCGCCTTGAGGTTCAGGGGGAGGGCGAAGGGCCCTTCGCCGAGTTCGAGGGGGTCGCGGCCGGAGGCATCCCCCGCCGGGACCAGTTCCCGCCGGATGAAGACCCTCTCTGCGGGCATCCGCTCGGCGAGCCAGCGGCCATCGAAGACGTAGCTCCGCTCCTGGGGACGGAGTTGGCCGTCGACGGCCTCGCGGTCGAAGTGGATGGCGAACCGGGAGGGCTTGTTCTGCTCCGGGTCGGGGTCGTCGTAGACAAGCGTGCCGAAGCGCCGCTGTTCGTCGCCCAGGAGCCCCTGGATGGTGACGTGGGTGATCTTGGCCCGGAGCGTGTCGATGTCGGCCGTCGCCGTCTCGACGCGTGCGAGCAGGTCGGCGGGCGTTGCGGGGTGTCCGGACGCGGCGGTGTCCGCGGGGGGTGTCCCCGGGCTACCCGGCCCCGTCGCCACGGGCGGGGGGGGCGGGTTGGCGGTGGCGCAGGCGGTGAGGGCGAGTGCGAAGAGGGTAGGGGACCAGTGGGTCATGGTTGCATGGTATGACGCGTGGACGGGCCGAAGGTTCCGAAACGCCGGACCCAGCCGACACGGTCAAGCGGGGTCGTAGACGGGGAAGTCGCGGAAGACGGTCCGGCCGGGGTCGAGGTGGCGGATGCGGTTCGCGACCTCGTCGCTGAGCCGGCCGAGGTGACCCACGAACCAGCCCGCGAGGCTGGGGTGGGTCGCCAGCCGGTTCACCTGGGCCTCGACGTCGACTTCCGGCGTCCCGTCGGCGGAGATGGGCACGCACTGCACCAGGAGGATGCCCGCGCGGTCGGCGGCGTCGTACAGGACGTCCGGCCCGTAGTGGTCGCGGACGAGCAGCAGCGTCTCGCCGCCCGCGGGAAGGAGCGCATGCTCATTCACGCGATCGACCGCGAGGACCGAGCGGATCCGGCAGACCTTGCCGTGGATCAGCAGGGCGAGTTCCGAGGCGGGGTCGTCGGTGGGGCGGTCGTGACGGACGGATGCGAGGCCGAACGTGACCGTTTGCTCGGCCACGTCGTCGCGGTTCAAGACGCGGGCGGTGAGGGAGTAGAGCGGCTGATCGCCCATGCCGGCGGGCCACCATCGCTGAGGGTGCACGATGTCGAACCGCATGGAGGCCCGGCCGCCGACGAGGCGGACGCGCGCCTCGCCCTCGTCATGAAACCCGTCGGAGCCGGTGACCTCGAGGTAGACATTGATCGCCGGCGTGGCGGGCGTGTCAGAGTCGAAGTCGGGGAGGCTGGGGGTGGCGAAGAGGAAGGTGTCGACCACCGCCTGCTCCGCATCGACGTAACGGACCAGGGGTCGGACACCGGAAAGACGGACGGGACGCACCATGGGCACACCTCGCGTTCGCATCACGGGCTAGCCGACTATAGGAGCGGAACCGCGCTCACGGCAAGAGAAATCCGCTTGGCGTCCGGTTAGCCGCGGCCCTTGGACCGCGCGGGCGTCCGCCGGGGGTGCCGAGCGCCCCCTCGTCGCCCACGGGCGACGGCTGACGGGGAGACTTACTCACCGCCCGCGTGCTGCTTGCGGGTGCCGCCGGCGAAGAACCGGGTGAACGCGTGCAGCGTCGTCTGCCGGCCGATGTAGGCGATCGCCTCCGTGAGGGGGATCTCCTTCGGGCAGACCTTGACGCAGTTCTGGGCTTGGCCGCAGTCGGTGATGCCGCCCGGCTCCATCATGGCGTCGAGGCGCTCGCTCTTGAGCGCCTTGCCGGTCTCGTGGAGGTTGAAGTAGAGGGCTTGGGCGAAGATCTGAGCGCCGACGAAGTTGTTGTCGAGCGTGAACTGGGGGCACGCTTCGAGGCAGCAGCCGCAGGTCATGCAACGGGAGAGCGCGTAGCGGAACTCCTGGTTCTTCTGCGACTCCTTGGGCCCGGCGCCGAGGGCGTGGGTCCCGTCGATGGGCACCCACCCCTTGATCCGCTTGAGGTTCTCGAACATCCGCTCGCGGTTGACCCACAGGTCGCGGACGACGGGGAACTTGGTCATGGGGGCGAGGGTGATCTCCTCGGCGCCGCCATCGAGGTACTCATCCACGAGGGTCGAGCAGCTCTGGCGGACGTGCCCGTTGACCAGCATGGTGCACGCGCCGCAGACCTCTTCGAGGCAGTTGGATTCCCAGATGGGGGGCGTGGTCTGCTGGCCCTCGACGGTGACCGGGTTGGCCGCGATCCACTGCAGGACCGAGATGATGTTGAGGTTCGGCTTGTAGGGGACGTGGAACGTCTGCCAGTAGGCCGGCTTGTCGGGCGCATCCTGCCGCTTGACGCGGACGGTGAAAGTCGCGGGGCGGGCCTTCTGAGCCGGGTCGCCCGCGGAGCGGTGGATGCCGGTGTTTGCCTGATTCGTCGTGGTAGCGGTCATGGCTTCTTGTCTTCCGACCCCGCAGCCGGGAGTCTAGGCTTACTTCCGAACTCCCTCTCCCCCTTGGGGAGAGGGACGGGTGAGGGGACCGGCGTCCCCGGAGGTCATCCCTGCGGGCGGGCGTCCGTGGACGTTCGCCCTTCACCCCTGACCCTCTCTCCCGGGAAGAGAGGGGGCCGAGCTACGAACGCGTCCGCGGCTCGTCTTCCTTGCTGGCGTCCTTCCCGTCGATCGCCGAGCCGTACACCGGCGTCTGAGCCGGCTTCTGAGCGTAGCCCTCGCCGCCCGGCGTCTGGAGCTGCATCTCGGCCTGCTTCTCCGCGGTTTTCGTGGGGGTGTCGGCCTTCTGATCGATCTTGCCGTAGTTCCTTTGCCGCAGCTCGACCATCGGCAGGGGGATCGCCTCGAACTCGATCTTCGGCAACCCGGTCGCCGGGTCGTACTTCGCCAGGGTCGTCGCGTGGAACGGGTCATCGATCCGCTGGGGGTAGTCGCTGCGGTAGTGGCTCCCGCGGGACTCCTTGCGGGCGATCGAGCCGGCGAGGATCGCGTCGCTGTAGACCATCATGTCCCAGAGGGCCCGCGCGAACGAGAGCGTCTGGTTGGTCCACATCCCGCTGTCGGAGAGCTTGAGGTCGGTCTGGAACTGGCCCTTGAGTTCCTGCACGACATCCCACGCCGCCTGGAGCCGCTTTTCTTCCTTGACAACGGTCGCCGCGGAGGTCATCTCGCTGCCCAGCCGGGCGTGCAACTCGTAGGGCGACTTGGTGCCTCTGGCATCCATGAGCCGGGTGACCTTCGCCTGCTCCTGCTCGAGCACCGAGGCGTAGAGGGACTCGGGGAGGCTGGCGGCCGCCTGCTTCTGCTCGGTCGCGAAGGTGTGGCACGACAGGCCGCAGAAGAGGCCGTCGAAGATGCAGGAGAGCAGGGCGTTGGCGCCGAGGCGGGTGGCGCCGTGGTAGGCGTAGCTCGCCTCGCCGAACGCGTAGAGCCCGGGGATGTTGGTCATCCCGTTCTCGGGGGCTCCGAGCTTCATGCCGTAGACCTTGTCGACCTGGTCGCCCGGCTTGGCGGCGCGTTCTTCCTGCTGATAGATGCTGTAGAGCCCGCCCATGCTGTAGTGCACGGCGGGGAAGATCTTCATGGGGGTGAAGCGGGGGTCGTCGCCGGTGAACTTCTCGTAGATCTCGAGGATGGCGGCGAGCTTGTTCTTGGTCTCCATCGGCAGGTGGGTGATGTCGAGGTAGACCATCCGCCCGCCGCCGATGCCGTAGCCGTCTTCGCAGACGAAGAAGATTTCGCGGGTGGCGATGTCGCGGGGGACGAGGTTGCCGTACGCGGGGTACTTCTCTTCGAGGAAGTACCACCGCTCATTCTCGGGGATCTGCTTGGGGTCGCGGGTGTCGCCCTTCTGGCGGGGGACCCAGACCCGGCCGCCCTCGCCTCGGGCCGACTCGGACATGAGCCGGCACTTGTCTTCGCCGGGGATGGCGGTGGGGTGGACCTGGATCATCTCGGGGTTGCCGAGATACGCGCCGGCCTGGTAGCAGCGGGCGGCGGCGCCGCCCGTGCAGATGACCGACATGGTGGACTTGCCGTAGATCAGCCCGCATCCGCCGGTCGCCATGACGACCGCGTCGCCGCGGAAGGCCCGCATCTCCATCGTCCGCATGTCCTGGGCGACGATGCCGCGGCAGACGCCGTCCGCGTCGATGACGGGCCAGAGGAACTCCCAGAACTCGTACTTGTTGACGCGTCCCTCGGCCTCCTGCCGCCGGGCCTGCTCGTCGAGGGCGTAGAGCAGTTGCTGCCCGGTGGACGCCCCGGTGTAGTGGGTCCGCTTGAAGAGCGACCCGCCGAAGAGGCGGAGATCGCGGAAGCCTTCGGTGGTTCGGTTGAAGGGGACGCCCGCACGGTCGAGCAGGTCGATGATGCGGGGGGCCCAGTGGGCCATCTCGTAGACGGGCGGCTGGTGGTTGAGGAAGTCGCCGCCGTAGACGGTCTCGTCGAAGTGGATCCACTCCGAGTAGCCCTGCTGGCGGGCGACCTCGTTGCAGGCGTTGATGCCGCCCTGGGCGCAGACGGAGTGGGACCGCTTGACCGGGACCATGGAGAACAGGTCGACGGGGGTGCCGGACTCGGCGATGCGGACGCTGGCGGCGAGGCCCGCCAATCCGCCGCCTACCACGATGACTCTACGATCCGTTGCCTTGGCCATGTCTTTGTCTTCCGCCGCCGGGGCTTGACGATGCCGCCGGTGTGAGGCGCGCGTCGCGAAGCCGCGAGCGGCTCGGGTCGCTAGTTTGCCGGGAGGTCGCCCCGGTTGGCTTGTTCCACGTACGCCTTGATGCCGGCGATCTCTTCATCGGTGACGTCGTAGGTCGCGGCGGCCCAGATCGAGCCGATCGCGAAGAAGCCGAGGGTGAGCCCGACGACGAGGCAGACCCATCCCCACTTCCGCATCGAATCGACCGTGAGGGTGAGGCCCCAGGTGATCGCCGCGGTCCACAGGCCGTTGGCGAAGTGGTAGACGGTCGCGAGGGCGCCGATGAGGTAGAGGGTGATGTTGATGGCGCCGCCGAGCGGCCCGCCTTGCAGGGCGAGGGCGGTGGTGGCAAACGCGAGCTGCTGGTCATCGATCCCCACCGCGATGAAGGGGTAATCGACGAAACCGGGGATCGTCAGCCCCCACCGGAGCGTGGCGACGTGGTAGAGGATGAAGAAAAGGGCGATCCAGGCGGTCCACCGCTGGATGGTGTAGCGGACGTTGCCCTCGTAGCGGTAGGTCGCCATGTTCCGCTCGCCGGTGAGCATGTAGGCGACGCCGAGGGCGGCATGGAAGGCGATCGGCAGCCAGAGCCCGAAGATCTCGAGGATGAGCAGGGCCGGCAGGGAGTGGATCCAATCGACCTCGTGCTGGAACCCGCCCTCGAACCCGAGGCGGGTGAACACCATCTGGAAGTTGGTGAACAGGTGGAAGCAGAGGAAGACGCCGACGGGCATGAGCCCCGTGAGCGAGTGCAGTCGGCGGAGCAGGAAGTGGTGCTTCGCGAGCAGCGGGGGGTGAGACTCGGCGTCGAGCCCTGGCGTCGGGCCGGTGACGGCTTGGGTCACGGCGGGGTCCTTTCGAGGCGTGATGCCCTCAACAGTTCAGGCGACTGAGACGATACCCATTCGTTGGATCATCGTCCAGCTGAGTCCTTTTATATACAAATCAAGACCGTTCACGTGCCTGCGCGGCGACCTGGACGTACCGCTGGCGCAGCTCGTAAAGCGTCGTCGTGACCGCGTCCGTCTCTTCCTGGGAGAGGTTGCCCTTGGTCTTTTCCTCGATGACCGCGAGCATGTCGATGTGGTGACGCGCCAGGTCGAGGTGCGCGACCCGCTGACCGGTGCGCGGGTCGGGGAACGCGCCCAGCGCGAAGAGGGCCTGCGTCGCCATCGTGGAAAGCAGCGTCTGGAAGTCGGCGGGGGGGAGCTCGCCCGCGCCGGGCCGGGCGCCCGAGCCGGCGGACGACGCGGCGGGCGCTTCCTTCGCCTTCTCGGCGAGCTTCTGCTTCTCCGCCTGCGCTTGCGCTTTCCAGTCGGAATCGATCTGAATCTTCGGGGCTTCGGCCATCGCGGTCTCCGGGTGTCCGTGTCCGACGGGTCTTCGGCGAGTATAGACCCTTCGGCGACCGGCGGTATTCCTGTCCCACGTTTTGAGTGGGACGTATCGGCGCGACCCGGTGAAGCGCACGCGTCGACCGGGCCGCGGCCGGCCCGGGCGCGCCCGAGGCGTCGCGATTGGTCGCTCCCGGCGTACCGCGTCGTCCATTCTCGCCAATGGCGCGCAGGCCCCGCCGCTATACTCTTCGCCCCTTGAAGAGGATACGACGATGGCTGACAACGCTCGCGAAACCGGCGACCAACTCGACATCAAGTTCAACGACCAGGGGCTCGTGCCCGCGATCGTCCAGGACGTCGACACCGGCGAGATCCTGATGGTCGGCTGGATGAACCAGGCCGCGCTGCATCAGACCCTCGAGACGAAGAAGGCGACCTTCTTCTCCCGCTCGCGGAACAAGATGTGGGTCAAGGGCGAAAGCTCCGGCCACGTGCAGGAGGTCGTCGAGGCCCGCGTCGACTGCGATCAGGACGTCGTGCTGCTCAAGTGCAAGAGCCACGGCCCGTGCTGCCACGTCGGCTATCAGAGCTGCTTCTACCGTGCCGCCGACGCGGCCGGGAAGCTCCGTGTGACCGAGGAGCAGGTCTTCGATCCCGAGAAGGTCTACCGCTGACGCGCCTGCGTACTCGCCCGGGAACCCGGCGGGCGGTGCGTGCTCCGCGGATGACCGCCCGTTCGTCGCGTGTCCGGGCCTTACGGCTGCAACCACCATGAACACCGCCCCGAAACTCACTGCAACGGACCTTCTGCCCGCCATCACCCGCACATTCGAGCTCGCGCAGAAGAAGGTGCGGGCCCTCGACCGGGCGTGGGACCCGAAGAAGGGCACGCCCGTCTTCACCGTCGACGGGCGGTACACCTCCCGCGGGTGGACCGAGTGGACGCAGGGGTTTCAGTACGGCATCGCCATCCTCGCGTTCGACGCGACCGGGGACACGGAGCTGCTCGAGCTCGGCCGGAGCCGGACGATTGAGAAGATGCTCCCGCACGTGACGCACATCGGCGTACACGACCACGGGTTCAACAACCTGTCGACGTACGGCAACCTGCTCCGCCTCATGAACGAGGGCCGCATCAGCGAGGACGCGTGGGAGCGGAAGACGTACGAGAACGCCATTGCCGCCAGCGGCGCGGTGCAGGCGTCGCGCTGGAGCGGCACGGCCCCGGTGGAGTCGAAGCACACGGCCAACGCGCCGGCGCTCGGCTACGTCTACTCCTTCAACGGGCCGCACTCGCTCTTCGTCGACACGATGCGGACCATCCGCATCCTCGGGGTGGCGTGGCAACTCGGCCACGCGCTGATGCACGAGAACGACCGCCGGGCGGACCTCCTCAAGCGGAGCGTCCTGCACGGGCTGACGACGAACCTCTACATCACGTTCCACGGCGACAGCGGCCACACCTACGACGTCCGCGGCCGGACGGCGCACGAGGCGGTGTTCAACCGCAACGACGGCGCGTTCCGCTGCCGGGCGACGCAACAGGGTTACTCGCCGTTCTCCACGTGGACCCGCGGCCTCGCGTGGGCCATGTGCGGCTACGCGGAGGAGCTCGAGTTCTTCAAGACGATCAAGCCGCGCGACTTCGAGAACAGCGTCGGCATGAAGAAGGCCGACGTGGTCGCGGTCTACGAGGCCGCCGCCCGCGACGTCTGCGACCACTACCTCGACGGCGCCACCGCCAGCGACGGCATCCCGTATTGGGACGACGGCGCGCCGGGGCTGGCGAACCTCGACGGCTGGCGCGACCGGCCCGCGGACCCGTACAACGACCACGAGCCGGTCGACAGCTCCGCCGCCGCGATCGCGGCGCAGGGCCTGATCCGCCTCGGCAACTACCTCGGCAGGGACCGGGGCAAGCGGTACCTCCAGGCGGGGCTCGGGGTGGCGAAGTCGCTCTTCGACGAGCCGTACCTCTCGACGGACGAGAAGCATCAGGGGCTGCTGCTCCACAGCGTGTACCACCGGCCCAACGGCTGGGACCACGTTCCCCGCGGCCGGAAGGTGCCCTGCGGCGAGTCGAGCCTCTGGGGCGACTACCACCTCATCGAGCTGGCGAACCTGATCAAGCGGCTCGCCGAGCGCGGCAACTACCCGACCTTCTTCATCTGAGCCCAAGGCCAGCCGCTCGCGGCTTCGCGGAGCCTTTGCATGCCGAACCGTGTCCGTCGCACCGCCATCGTCACCGGCGCCTCCCGTGGCATCGGCCGCGCCATCGCCGTCGCCCTCGGCGGCGCCGGGTTCAACGTCGTCCTCAACTACAACAGCAACGCCGCCGCCGCGGACGAGGCCGCGAAGCTGGTGAAAGACGCGGGCGGCGACGCGGCGACGATCCAGTGCGACATCGGCCGCTGCAACGACCACGCGAAGGTGGTCGACCTCGCCTATGAACGCTTCGGGTCGCTCGAGCTGCTGGTGAACAACGCGGGCGTCGCGCCGAAGGTGCGGGCCGACCTGCTGGAGATGGGTGAAGAGTCGTGGGACCACGTGCTCGACACGAACCTGCGCGGGCCGTTCTTCCTTTCCCAGTTGGCGGCGAAGCGGATGATCTCCACCGCAAAGCAAAGGGATGGCCATCCCTCCGCGTTCCAAGCGATCGTGAACATCTCGTCCGTCAGCGCCTACACCGCCAGCGTGAATCGCGGCGAGTACTGCATCGCAAAGGCGGGCATCTCGATGATGACGCGGCTCCTCGCCGCGCGCCTCGCGGAGCATGGCATCAACGTGTACGAGGTCCGGCCAGGCATCATCGCGACCGACATGACGGGCGCGGTGAAGGCGAAGTACGACCGGCTCATCCTCGAAGAGGGCATCCTCCCGATCCGGCGCTGGGGCCAGCCCGATGACGTCGCGAAGGCCGTGCTCGCCGTCGCGGAGGGTCGGCTGCCGTACTCCACCGGCGAGGTCCTCAACGTCGACGGCGGGTTTCACCTGCGGACGCTCTGACGCACACGCCGGCCATCCGGCCCAGCCCGCACAACCGCTACACCTTCCGCGACTCCCGCACCTTTTCCAGCTTCCGCGGCGCCCCCGCCTTGCCGGATCGTACGGTTTGGCCGCCGCCCGCCTGACGCGCCGCGGCGGAGGAGGCGACGGTGATGGGCGGGAGGCTGGAACGCCGCGGCCGCGGGGCACGCGTGAACGACGGGGATCGCGGTTTCGGCATCGACGCGCTCGAGCCGCGGATCCTGTACTCCGGGTCCTCGCATACCCTCGGCTGCGCGTGTGGCGTCTGCCTCGGCGGCGTGCCAGATGAGTTCGCCCACGCGCCGCTCACCGACGTCCACGCCCCCGCCCACGCGGGGACACCCCTCGACCTCTCCAAGACCTTCGAGCTCCACTCGCTCGCGGGCGCCGCCCACACGATCTACCTCGACTTCGACGGCCACACCACCGCCAACACGCTCTGGAACCAGTTTTCGACCGACGGGAGCGCGTTCACGACGCCGGCCTACAGCATCGACGGCGACGCCGCGTTCAGCATCGCCGAGCTGACGAACATCCAGCACATATGGGCGCGTGTGGCGGAGGACTTCGCACCCTTTCAGGTCAACGTGACGACGCAGGAGCCGCCGCTCGAGGCGCTGATTCGCTCCGGAGCGGGCGACGCCACTTGGGGCGTGCGC
The DNA here is from genome assembly GCA_964555075.1 of uncultured Phycisphaeraceae bacterium. Lineage (GTDB taxonomy): Bacteria > Planctomycetota > Phycisphaerae > Phycisphaerales > Phycisphaeraceae > CAZKRE01. The sequence continues at coordinate 16,771 of CAZKRE010000033.1, forward strand.
GTCGTCGTCGGCGGCGCGGGGACGCAGTGGTACGGCGCCGCCGCGGGCGGGGTCGCGTGGATCGGCTCGTTCACGTGGAACAGCGACACCCCCGTCTATGTCTTCGAGGACAACCTGGGCAACGGCCACGAGAAGTTCACCGCCGAGGCCATCACCCACGAGGTCGGCCACGCGCTGGGCCTGGGTCACGACGGGACCGGCGACAGCAGCTACTACGACGGGCATGGCTCGGGCGAGACCGGCTGGGCGCCCATCATGGGGGCGGCGTATCACCAGAACCTGACCCAGTGGAGCCGCGGCCAGTACAGCGGCGCCAACAACCGCGAGGACGACCTGGCGATCATCACCACGCGCAACGGGTTCGGCTATCGCCCCGACGACAGAGGGGATTCCCTCGCCGACGCCGAGCCGCTCGCGGTGCGGGGGGGCCGGGTCGCCGCCACGGGCATCATCGAGCGGAACACCGACGTGGACGTCTATTCGGTCACCGTCGCGGCGGGCGAGGTGACCTTCCGCATCGACCCCGCGGCTCGCGGGCCGAACCTCGACGTCCTCGCGCAGCTCGTCGACGCGTCGGGGAACATCCTTGCCGCCGCCAACCCCGCGGCTTCCCTCGGCGCCTCGATCACCGCCACCGTACCCGCCGGCACCTATTACCTGCGGGTGAGCGGCGGCGCCTCATCGAGCGGCTGGTACAACAGCTACGCGAGCCTCGGGCAGTACACCGTGACCGGCGAGGTGCGGGCCGCCGCCGCGGCCGCGACGCCGTCGCTGATGATCAACCACGTCGTGTCTCACGAGGGCAACGGGTGGGGGCGCATGGCGATCAGCCTCTCCGAGCCGAGCCCCACGCCCGTCGTCGTCACGTGGCGCACCGCGCCCAGCACGGCCACGACCGCCCGCGACTTCTACGCGCGGGCGGGGCAAGTGACGTTCGCCCCCGGCCAGACCCTGCGGCTGATCTGGGTCAAGCTCATCGACGACGCGCAATCGGAACCGACCGAGCGGCTGATGGTCGGCCTGGCCGATCCCCGCGGTGCGTCGATCAGCCGGATGTGGGGGTCGCTCCAGATCCTCGACAACGAGCCCGGCGCGGCCGCGCGTCGCATCGCCGCCGCCGGTTCGCCCGCCTCGGCCGCGTCCACACCCGCTCCCGCGACCGCGGCCATCCCGTGGCAACTGCAACAGCCTCGGCCCGCCGCCGCCGCCCCATTCGCCTGGTCGCTCCGTGCCGCCCCCGGCGAGGCCGATGACGCGGCGGACGACCTTCTCGCCCAGCTCCCCGCCGTCGCCTGATGACCCCGCCGGCCAGAGCCATCCCACGCCGCGGAGCATCGGCCTACACTCTCGCGCATGACGAGAACCATCCACGACATCGTCCTGATCCCCGGCGACGGCATCGGCCCGGAGGTCGCGGGCGCCGTGGTCCGGGTACTCGAAGCCGCCGGCGCGCCCCTTCGGTTCCATGAACACCACGCCGGCATCGCCGCCACCGAACAGGGCCTCGACCTGCTCCCCGAGTCCACGCTGGACGCGATCCGCACCCACGCGGTCGCCCTCAAGGGCCCCTGCACGACGCCCATCGGCAGGGGGTTCACGAGCGTCAACGTCGGGCTCCGGCAGAAGCTCGACCTCTACGCCGCCATCCGACCCGTGCGCAATCTCGAGGGCGTGCCCACGCGGTTCGAGGGCGTCGACCTGGTGATCTTCCGCGAGAACACCGAGGGGCTTTACGCCGGGGTGGAGAACGACATCGTGCCCGGCGTGGTGACGTCGCTGAAGGTCGTCACCGAGAAGGCCACGCTCCGGATCGCGCGTGCCGCCTTCGAGTACGTCCGCACCCGCGGGCGGCGGAAGGTGACGGCCTTTCACAAGGCCAACATCATGAAGAAGACCGACGGGATGTTCCTCCGCTGCGCGCAGGACGTCCACGACCGGGAGTTCCCGGAGATCGAATACGAGACGATGATCATCGACGCGGGGTGCATGAAGCTCGTGCAGGACCCGACGAAGTTCGACGTGCTGCTGATGGAGAACTTCTACGGCGACGTCGTGAGCGACCTCGCCGCGGGCCTCGTCGGCGGCCTCGGCGTCGTGCCCGGGGCGAACATCGGCGAAGGCTCCGCCGTCTTCGAGGCGGTCCATGGCTCCGCGCCCGACATCGCCGGCAAGGGCATCGCCAATCCGCTCGGGCTGCTGATCTCCGCGGTGATGATGCTCAACCATCTGGCCGACACCCGCGGCGACGCCGCGTGCCACGCGGTCGCCGAGCGGATCAAGGCCGCCTACAACCGGGCACTCGCCGACGGCGAGAAGACCGGCGACCTGGGCGGGAGGCTTGGGACGCGCGAGTTCGCCGACGCCGTCATCGCGAGGTTGGCATGACCCGGCTCGATCACTGGACACTCCCCGGCGCCGCGGGCCAGCCCATCGTCGGCACGACGCACGTGCCGGCGGGGGAGCGCGAGGCGAAGGGCGTGCTTCTTGTCGCCCACGGGTTCAAGGGCTACAAGGACTACGGCTTCCTCCCACACCTCGCCGAAGCCGCCGCGGCCGCCGGATTCGTCGCCCACCGGTTCAACTTCAGCCACAGCGGCATGGCGCCGCGGGGCGACCGGTTCGAGCGGGCGGACCTCTTCGAGCGGGACACGTGGGGCAAGCAGGTCTTCGATCTCCACGCGGTCGCCCGCGCGGCGCGGGAGGGGCGGATCGCCGGCAGCGGGCTGCCGCAGGTGTGGTTCGGCCACAGCCGTGGGGGCGTGACGGCGATCCTCGCCGCGGGGCTCGCCGGGGCCGAGGCGCCGGAGCTGGAACCCCGCGGTGTCGTCACAGCCGCGGCGCCGCACACCGCCGATCGGCTCGACGACGAGCAGAAGCGGCTGCTGCGGAAGCTCGGGCGGCTCGAATCCCCCTCCTCCCGAACCGGTGAGATGCTCCACATCGGTCGCGAATGGCTCGACGAGCTCGAGGCCGACCCGGCACGGTTCAACCCCATGGCCCACGCCGAGCGGCTCCGCACGCCGCTGCTGATCCTGCACGGCGACAACGACGGGACGGTCCACGCCATGTCGGGCCGACTGCTGCACAAGGCGACACGCGAACGCTCGCAGCTCGTCACCATCCGCGGGGCGACCCACACCTTCAACGCGTCCCACCCGCTTCCGCTCGACCAGCCGCCGCCGAACGAGACCCAGCGGCTGATCCGGGAGACGCTCGCCTTCGCCGCGCGGGTCATCGACCGCTGAAGATCGCGGCCCCGTCAGCGGCTACCGCCGCACCACGCCCAGGTCCACAACGACGCGGCCGGCGGCGTAGTAGTCGACGTTGAGCGTGTCCCGGTCTAGGAACGTCAGCACGACGCCGGTGGGGCGGAGTCGGTCGGCGAACCGCAGGTCCCCGCCGCCGGGCCCGGCGAAGCGGGCGCCGCGGTGACGCTGGGCGTGGAAGTGGTAGTGGGCGAGGCCGGCGTACATCGCCTCGAACAGCTCGGGGCTGGCGTAGAACGCGCTGTCGTGCACCCGCAGCAGCGGGGAGTAGGCGGTGGCGAGCCAGCCACGTCCCGCGTCATGATGGAGCACCCCGCCGTGCTCCGTCCCGGTGTCGGCATGATCGGCGTCGGCCTGCTCGAACCACTGTTGCACCACGGGCCGGCTCTCCATGGCGTCGAGGAGCAGGTCGATCGCCAGCAGGTCGGGCCAGTGCAGCGCGTCGGCGTGATCCGCGAACGTCTCGCTGTCGGGCCCGCCGATGACGCCGTAGTCGGTGCGGGCCGCGTGCGGGCCGTCCCCGATCCGTGCGCGGATCGCCGCCGCCAGCGATGCCTCGGAGAGCCGAAGCCGGTCTTCGGGGGCCCACCCCAGCGCCGCCAGGTGCCGCAGCTCGAGGCCCCGGCGCTGCTCGGGCGACAGCCGTTGCGCCCGCTCGGCCGCGGCGAGCCACCACCCGCCGCCGTCCCGGTCCCGGAGCGACGCCAGCCAGAGCACGCCCTCGCGATCCGCCGGAAGCACGTCGAGCACCCCCGCCGCGGCACGCAGGTCCGCGACGAGCCCGGCCGCCGCCGGGGCCGACGCGAGCAGCCGGCGCAGCGTCGCGGGGGGATGGACCCGCGAGAGCACCGTCCAGGCGGCGACCTGCTCCCGCAACGCCACCTCCACCCCGGGCGACCGCCCCATGAACACCTCGACGAGCACTTCGTCGGCGTCCCGCCCGCCGCTGGCCGCCTCGAGCGCGGCCCGTTCCGGCCGCTCGCGGTCGTCGTAGACTCGGGACGCGCGGGACCAACTCCGCACGATGCCCGCGGCGGCTTCGGGGCCCATCGTCGATGCCTGACGGAGCAGCTCCCGCAGGATCGGCCACTGCTCGACCTCGACCACCCGCCCGTTGAACTCCGCGACCCAGCGCGGGCGATCGACCGCCAGACGGCGCATCGCGCTCGCTCGCAGGTCGTGAGGCTCGGCATCGGAGAAGACCAGGTTGTACAACGCCGCCACCGCGCGAGGGTCGCCATGATCGACCCGCTCGAACGCGTCGAGGCGCCGGGCGGGGTCGGCGGTCCGGTCGATCGTCAGTTGCAGCGGGTCCTCCGGGCGCGAGACGCAGCCCGGGCCGAGGAACACCCCACCCGCCAGTCCCACGAACAACGCCGCCCGGCATGACGACCTTGCGGGTCGCCACGACGGGCGGCGTCGATTCGTGCGATGGGGTCGCGGCGGACTCCCGCTCATCCGCGGGTCATCCTACGGCCGGCACGCCCGGGCCGGGGAACCGTCGGGGCATTGCGTGATCGCCTCGTCGGTCAGGCGGTAGCCGGCCTCGCTGTACATGCTCAGCCATCGGCTGTCCTCGATCCGCTTGACGAGCGTCTGTTCCATCGGGTCCATCATCACGGAGGGCGGCGGGCCTTCGCCCTCGGGCTGCGGCTGCGACGCCGCGGTCAGCGCCTGCTTGCCCTGAGGCGTGTACATCTCGAGGTAGGCGATGTAGGCGTTCTGCTGCCGGACCTGCTCGGCCGTCATCCCCGAGAGGTTGCCGGGGCACTCGCCGCAGGCGAACACGTGCGCCCGGACGCCGGCGTGCGGGCCGTTGGAAGTCTCGATCGGGGGGATCTGATCGCTCGATGCGGTGAAGAGCTGGCCCGAGGTCATGTCGTAGAAGTAGAGGTCGATCGCGCCCGCCGTGCGGGGGGGCTGGAGCTGCATGACGATCACGCCCAGCGCGATCACCAGGACCACGACCGCGAGAATCGTCACCAGGGCGGAGTTGTTGTTGAGGAAGTCACGAAGTTTCATGCGTCCGATCCTTTTCCTTGAGCCTGAGCCCGAGCCGGGAAATGTCCGGAGCGGTACACGGATCGACTCGGTGGGCTACGAAAAAGAACACCGAGGTCCGGGCGGCGGCTCCGACTCCACTTTACCACGCGGCTCGCGACCGGCAACGTTCGCGGTCCGCCGGAGGTTATCGGTACATCAGCCGCGGGGCACTGAGTTCGTGCGCCCAGCCCCGCACCCGGTTCGGGTCGAGCGCGGTCAGGTCCGGGACGTCCGCCGCGCCCATCAGATTGAGCACGCTGAAGCTCCGCGGCGGGCCGATCCGCGTCACGTTCGGTTTCACCGACGCCGGGATCCCGCCCGCCTTCTGTGCCGCGGTGATCGCGTCGGCGAGATACCCCTCCTGATCCACGAGCTTGCGGTCCATCGCCTCCCGGAGCGTGAACACCTCGCCGGTCGCGACCGCCCGCGCCTCCTCCTCGGTCATGCTCACGGTCGCGCCGCGGCCCTGGTGGACCACGTCCACGAACCGCTCGTACGCGCTGTCGAGGATCACGCGGATCTTCGCCCGGTCCCGCTCGTCCCACGCCCGCATCGGGTTCAGCAGGTCCTTCTCCGTCGATTCGGTCGACGCGATCACCTCCGGCGTCACGCCGATCTTGTCGAGCAGCTCGTGGACCGTGAACCCCTGGGCGATCACGCCGATGCTCCCGGTGATGGTGGTGGGCTCCGCGATGATCTGGTCCGCGAGGGCGGCGACGTAGTAGCCGCCGCTGGCCGCGGTCGAGCCGAAGCTGGCGATGATCGGCACGCCGGTCTCGGACTTGTAGGTGCTCAGCTCCTGCCAGATCTGGTCCGACGGGGCGACGTACCCGCCGCCCGAGTCGACCCGGAGGACGATCGCGGCGGGCTTCTTCTCCCGCAGGTGACGCAGCGCATCGTGGACGAAGTCGGCGGTGGAGGAATCGATCAGCCCCTCGATCGGGAGGATCACGATCCGCCCGTCGCTGTCGCCGGGGAGGTAGCTCTTCTCGTTCACGCCGCCGTACATCGACGCCACGATCACGCCCAGGTACACGTTGAGCACCACCGAGCCGATCAGCAGCGTGACGATGAGGGAGGTGGCGATGCGGGTGAGCGCGCCGCCGCCCCGCGGTGCGGCCGGGTAGGGCATCGGGACGTAGTTCGGCGGCGGCGGGGGGGGCGTGGCGACGCCCGTGGGGTCCACGGGCGGGCGCGGGGGCTGGTAGTTCGGCGGGGAGGCGTCGGACATCGCGGGCTCCTGACCATCGGGTCGGAAAGCCGTCACGGTAGCACGCGCGGCACGCGCGGGGAAGCGGAGCGGCCGACGCGTGGCCGGTCGCGGGGGGCGCCGTTACCATCGGCGTCGCGGGCGACGTCCCCGGCCGCCGCCCGCCGGTCCGACCGAACGTCCCGCCTC
>CAZKRE010000034.1:0-13021 GCA_964555075.1 uncultured Phycisphaeraceae bacterium
TGCCGAAGAGCTCGCCCACGACCTTCAAGCCCTCGAGCAGGTGGTTGTTGATGACCTCCAGGGGCGGGTACTTCGCCATCGCCTCGTCCAGCGTCGCCTCGAGGCCCTTCTTCTCCCCGTCGATGATGTGCTTCTGCAGCCGCTCCTCGAGCGGCAGGTCCGCGATCTCCTGCTTCGTCGAGACCTCCGCCGCGTCGTCCGGGAACAGGTTGATGAAGACCTGCAACGGGTCGCGGGTCTTGTTGCCATCCTGCAGGGTGACCTCGTCCCCTTCCGCGCGCCAGCGGTTGTAGATCAGTTCCACCGCGGCGTCCCATTGCGCGGGATCGATGCGGTTCTTGGGCAGGATCTTCGACACGTGGATGATCGCGGAGCTCATGCCGACCTGGGTGAGCTCGTGCAGGAACACCGAGTTGAGCACCTGCCTCGCCGCGGGCTTGAGCCCGAAGCTCACGTTGGACAGCCCGCAGGTGAGCTGAAGCTCGGGGAACTCCTCGTGGATCCGCCGCGTCCCCTCGATCGTCTCCAGCGCCGAGCGGCGATCCTTCTCCATGCCGGTGGAGATGGGCAGGACGAGCGTGTCGATGAAGAGATCGCCGATGGTCAGGCCGTACTTCTCGGTGGCGAGCTTCACCATCCGCCGGGTGATCTCCACCTTGCGGTCGGCGGTGCGGGCCATCGCCTCCTCGGGGTCCTCGTCGATCGTGCCGAGGACGAGCCCGGCGTTGTAGGTCTTCGCGAGCTGGCAGAACTGCGCGAACTTCTCCTCGCCGTCTTCGAGGTTGGCGGAGTTGATCAGGCACTTGCCGCCGGCGTGCTTGAGGCCCGCCTCGATCGTCGCCGCCTGCGTCGAGTCGAGCATCAGCGGCGCGTTCACCTGGCGGACGAAGCGGGACACGATCTCCGCCATGTCCGCGGCGTTGTCGCGGCCGGCGTAGTCGACGTTCACGTCCAGGACGTGCGAACCTTCCTTCATCTGGTCGCGGGCAAGCGAGACCATCGCGTCCCAGTCCTCCTGCTCGAGGATCCGCTTGAACGCGCGCGAGCCGGAGGCATTGCACCGCTCGCCGATGTTGAGGATCGACAACTCCTGGCGGTACTCGGTGGGCGTGTAGAGGCTGGTGCAGGCGGGCGGGAAAATGGCCTTCTCGACCGCCTTCCGCGGGCGGTGGCCGACGGTCTGGATCAGCGCCTCGATGTGGGCGGGCATCGTGCCGCAGCACCCGCCGACGATGGAGAGCCCGAACTCCTCGACGAACTTAGCGAGCGTGTCCGCAAAGGGCTGGGGGCCTAGCGGGAACTCCGCGTGCCCCTTCACGAGCACGGGCAGGCCGGCGTTGGGCAGGACGCTGATGTGCCGGTCCCAGTGCCGGGCGAGCCAGCCGACGTGCTCGGCCATGTCGGTCGGCCCCGTGGCGCAGTTGAGCCCGAGGCTGATGATCGGGTACTCGCGCAGGGCCACGGCGGCGGCGGCGATCTCGCTGCCGGTGAGCATCGTGCCTTGCTGCTCGATCGTGACCTGGGCCATGATCGGGATGTCGTCGACGGTCTTGCCGCGGTCGGCGAGGCCGGCGAGAGTCGCGTTGATGATGCACTTGACCGCGAGGAGGTCCTGCTGGGTCTCGATGAGCAGCGCGTCGACCCCGCCGTCGATCAGCCCGCGCACCTGCTCGCGGTAGCTCTCAAACATCGCGTCCCAGGAGATCTGGCCGAGCGTAATAAGCTTGGTGCCGGGGCCCATCGAGCCCACGACGAACCGGGGGTGGTCGGGCGTCGAGAACTTGTCACACGCCGCGCGCGCAACCTCCGCGGCGACTTTGTTGATCTCGTGGACCCGGTCTTGCAGGTCCTGGTCCTCCATCGTGTGGACGGAGGCGTTGAAGGTGTCGGTCTCGACCGCGTCGGCACCGACCGCGAGGAAGCTCTCGTGGATGGTCTGGATCGCGCCGGGGTTGCCGAGGATCAGCGCCTCGGTGCAGTTCTCGCGCCCGAGGTAGTCCTTCTCGAGGTCCAGGTCGAGCTGGTGGATGCTCGTGCCCATGGCACCGTCGAAGAACAGGACGCGCTTTTCGAGTTGGCTGAGGAATCGGCTTTTCATGGTCGCCTTCTATCGGTCGGGGAGGATCCATCCGTCAATCCGGATGAAAGGATGGTACGCTCGTGCCGCTCCAAACGCAACCGGTTCAAACGCAAGTGACACCCGGTCGCAGCCCCCGGCAATCCCGATCACCGATAGGATGCGGGCAGGCCCGATGTGAATCCCAGCAAGCCATCCTCTGTGGGGCGCCTCGAAGCCGGGACGCGGATGATCCTCCCCGTCCCCGGTCTACGGTCTCGTGCCGACGCCGCGCGCGCCGAGGCGAGCCTGACGGAGGTGCCGTCGCTGGATGTCGTGGTCTCGGCCCAGTCGCGGGTGGTGTGCGTGCGGTGCATGAACGGGGGCTGCTCCTTGGAGGGAGTGGTGGGGCCGCTGCGGGACGTGGGGCTGCCGCCGGATCTCAAGCGGGCGCGGGTATGCCCTGGCGCCTCCCCCGCCGGTCCGGTGGTCTGGGCCATGGCGGACCGTGCGGAGCGGACGACAATCGGCGGTGCGGTCGCAGGCGCGCTCCGGCAGCGGGAGGTGTTACTCGTTCTCGCGGGCGGGATGCTGCTGCTGACGGGCCTCCTCGTCCACTACGCGGGCGGGCCGGATATCGCACGGTTCGCCCTGCTCGCCTGCTCCGTCATCCTGACAAGCACGCAGACGTTCCCTGGGGCTCTGCGGGCGTTGCGGAAGGTGTCGCTGGACGTGGACGTGCTGATGTTCGTTGCCGCGGGGGGCGCCGCCGCTATCGGGCACCCGGAGGAGGGGGCGCTCCTGCTGTTTCTTTTCGGGTTGGGAGCCGCCGGGGAGACCTATGCGATGCAGCGGGCCCGAGGCGCAATCGAGGCCCTCTCGAGCGTGGCGCCCGACGAGGCGACCGTACTCGGCGACGACGGCGAGGAGACGGTCGTGCCGATCGACCGGGTGGCGGTGGGTTTGCGAGTGATGGTTCGCCCTTTCGATCGGGTGCCCGTGGACGGCGACGTCGAAGACGGGCGGTCGGCGGTGAACCAGGCGCCGATCACCGGCGAATCGGTCCCGGTGGACAAGGCGCCGGGGGACGGGGTCTTTGCCGGAACGATCAACGGCGACGGCCGGCTGGTGGTGCGGGTGACGAAAATGCCGTCCGAGAGCACGCTCGCCCGCGTCATCCGCATGGTGGAGGAGGCCCAGGCGAGCCGTTCCCCGACCGAGCTGTTTACCGATCGGATCGAACGGTGGTACGTGCCCTCGGTGTTCGTGGCGACGCTGGCACTGGTGTTCATTCCCCCGCTCGTCTTTGAGCAGTCGTGGGTGACGTGGTTCTATCGGGCGATGGCGTTTCTGACGGCGGCCTCTCCCTGCGCGCTGGCGATCGGGACGCCGGCGGCGGTGCTGTGCGGCGTCGGGCGGGCGGCGCAGTTGGGCGTACTCATCAAGGGCGGCGGCTACCTGGAGCTGCTCGGGCGGCTTGACGCGGTCGCCTTCGACAAGACCGGCACCCTCACACGTGGCGAGGCGGCCGTCACCGGCATCACCCCCCTTCCGGGCTCGGCCTTCGATGCCGCCGGGCTACTCGCGCTGGCGGCGGCCGTCGAGGCCCACGTGACACATCCGCTGGCGGCGGCGGTGCTCGCGGAGGCGGATCGGCTCGGCGTGACGTACGAGCCGGCGGAGGATGTGCAGCAGGTGCCCGGGTTCGGGGCCACGGGTGTGGTCGGCGGGATGCCCGTCCGCGTGGGCCGGCCGGACGACCGCGGGCCGATCGCGGCTGCCGCTGTGCTCGAAGAGATCCGCGCCGAAGGGGGTACGGCGATCGCCGTCTGGCGTGATCGGGACCTGCTGGGACTGATCGGGGTTGCCGACCGGGTGCGGCCGGAGGCGGCCGAAGTAGTGGTCGAGTTGCGACGACTGGGGGTGACCCACCTCGCCATGCTTACTGGCGACCATCCGGCGGCAGCGCAGTCGATCGCGACCCGCCTGGGGATCGATGACGTCCGGGCCGAGCTGCTGCCGGAGGACAAGCTCCGGGTGGTGGACGAACTCGCCGCGGTCCACGGACGGGTCGCGATGGTGGGTGACGGCGTGAACGACGCGCCGGCCCTGGCGCAAGCGAGCCTCGGGATCGCGATGGGTGCCGCGGGCGCCGACGTCGCGATGGAGACTGCCGACGTTGTGCTGCTGGGCAACGACCTGCGTCACCTGCCCCAGGCGGTGGCGCTGTCGCGAGCATCCAAGCGGATGATCGCTCAGAACCTGGCGATCGCACTGGGCGTCATAGCCATCGTGTCGCCGCTGGCGGCGCTGGGGTATGCCGGCCTGGGCGTGGCCGTGCTGCTGCACGAGGGCTCGACGGTGGTGGTGGTGCTCAACGCACTGCGGCTGCTGCGGTTCGACCGCGGCCGGCACAGGGAAACGAACCTGGCGTGCGATCATTGTCCGCTGATGCCATGAGCCCTCGCCCGGGGCCGTTTGTAGCGACTGGGGTTTCCCGCGCGCCGTTCGCGGTGGTGCCGGGAGGTGGCTGGGGATCCGCGAAGACTGGGCCGCTTGCAGATGAACTGCCGCTTCCGCCCTGCCGATGAGCCGGATACGCGAGGCTCGGGCGGGGCGTGATGACCGTCCCGGCGGCCGCGTCGGGAGGGTCGCTTGCAGCGGACTACGGCGGAATACGAACGGCTGGGAGGCGGGTGGCGGAACCCCGCGTGGATCGTCGGGCTGCTCTGCCTGGCCACATCCGCCTGGGTGTGGCACTGGGTCGACCAGGAGTCGGAGGCGGCGCACGTCCACCGGCTCCAGGTCGAAGCGGAGCGGCTTTCCGCGACGCTGGAGGAGCGGCTGGACGACGCGTTGGCACTGCTCCGAGGGGTGCAGCAGCACGTCCGGGCAACGGAGACGGTGTCCGACGACGCCTGGCACGCCTATCTCGGCGCCTTCGACCTCAGCGAGTACCCGGGTTTGATGGGCGTCACCTTCAGCGAAGAGACGACCGTCGCGGCTCTCGGGTCCATGCTGGAGAGGCTGCGGCAGAACCACCCGGGGGCGACGCTGTTCCCCGCGGGCGACCGGGAGGGGTACCGGCCGATCCTGCGGTGCCACCCGCCGGCACTGCGGGGGCTGCTGGGTTTTGATCCGGGCACGATACCCGTCGCGCGGGCGACGCAGAACCGGGCGCGGGACACGGGCGAGCCGGCCCTGACCCCGCTGTTCCGCGAACGTGCCGAGGCGAGCCCGCACCCCGACGTGGTGCTCTACCTGCCCGTGTATCGTGAGGAGGCGGACCTGTCGAGCGTCGCGACTCGACGGGAAGCCCACCGCGCGTTTGTCGGCGCGCTCTTCGACCTGCCCTCACTCCTGGGAAGCATCCGGTCGGAGACGCTGACGTTCTCCCTGTTGGACGGGGTCGAACCGTCGGTGGCATCGGTGTTGTATGCCTACGACGAAGACACGACCGTGGCGAAGGCGTCGGCGTGGTCACACGTCTCGGTGTTGTCGTTCGGGGGGCGGACGTGGCTGATGCACTTCCAGCCGCGGGCGCTCAAGCGGTACCGGGACGATTCGGCCCGGACGGCGCTGGGCGTGAGCCTGTGCGTGTCGGTGCTGCTGACCGGGCTGGTCTGGGTGATGGGCTCGACGCGGCGGCGGGCGCTGGCGCTCGCGGGACAGATGACGGCGAGCCTGCGGGAGAGCGAATCGCGGTTCCGCACGGCCTTCGAGAGCGCCGCGATCGGCATGGCCATGGTCGCTCCCAACGGCCGGTTCCTGCGGGTCAACGAGACGTTCTGCAAGATCGTCGGATACAGCCCCGAGGAGATGCTGCGGAAGACCTACGCCGACCTGACCCACCCGGACGACCTGGCGGAGAACCTGCGGCAGCGGCAGCGGGTGCTCAGCGGCGAGGCCAGCGCGTACCACCTCGAGAAGCGGTACATCACCCGGGGCGGGCAGCCGGTCTGGGCGTCGCTCAACGTGTCCCTCGTGCGGGATGACGACGAGCGGCCGCTGTACTCGATCGCGATGATCCAGGACATCACCGAGCGGCGGCAGATGGAGGACAAGCTCCGCCACCTCGCCGCCCACGATCGGCTGACGGGCCTGCCCGGGCGGAGCGTGCTGCTCGAGCGGCTGGACCAGAGCCTGACGCGGGCGAGGCGGTGGGACGATTACGCGTTCGCGCTGCTCTTCCTCGACCTCGACGGGTTCAAGAAGATCAACGACACGATCGGTCACCAGGCGGGCGACGCGATCCTCGTGGAGGTCGCGCTGCGGCTGCAGACGCAACTGCGGAGCAATGACGTGGTCGCACGGCACGGCTCGGGGCACGTGGCGACGCGGTACGGCGGGGACGAGTTCGTCGTGCTGCTGGACCGGGTCGCGGAGCCGGCCGACGCGGCGATCCTCGCCGAGCGGCTGCGGGCGGCGCTGGGCGAGCCCTACCCGGTCGGGGGCCGGACGGTCGAATGTTCGCCGAGCGTGGGCATCGCGACCAGCGCGACGGGGTACGTCAGCGCCGACGAGATGCTCCACGCCGCGGACCAAGCGATGTATGCCGACAAGGCGGCGCGGCGGAACCGCCGGGCGGCGGCGGCGGCGGGGCGCTGAGCGACCGGCTTCCGAGGCCCGCCCGGTTCGCTACACTCTCCCGTCCCCCGACCCTTTTGATCCGATGGGAGACGCTGCCTTGAAGTCCACCGACCTACGCCCGGGCATGGCCATCAAGATGGATGGCAACATCTTCGTGATCACGCAGTACACGCACGTGACCCCGGGCAACCTCCGCGCGTTCGTGCAGGTCAAGATCAAGCGGGTGAGCGACGGCACGACGCTCGAGAAGCGGCTCCGCTCCGGCGAAGAGGTGGAGCAGATCGACCTGGATCGCCGGCCGATGGAGTACCTCTACAAGGAGGGGGACGGCTACGTGTTCATGGACTCCGAGACGTTCGAGCAGTACACCCTGCCCCACGACCTGGTCGGCGAGCAGATGCTGTTCATCAAGCCCAACACCAGTGCGACCGTGCTCGTGGCGGAAGAGAAGCCGCTGCTGCTGGAACTGCCCGCGACCGTCGACCTGGAGGTCACCGACACCCCCCCGGGCATCAAGGGCGCCACGGCAACCAACCAGCTCAAGGAGGCGACGATGGAGACCGGCCTCAAGACCAAAGTCCCCTCCTTCATCACCATCGGCGAGACGCTGCGGATCAGCACGTCCGACGGCTCGTATCAGTCGCGTGCCTGATCGCGTGACAGGGCGAACCGCTTGTCCCGATCCCCTCCGGCCGATGGTTACCCGGTGGGTCTGCTGGCCTTGGGGGAAGCGCGGATGAACGAGCGGCAACAATCGGGGGGATGGCTCATCGCGGTCGGCGCGGTCACGATCCTGGCGGCGGCGGTCCGCCTGCCGTGGCTCCTGGAACACGGCTACTTCATTGACGAAGCCTTCACCGCCCGCGACGCCGCGAAGCCGCTGCTCTCCGTCCTCGGCTGGCGGCACCACGACTACCACCCCCCCCTCTCCTACCTGCTGGTCAAGGCGGCGACGTCGGTCCTGGGCAGTGGCGAGCCGTGGGTCCTGCGGCTGCCGTCCTTCCTCGCGGGGGTCACCTGCGTCCCGCTCGCCTGTGTCCTGGGCAGGCGGCTCGATTCACGCTGGCTGGGGCTGGCCTTCGGCGCGCTCATCGCGGTCGAGCCCCATCTTGCCGAGCAGGCCTCGACGGCGCGGATGTACAGCCTCTTCACCGCCCTGCTGCTCGCCCTGCTGCTGGCGTGCGAACACGTGGCCCGAAGCCCGTCGCGGGCGCTGCGGCCGTGGGTGTGGGTCGGCACGATCCTGGTCGCGCTCGCCTGGACAAGTTCGGCGTTCTGGATCGTGCTCGCGTCCCTGCCCCTCTTCGGCGCCGGCTGGTGGTGGATGATGCGCGGCAAGATCGAGCCCGGAAGGTGGCGCGGCGCGGCGGTGGCGGGCGCGATGCTCGCTGTGGGCTGGCTCCCGGGCCTTGTCCAGTTGACCGGCTCGGGGTCGAACAGCGGAGACGGCGCGGGCCTCCGGGCGATCGTGTGGGAGTGGCTTGCCGCCTTGTCCCGGCTGTTCCACCACCCGATCCCCGGGGCCGTACTGCTGCTCCTGATGCCGCTGGGGCTTGGCTACCTGGCGTGGCGGCGGCAGCGACCGGCGGCGGCGCTGCTGCTGGCGTGCGGGATCGTGAATCTCGTCGCGATGCTCGGGCTGAGGACGTCGCACACCGCGATCGAGCCTCGCTACCTGATGGCGGCTCAACTGGCGGCCCTCCTGGGGTTCGCGGCGGTGCTCGCGCTGGGGCGCCGCCGATTCCCGGTCGTCGCCCATCTCGCCCTCGCGGCGGCGACGATCTTTCTGCTCGCGCAGGTGGTCACCTTCGAGCGCTCCGACGACTACGCACTGTCCAGCCGCGTCCGGCACGTGGCGGCGCAGGTCCAGCCGGGCGACGCGGTGGTCTACGCACCGGGGCCACTGGGTGAGCTCGGGCGGGTGAGTGGGCTGCCGGCGGTGCCGGAGATGACGGCTGCGGACCTGTACGAGTTCAAGCGATCGCGGTGGCGGGTGGACGAGACGACGCTGCCTCAGGATCGAACATGGCTCATCGCGTACGCGCGGCGGGACCAGAAGGGGCACGACGTGCGGTTCCGTTGGATCGTCGCGGCGCTGGGCGAGCGGTATGGGGTTGTCATTCCGGCCGACGACGTGGAGGCGATGATCGATCGGGGCGAACCGGTGATCCTGCGTTTCGAGCGGGGGCACTTCGGCCGTGAGAAGTAGCGAGTCTCGGGTGCGCGTTCCGGGCAGGAAGACGTTTCGAGCCAGCCATCCGGCGTATGATGGGCTGGTTGTCGATCGGGGATGTGGAGCGTCTTGGTTTGAAACTGGCGTCGATGTCAGCCCGGCCCCTTCGTGCCGCGGCGCCGTGGTTCGTGCTGGTGCTGGGGCTGGTGCTGACCGGTGTAGCGACCGCGTACGTTTCGCAGTCCTCGATCCAGGTCGATCGCTTGCGCTTCGAGCGGTGGGTGCGTGACGCAACGGCGGACGTGCTGGGCGGGATGCGGCGTCAGATCACGCTGCTGGAGGGGGTCGCCGGGCTGTTCGCGGCGAGTGAAGCGGTCAGCCTGCGAGATTTCCGGGCTTACGTCAACCGGCTCAACGTGGCGGAGCACTATCCCGGCCTGCGGGGGGTGGGATTCGCGAAGCGGGTGCCGGTGGCGGGGGCGGCGGAGGCGGAGCGGCGGGTCCGTGCGGAGCGGCCGGGTTTCACGATCTGGCCGCCGGACGCTGACCGAGACTACATGACGATCGTTTACCTCGAGCCGGAGGATCTGCCCAACGCGGAGGCCATCGGCTACAACATGGCGATCGAGCCGACCCGCTGGGAAGCGATGCGCAGGGCAGCGGAAACCGGTGAAGCGGCGGCGACGCGACGGGTGACGCTCGTCCAAGAGATCACCGAGGAGAAGCAACCGGGTTTCCTCATCTACGTTCCCGTCTACCGGGGGGGCGCCGTCCCGATGACGGTGGAAGAGCGGCTGGAGCGCCTGCATGGGTTCGCCTACAGCCCGTTCCGCAGCGGGGACCTCCTCGACACGCTCTTCCCGTCCACGATGGCGCAGCACGTGGTGCTGCGGCTGTATGACGGCCCGCACGCCGAGGCAGCGGCGCTGCTGTACGACAGCGACCCGAGTCACAGAGGCGACCGGGGGCGGTTCCGCAGCCTGACTTCCTTCGATGCCGTGCCCGGGCGGATGTGGACGCTCGAGATCATCGCACGGCCGACGTTCGGCTCCGCGGACTTCGGCTGGGCGTTGAGTGTGCTGACCCTGCTCTGCGGAACCGTGTCGACGGTCGTGCTCTTCGGCGTGACGCTCGCTCTGACCAACGCCCACCGCGCCGCTCAACGGGCCATGGAGCAGTTGCAGCACTCCAAGCGGGCGCTGCTCGAGAGCGACGCCCGGCTCCAGCTCGCCCTCTCAGCGGGAGAGCTCTTCGCTTTCAGCTGGGACATCCTCACCGACTCGCTCATCCTGACCGACAGCGCCAAGCGGATCCTCGGCCGCACGCCGCGCACGGCCGACGAGCTGCTCGCCGTCGTCCACGACGACGATCGAGGACACGTCGAACGGCAGTTCGCCCGCTCCGCCGCCGGGCTCCCTCACGAGATGGCGTTCCGGGTCGTGGGGCCGCGAGGCGAGGTGCGGTGGCTCCGCGAGCGTGCGGTGGTGCAGACGGACGAGCACGGCGGGCCCCGGCGCGTCATCGGGATGTGTGCCGACGTCACCGAGCAGAAGCACACCGAGCAGGAGCTGCGGTCACTCAACGAGACGCTGGAACTGCGGGTCGCGGAGCGGACGCTCGAGTCGGAGCAGCGGACGGCCCAACTGCGGGCGCTGGCGGGCGAGCTGACCCAGGCCGAGCAGCGGGAGCGCCGGCGGCTGGCGCAGGTGCTGCACGACCACCTGCAGCAGTTGCTCGTCGCGGCGATGATGCGGGTGGGCGTGGTCCGCAGCCGCGCCGCCGACCCGCCGCAGGCGGACCAGCTGGAGCAGGTCGACGGGCTGATCCGGCAGGCAATCGAGTCGTCCCGCTCGCTGACGGTCGAGTTGTCCCCGCCGGTGTTGTACGACGTGGGGCTCGCGCGAGGGCTCGAGTGGCTCGCGCGGTCGATGCAGGACAAGCACCGGCTGACGGTCGAACTCGACCTCCAGGAGGGCGCCGACACGCACGACGAGGACCTGCGGGCGTTCCTCTTCCAGGCGGCTCGCGAGCTGCTGTTCAACGCGGTGAAGCACGCGGGCGACGGGGCAACCACGCGGGTGCGGCTGTGGCGGACGGACGATGAGCTGCATGTCGCCGTCAGCGACGACGGGCCGGGCTTCGACCCCGCGGTGCTCCGCGTCAGGGGCGCCAAGGCGGAACACTTCGGCCTCTTCAGCGTCCAGCAGCGGCTGGAACTGCTCGGCGGACGAATGATCGTGGACTCGCAGCCCGGTGACGGGACGCGGATCATCATGAGCGTGCCGCTGCGGTTGCCGCGGGAGTCGCTGCCGCCGCCCGAAGAGGTCGAGTCGGACCAGCACCTGGCGGCGGAAAAGTTGCTGCAAACGTACGTCGTGAACCCCGAGGAGGGCATGATCCGCGTGGTCCTCGCCGACGACCACGATGTTCTCCGGGAGGGGCTGGCGGCGATGCTTGAGACCCAGCCGGACATCCGGCTCGTGGGCGAGGCGGCGGACGGCGAAGAGGCGGTCGCGCTGGCTCGGGAGCTGCGGCCGGACGCGATCGTGATCGACGTGACCATGCCGCGGATGGACGGGATCGAGGCCGCACGCCGCATCCACGAAGAGTTGCCGGAGATCCGGGTGATCGGGCTGTCGATGCACGAGGCGCAGGAAGTCGGGATCGCGATGCGTGAGGCGGGGGCGTCGGCGTACCTGTCGAAGTCGGCGCCGAGCGAGCAGTTGCTCGACGTCATCCGCGGCCTGTGCGGGGCTGAATCTTCGGCCGCGAGCGGCGCCCCCGCGGGCTGACCTCGGGAAGGGCGCTACAGTCCCCGGAGACCAGGACACGAGTTCGACAGGGATCCCCGGATGACGACCGAGCCGAAGCCCCAGCCGCACATCGTTGTCGTCGGCGCCGGTTTCGCGGGGCTCAACTTCTGCCAGGCCATGCCACGCGGCCTTGCCCGCATCACCGTCATCGACCGGACGAACCACCACCTCTTCCAGCCGCTGCTGTACCAGGTCGCGATGGCGGGGCTTTCGGCGCCCGACGTCGCCGAGCCTACCCGCAGCATCTTCCGCAAGCGGCCGGACGTGACCGTGCTCATGGACGAGGTGAAGGACATCGACCTCAAGGACGGACGGGTCGACCTCTGCGACGGCTCGGTCAGCTACGACTACCTCGTGCTCGCGCTGGGCGGAGCCACGAGCTACTTCGGCAACGACCACTGGGAGCCGCACGCCCCGGGCCTGAAGACGATCGACGACGCGCTGCGGATCCGCGCCAAGATCCTCACCTCCTTCGAGAAGGCCGAGAGCACCGGCGACCTCGCGGAACGCCGACGGCTGATGACGATCGTCATCGTCGGTGGCGGCCCGACCGGGGTGGAACTCGCCGGCAGCATGGCGGAACTGGCGAACCAGGTGTTCCGTCGCGACTTCCGCCGCATCGACACCCGGTCGGCCCAGGTGATCCTCGTCGACCCGGGCGACCGCGTGCTGCGGGGTTACCCCCGTGAGCTTTCCGAAGCCGCCAAGCGGCAGCTCGAAGAGCTGGGCGTCCACGTGCTGCTCGGCGAGCGGGTGGTCGACGTCACCGCCTCGTCTGTCGAACTCAGCAGCGGGACGCGGATCGCGACGCGGAACGTCCTCTGGGGGGCGGGCGTGATCGCCAATCCCGTCACCGCAACGCTGGACATCCAGCTCGCGGCAGGGGGCCGGGTCCCGGTCGAGCCGGACCTGAGCATCCCGGGGTACCCGAACGTATTCGCGGTCGGCGACGTTGCCTCGGTGATGATCGAGCCTGGCACGCCCGTTCCGGGGGTGGCGCCGGCGGCGATCCAGATGGGGCGGCACGTCGCGCGCATCCTCAAGCACGAGCTGCGGGGCGGGACGGAGCCGCGGCGGGCGTTCCGATACGTCGACAAGGGCTCGATGGCGACGATCGGCCGCAACCGCGCGGTCGCCTGGATCGGCCGGTGGAAGCTCAAGGGCTTCCCCGCGTGGCTGGCGTGGCTGCTCGTCCACGTGCTCTTCCTCGTCAGCTTCCGCGACAAGGTTTCGGTCGTGATGGAGTGGGGCTACGGCTACCTCACCTACCGCCGTGGGGCGAGGATCATCTTCGGCCCGGCCTGCTCACCCTCGCCCTCGCCGGCGGCGGCGGAAGACGGCGTGCCCATGAACGAGGCCCCCAACGCTGCACCCGATTCGGCGCCAGCG
>CAZKRE010000034.1:13121-17665 GCA_964555075.1 uncultured Phycisphaeraceae bacterium
AGACGGCGTGCCCATGAACGAGGCCCCCAACGCTGCACCCGATTCGGCGCCAGCGACTACAGAAGCGTGAGATCACTCGGGCCGATTCCCACTCTTGGGGCAAGCCCGACCTTACGCTGGGTGTATGGCAAAACCCAACAAGATGCTCCGGGTCATGGGTGCCCTTCTGCTTGCGGTAGCCGCGTTGAGCGGTTGGTACGCCTGGGACGGACGGCAACTGGAGCGTGAACTCGCTCCGTGGCGTGACCCGCGCGTTTCCGCGGAAGCGATTGAGCAGACGCTCCCGGTGTTGAGCGAGTCGCGCATGGAAGCGCGCCGGCTGGCTGAGACTGCCCAGCAAGCGGCGGCGGATGGCGACTGGGGCGGTGTCGACCAGTCGCTGCTGGCCATGCTGTCTCTGGCGGATCGGCAGCAGACGGATGGCTTGCTGACGTCACAACTCGTTGTGATTTCGATTCGTGCGCTCGCGATCGAGACGCTCGCAGAGGTGTATGCAGCGCCGCGTGTTCCGTCCGCGGAACTCGTAGAGGCCATTGCGGCGATCGACCAGGTCGCTGCCATCCGGGATGCCGTGCCCGCGGAGCGAGCGTTCATTGCGAGCCGATGGGACGCCGGCCTCGCCCCGCGCGGCCTGGCCCGTCAGGCCTTCGCGGATTCGGAGGAGGCTCTCACGGCGATAGACATGGGCGAAGGGGCGGTGCGCGACTTCGCTGATCGCGACGTACCCGCCAGCAGTGGGTGGACAGCGGCGCTGCGATCAGCCCTGCGGTTGCAGACTCGGGTGGAACTCGCGCACTTGGCGCTCCGGCTGCGCACCTATCGCGCTGAGCATGGGGTATATCCGGAAGACTTGACGGCGCTCGGCGAGCGCCCGACGAATCCGCTGAGCGGTGAGCCGATCGCTTACGAACGCGTCGGACATGGATTCAGACTTCAAGCTGATGGAATGCCCGAGGAAGAGCTTTCGCTGTGGGCCTGGGAGGGGGCGGGTGACATCAACGGTGAGAGGTAGTCGATCGCCGTACAATCCCGGGCATGAAGCTCGCACTCGTGACCGAGACCTACCCGCCGGAAGTCAACGGCGTGGCGATGACGCTGGAACGGCTGGTGCGGGGGATGGCGGAGCGGGGCAACCGCATCGACGTCGTTCGGCCGAGGCAAAGTAAGGCCGACGCCCCCCGTCAGGACGGGGCCATCGCGCACGTGACGGTCGCGGGCGTTCCCCTGCCGCGCTACGAGGGGCTGCGGTTCGGGCTGCCCGCGAAGTCGGCACTCGAGCGGCGGTGGAAGAACGACCCGCCCGAGGTCGTGCACGTCGCCACGGAGGGCCCGCTGGGCGTCACCGCGCTCTGGGCCGCACGTCGCCTGGGCATCCCGGTCAGCTCGAGCTTCCACACCAACTTTCAACAGTACGGCAAGCATTACGGCTACGGCTTCCTCAGCGGCGTCGTCATGCGATACCTCCGCCACGTGCACAACGCCTGCGCCTGCACGATCGTCCCCAGCGAGGACATGCGCCGCCGCCTCCTGGCCGATGGGTTCGAGAACGTCCTGGTGATGGCTCGCGGCGTGGATACCCAGCTCTTCGATCCGGCGAGGCGAAGCGACGAGCTGCGGCGGTCCTGGGGAGCCGGACCGGATGACCTTGTGGCGACGTATGTCGGGCGCGTGGCGGATGAGAAGAACCTGCCGCTGGCGGTTGAGGCGTTCGAGCGGATGAGAGCGGTTGAGCCGGGGATGAAGTTCGTCATCGTGGGCGACGGGCCCGCGCGGCCGCGGCTGCAGCGTCGTCACCCCGAGTACATCTACGCCGGGATGCGCCGCGACGAGGATCTCGCCACCCACTACGCCTCGGCCGACGTGTTCGTTTTCGCCAGCGTGACCGAGACGTTCGGCAACGTGGTAACCGAGGCGATGGGGAGCGGCCTCGCGGTGCTGGCGTTCGACTACGCGGCGCCGGCGGGGTACATCCAGAGCGGGGTCAACGGCGTGACGGTGCCGCTGGGGGATCGCGAGGCAATGCTGAACGCGGCGGCCGACATGGTGCGGGACCGCGCGAAACTCACCGCGATGCGGGCCGCCGCGCGCGAGACGGCGCTCGGGATGTCCTGGTCCGCGGTCGTCGACCGTTTCGAGTCGACGCTGATGCGGGTGGCCGAGAAGGGGCTGGCGGTGGCGGAGTAGGCCCGCCGAAACACCTGTGACGAGTTGCCCAGATTGCGTGACTGAAGGCGAGGCGTATGCCGGCGAAGTTCCCGACGCTCTTCTCGGACCGGCCGAACACCCGGCGGCACTAGGCGCCAAAGATCAGTCGCCGGGGAACGGCGATCGTCATCTCGTCGAGGAAGGATTCCCCGTGGTCTTCCGCGATCATGCGGAGCCCATCGAGTCGTGATGGCAGCGTGTCGGGGCGGTGCATGTCCATCGCGAGGAGGGTGTATCGCTTCTCGGGGAGCCACGCGCGGATCTGCTGGTTGGCCCGTGCGCCTTCCTTGCCGGTCATGCAGCGGAAGTTGCCCTGGAGCAGGACGCCCCGGCGTCGAGCGTCATCGAGTCGGGCGGGAAGGTCCCCGATCGAGAGCCGTTCGGGGTGCGCGAGGATGGGCTGGTAGCCGTTTTCGAGCAGCCAGTCGAACGTGCGGTCGACGTGGCGGGGCCAGCGGGGTTCCCAGAAGTCGCAGAGCACGGCGCGGGAGTCGGCGAGCGTCGGCACGCCGTGTGCCTTGAACCAGTCGATCAGCCCATCGAACAGCCGCACCTCGGCGCCGGGCCACAGGAGGTACTCGATCCCCCGCTCGTTGAGCGCCTGGCGGAGATCCTGAGTCCACTGCGCGATGTTGCGGGGAATGTTGAGCGGGAACGTATCGGGCCAGATATGCGGCGTGCAGATGGACCCGACGTAGCCGACGCGCTGGAGCATCGCGATGCACGCGAGCGACTCGTCGAGGCTCTGGCAGCCGTCGTCGATGGCGGGCAGCATGTGGCTGTGTACGTCGATCCGGCCGGTGGCGGGCGGGGATGGCAAAGCGGGAACGGGCATGGAAGCGCGAGTATAGGCTCTGCCGGCGGCTTCGTTCCATCAGGGGATCGACGGGAAACGCCCGCCTCCCCCGTGACCGACTCGGGATCATTTCGCGAGCGGTGTCGCGGCCCACTGGAGCAGCGAGAGCGGCTCGCCCAGCAGGTGAAGCCGCAGCATCTGCAGCGCCGTCTTCGCGGACCGGTCCCGGATGGCGCCGCGGTCGCCGGGCAGCCGCAGCAGCATCGGCGTCACGTCGATCGCGTCGCCCCGCCTCACGCCGAGCGCTACCCACACCGTGCCGACCGGTTTCACGGGCGTCCCCCCGCCCGGGCCGGCGATGCCGGTGACGGCCAGGCTGAAGTCCGCCAGCCGGGCCTTGCGCAGAGCGCCCTCGGCTAGGGCGCGAGCGGTTTCTTCGCTCACAGCCCCATGGGTCGCGAGGACCGAGCCGGGTACGGACAGCTCGCTGGCCTTGAGGTCGTTGCTGTAGGTGACCCACCCGCCGACGTACGCGTCGCTGCTGCCGGCGACGTCGGTGAGCATCCGCGCGACGAGCCCGCCGGTGCAACTCTCCGCGGTCGTCAGTCGCCGGTCCCGCGCCCGCAGCAGGTCGACGACGCTCTCCTGCAGCGTGTCATCCTCGATCCCGAACACGACGGCTCCGAGGCGGTCGCGGACCTCGGCCAGCGTGGCGTCGAGCCGGGCCTGCGCTTCCTCACGTGTGGGGAACTCGCTTCGCAGCCGGATCGATACGAAACCCTCGGAGACGGTCGTGCCGACCTTCGGGTTCCGATCGCGGTGCATCAGCTCCGGCCCGAGCGTTTCAGCGACGTTGCTCTCGCCCCAGCCGAAGGTGTTGACCTTCATGGCCAGGATCACGCTTTCGTTCACGCGCGGCATCTGCTCGATCTCCGGCTCGATCGAGCCTTCGTACATCAGCCGCATCTCCCGCGGCACGCCGGGCATGACGTACACCGCCGCTTCGTGGAGGGTTGCCTTGAGGCCGGGCGCGGTGCCGTAGTGGTTGGTGATGGTCGTGCTGCCGCGCGGGTGCAGCGCCTGGACCCGGTTACGGGGGGGCATCGGTCGGCCGCGCTTCGTGAAGAAGGACTCCAGCCGCTCGAGCTGAGCGATGTTCTCGATCAGCTCGACCCCCATCGCCTTCGCCAGCGCATCGCGCGTCAGGTCGTCCTCGGTCGGTCCGAGGCCGCCGGTGACCAGCACCAGCGGCGCCGACCGGCAGGCGAGCTCGATCGCCCGCGTGATCAGCGCCTCGTCGTCCGCGACCGTCTGGTGGTACGCGCACGACACGCCGATCGTCGCGAGCTTCGCCGCCAGGTACGCGGAGTTGGTGTCGACGGTCTGCCCGAGGACCAGTTCGTCCCCGACGGAGAGAATGACGGCGTGCATCGGCGTCAGTCTACCGAGCGGCTCCGCGGCGCGCCGCGCGGCACTCACGCCGCAAGCCACGCCGCAAGCCGCGCCGCAAACCGGTTAGAGTGATCGCATGTTCACCGGCATC
>CAZKRE010000034.1:17765-23109 GCA_964555075.1 uncultured Phycisphaeraceae bacterium
AAGCGCTTCGAGGTGACGTCGAAGCGCTTGAACGCGGCGTCGGGGCGCTGCGGCGCCGCGCGAGGGCGCTCCCGCATGACCCGATAATTCCGCGGACCAGGCGATCACAAAGAAGAAGCCCCGCGTCTGCACGCGGGGCTTCGGTGGGTTCGGGTGTTGCCGGCAGGGATCCGCGGGGGGAGGCGATCGGAACACCGCCCGCCGCCCGACGAACACCCCGCATCCGCCTACTGCTTCATCGCGGCCGCGAGGATCTGGCTCGTGCTCGGCCGCATGATGCGGGGGTCAACCTGCTCGCCCGCCTGGAGCGTCGCGCGGACCTGCTTGCCGGAGATGAAGACCGGCTTCTCGTCCGGGTGCCGCTCCATGAGGTCCACGCGGCCGATGCTCTCGTAGTAGGCGGCGAAGCCGACCTTCACCGGCTGGATCTTCAGGTCGCCGCTCAGCTTCCCGAAGATCTCCTGGGCATCGAAGTCGCCCCAGATCGCGGTGCCGTCGGCGTAGGGGGCGTCGGCGTGCTTGCGGCCGATGATGATGTGGGTGAAGCCCATGTTCTGGCGGTAGATGGCGTGCATGATCGCCTCCTTCGGGCCGCCGTAGAACATCTTGATGTCCACGCCCAGGAGGATCACGCGGTCGGGCACGCTCTCGCCGCCCCGCTTGCTCCACAGCTCCTTGTCGCTGTCGCCCTCGCCCATCTCGCGCTGCTGGATGAGCCGCTCGTAGGTCTGCATCCGGATCTCGGCGGAGACGTCGTCGCCCTTGGTCTCGCCGACAAGCGGGTTCAGCGCGGCGCCGGCGTTCTTGCCTTGGCGGAGCAGCTCCTCGAGGCCGTAGACCAGCGCGTACTCGTGGGCCCGGTGGAGCGGGTTGCGGGTCTGGAAGGCGACCGCGGCGTCCCAGCCCTTGCCGGCCAGCAGCTCGCGGACCTCCTTGGGGGTCTTCACGTACTGGCCGAAGGCGGGGTTCTTCGGCTGAGGCAGCGCCTCGAGCTCGCCGCCGATGAGGTGGGTCTTGTCGGCGTCGTTCTTGAGGACCATGTCGGCGCCGGGGTGGTCCGTCCGCTCGGTGCCGTAGACGCTCTTGATGTACCGCGGCTTGTCCCACGGGAAGACGCTCTGGACGTCGAGGATCGCGACGACCTCGCCCGCCGGGTTCGTCAGGGCGACCGGCTCGCCCGCCTTGAGGCTGTTCGCCCGATCGGCGGTGACCGGGAACGCCAGGGGGATCGTCCACGCCAGCTTCTGCCCGTTCGCCTCCACGATGGCCTCATCGAGGACGCGGTTGTAGACCGCTTCGGTCATCGGCCCGGTGAGCGGGCTGAGGGTGCCGTCGGCGATGCGGTAGACCGTGGAGAGGTCGGCGGCGCTGAGGGCGACTTGGGGCAGCTTCGCCGCGCGATCGCGGAGGGCCTGGGGGTCGGACGTGGTGCGGTTGACGAGCGTGCCGCCGTGGGGCGGGATGAGCGAACTGGCCATCGGTCTCCTCTTTGCGTATGGGCGCCGGGGTGGGGTGGGATCGTAGTGGGGCCACCGGGGGGCCGCAAACGGCGGCGGGGTTCTGCATTGTCAGGCTGAAACATGGCGGTCAGCGGTGTCTGTCCGAGCGGCGCCTCGGGCACGCTCCAGAGGGTGCTCTGATATCTTCTGAGAACGGCCGCCTGACCCACCCCCGCGATGAAACGCCATGGCTGACGCCCCGCTGCTGCGTGCCCGTGACGCCTACCGGTACGGCCTGTTCGCGCTGCTGATGGCGGTGCTGAGCGTGTTCCTCGTCTGGCCGATCGTTCTCACCGTCTGGGGCGGGTTCGTCACCCCCGAGGGAACATTCACCCTCCGCTACCTCGGCAGCGTCTTCCGGGACCCGCTGCTCGTCGAGGGGCTGCTCAACAGCCTCGCGATCGCGGTGGCGACGACGATCGGGTCGCTGATCGTCGCCCTGCCGCTGGCCGTCCTTGCGACGCGTTACCACTTCGCCGGCAAGTCGCTGGTGACGAGCATCATCCTCGTGCCGCTGATCCTCCCGCCGTTCGTGGGGGCGATCGGGCTCCGCGCGATCCTCGGGCGGTTCGGCGGGCTCAACTCGTTGCTCGTCGATCTCGGCTTCCTCGCCGCCGATGAGCCGGGCATCGACTGGCTCGGCGGCGCGCTGCCGGGCGGCGGGGGACGCTTCTGGGGCGTCGTCCTGATGGAGGTCCTGCACCTGTATCCGATCCTCTACCTCAACCTCTCCGCCGCCCTCGCCAACCTCGTCCCGGCCCTCGACGAGGCGGCGGAGAACCTCGGCGCCGACGCCTGGACCCGGTTCCGCCGGGTCACGCTCCCGCTCATCCTTCCGGGCCTCTTCGCCGGCTCGACCATCGTCTTCATCTGGAGCTTCACCGAGCTCGGCACGCCGCTGATGTTCGACTACTACACGGTTACCCCGGTCCAGGTCTTCTGGGGGCTCACCGAGATCAGCAACAACCCGCGCCCGTACGCCCTCGTCGTCGTCATGCTCGCGGTGGCGATTCTCTTGTACGTCGTGGGCAAGTTCCTCATCGGCGGCCGGGCCTACGCCATGCAGACCCGCGCGAGCATCGCCTCGACCACCGACCCGCTCCCCGGCTGGCGGGGCGGCCTGGCGTTTGCCGCCTTCGCGGGCGTCACCTTCCTTGCCGTCCTCCCCCACCTGGGCGTCGTGCTCTCGAGTTTCACGCCCGATGGCCAGTGGTACCGCACCCCCCTGCCCGCCGAGTGGACGCTGGACCACTACACCGAGGCGCTCACTCATCCCCTCGCGATGGGCGCGATCGGCAACAGCCTCCTCTACTCCGTCGCCGCGATGGTGCTCTGCCTCGTCATCGGGATGAGCATCGCGTACCTGACGGTCCGGGTGAAGATCCGCGGCGGCGCGGCGCTCGACACGCTCGCGATGCTGCCGCTCGCGGTCCCGGGCCTGGTGATGGCGTTCGGGTATGTCGCGATGACGCTCTACTGGCCGTTCCGCGAGGGGGCGCCGCTCGGCTGGATGTTCAGCGTGCTGGGGCAGACACCCAACCCCATCCCCCTGCTGATCGTCGCGTACGCGATCCGCCGGCTCCCCTATATCGTCCGTGCCGCCGCGGCCGGGCTGGAGCAGACGTCGGGCGAGATGGAGGAGGCGGCGCTGAACCTCGGGGCGTCGCGGCTGTACGCGATCCGCCGGGTGGTCGTGCCGCTGATCGCGGCGAACCTCATCGCCGGCTGCATCCTCGTCTTCTCCTTTGCCATGCTCGAGGTCAGTGATTCACTGATCCTGGCGCAAAAGGACCAGCACTTCCCCATCACCAAGGCAATTTGGGAGTTCTACAACCGCCTGGGCGACGGGCCCTACATCGCCAGCGCGATGGGGGTCTGGGGCATGGCGCTGCTGACGGTCACGCTCGTGGGGGCGAGCGTTCTGATGGGCAAGCGGCTGGGCGCCATCTTCCGGGTGTAGGTGTAGGGAGGCCGCCCCTCCGCCGCGCCCGTCGGCCGCGGAGCCCACTCGCCCCGCAGGCTTGAACCGTTTCACGACGTTTCAGCTCCGCCCCACACGGATCTATGGCGTATATTTCAGCGAGACGGTATGGCGGCGGGCTCCAATGGGGGAACTCCCGGCCGGTCGCTAGGGACAAAGCACCGCCGAGCGGCAGGAGCCACGGGGTATCCTTCCCCGACTGGGATTCCGCCATGACCTCATCGAAACCCATCCCCACGCCCCCGCTTGGGACGGTGGAAGCTCACCTCGCGGCGATCATCGCCTCGTCGGATGACGCCATCGTCAGCAAGGACCTCCGCGGGGTGGTGCAGACTTGGAACACCGCCGCCGAGCGGATCTTCGGCTATACCGCCGAGGAGATGATCGGGCAGCCGATTACCCGGATCATCCCACCCGAACGGCAGCACGAGGAGCCGGAAATCCTCGCCCGCCTCGAACGGGGCGAGCGCGTCGACCACTTCCAGACGGTCCGCCTCCGCAAGGACGGCCGGCGGGTGTCGGTCTCGGTGACGATCTCCCCGATCCGCGATTCGACCGGCCGCATCGTCGGTGCATCAAAAGTCGCCCGTGACACCTCGATCGCGATGGAACTCGAGCGGCGGTACGAGGCGATCGTCGAGTCGTCGGACGACGCGATCATCTCGAAAGACCTCAACGGGGTGGTTCGCAGTTGGAACCGGGCGGCGGAGCGGATCTTTGGCTACGAGGCGCACGAGATCATTGGACGCCCGATCGCCATGATCTTCCCGGCCGACCGGCTCGACGAAGAGGCGCAGATCCTCGCCCGGCTCCGCTGGGGCGAGCGGGTCGAGCACTTCGAGACGGTCCGGCTCCGGAAGGACGGCGCTCTGATCCACGTCTCGGTGACGATCTCCCCGATCCTGGGTCACGCCGGGGAGGTGATCGGGGTGTCGAAGATCGCGAGGGACATCACCGACGTCCGCCGCGCCCTTGAGCAGATCGCCGAAAGCGAGGCCCGGCTGCGGGCGATCGCGGACGCAACCCCCGACAGCATCTCGATCATCGATCCCGGCGGGGCGATCATCTACCTCAACAGCGCCGGGTTCGCGTTCCTCGAAGTGAGCGGCCTGACCGCGAACACCTCGGTGTACCAGTTCATCGTTCCGCAGCATCGGGACGCCTGGCGGCGGCACCACGAGCGGGTGTGCACCGGCGAACGGACGAGCTGGGAGTTCGAGATGATCGGCTCGCGGGGGACGAGGCGGTGGATGGACACCCACGCGGTCCCGCTGCCGCTGCCGGAGGGCGGCTTTGCCCAACTCGCGGTGACGCGCGACGCGACGGAGCGGAAGCGGGCGGAGCAGGAGCGTGAGTACCTGCTCGCCGCGGAACGCAGCGCCCGCGCCGAGGCGGAACACACGAGCCGGATGAAGGACGAGTTCCTCGCGACGCTGTCCCACGAGCTGCGGACGCCCCTGAACGCGATCATGGGCTGGTCCACGATGCTCAGCAGCGGCGCCGCGGGGAAGGATCACATCGAGCAGGGGCTCGACGTGATCGCGCGGAACGCCCGGGCGCAGGCGCAGATCATCGACGACCTGCTCGATATGAGTCGGATCATCTCGGGTAAGGTCCGCCTCGACGTCCAGCGACTGGACCTGACCGCCGTGCTCCGCACCGCGATCGAGTCGGTGAGGCCCGCCGCCGACGCCAAGGGTATCCGGCTTGTTTCCGTTCTCGATCCGCTGGCGGGGCCTGTCAGCGGCGACCCCAGCCGGCTCCAGCAGGTCTTCTGGAACCTGCTCACCAACGCGATGAAGTTCACCCCCCGCGGCGGGCGGGTGCAGGTCCTGCTCGAGCGGGTCAACTCCCACCTCGAGGT
>CAZKRE010000035.1:0-13486 GCA_964555075.1 uncultured Phycisphaeraceae bacterium
ACGTTGAGCCGGCCGCGGTGGGCCATGCCGATGACGATCTCCTTGATCCCCTGGTCGCCCGCCCGCTCGAGGGCGAGGTCGAGGAGCGGGATGAGCGACTCGCCGCCCTCGAGGGAGAAGCTCTTGGCGCCGATGAACTTCTTCTGGATGAACTCCTCGAAGATCGTGGCGTCGGTGAGGCGGGTGAGGATGCGGATCTGCTCCTTGCGGGCGAGCTCGATCTTGTTGCGGCTGCCCTCCATCCGCTCCTGGAGCCACTCGCGGACCGCGAGGTTGTCGATGTGCATGAACTGCACGCCGATGTTGCGGCAGTAGGTGTTGCGGAGCTGCTGGACGATCCGGCGGAGGGTGCGTCGCTTGGCGCCGGGGATGGTCGAGCACGCGAACGGCCGGTCCATGTCCGACGCCTTGAGGCCGTAGTAGGCCGGGTCGAGCTCGGCGGGCTCGTCGTTGCGGGAGCCGAGCGGGTCGACCTTGGCGATGATGTGGCCGCGGACCCGGTAGTTGCGGATGAGCTGGTCGACCTTGTGCTGCAGCTCGGTGAGCTCGGTGACCGACCCCTTGCGGGCGGGCGCGGCGTGGCCGTTGCCCGCGGCGCCGGGGGCGTGGCCGTTGCCGCCGCCGGGGTTGAAGATGCTGCGGGGCTGGAAGATCGGGCCGAGGCTCGGCGTCCGCCGGATGGCGTCCTGCGTGTTCCACTCCTGGAATCGGCGTCGCCACGCCGGCTCGACGGCGCCGGGATCCTCCAGGAACCGCTCGTAGAGCGTTTCCACGTAGCCCAGGTTCGAGGCGTTGATGGCGTCGGGCGCATCGGCGCGTGGAGCGCCGTACGAAGATGCGGAGTCGGCAGGCTTCATGGCATCACAGCGGCGTAGGCGAGCGGATCAGAAACTAGGGTGATCGTACGCGCCAGCGATCCCGCCGGCCAACCCGTGTCATTAAACTCTTCGGCCAGCGGGGTTCCCGCCTTTTGCCGCCGGGCGTCCCGGCGGCGATTCCAACCCGCGGACAACCCCCGGTGAGCCTCCCCTACCGACTGCGTTACGAGCTCGCCGACCGGCTGCGGGCCCGGCCCTGGCCGTACCTCGCGCTGGTCCGCGGCCGCCGGGACGCCGACGGCCGGCCCAAGGCGGTGACGCCCGACACCCAGCTCGTCCTCGAGGGCTACCCCCGCAGCGGCAACACCTTTGCCCGCATCGCTTTCGAGATGGCCCAGCCCGCACCCGTCCGCCTCGCCCACCACCTCCACGCCCCGGCCCAGGTCCTCGCGGCCGCCCGGCTGGGCGTGCCCTGCGTCGTCCTCCTCCGCGAGCCGGACGAGGCGGTCCTGTCGCAGGTGGTCCGGGAGCCCCGGCTGACGCTCGCCCAGACGCTGCGGAGCTACGCCCGGTTCCACGAAGCGATCGCCCCGGTCCGGGACCGGTTCGTCCTGGCCCGGTTCGAGACCGTCACCAGCGATTTCGCGGCGGTGATCGGGGCGGTGAACCGGCGGTTCGGCACCGGCTTCGCTGCGACGCCGAGCGAGCGGCTGGGCCGCGTGCGGGAGCTGGTGGACGCGCACGACGCCGCGCTGGGCAAGGCGGAGGCGCGGCGAGGTCGGCCGACCGCCGCCCGGGAGGAGGCCAAGGGGCGGCTGCGGGGGGCGTTGGCGTCGCCGGGGCTGGCGGCGGCGCGCGCCCGGGCCGGGAGCGTGTATCGTCAACTGGTGGAGACGGCCGATGTGTAGCCGCCGCGCTTCGTCCGACGCCGACGAGCCTGTGATGAACCGCCTGAAGCGACAACTCAACCGCCTCCGCGGCGACGGCCTGCGGGCCACGCTGGCGCGGGGCAGCGGGTGGGCCTTCCTCATCAGCCTGCTGGGGTTCGGGCTGATGTACGTGCTGCGGGTGGCGCTGGTGAAGTGGATGGGGCGCTCGGAGTACGGGGAGTACGCGTTCGCCCTGTCGTGGGCGACGGTGCTGATGCTGGTGGCGAGTGTGGGGCTGCCGCTGGCGGCGCTGCGGTACATGCCGCAGTACCTCGCCGCGGGCGACGCCCCGCGGCTGCGGGGGCTGCTGCGGTTCGGGCAGGCGCTCACGCTGCTGGGAGGCGGGGCGGTGGCGGCCGTGGGGACGCTGGCGATCACGCGGATCGACACCGGCCGCTACTCCGCCCCAACGCTGATCCTCGCGATGTGGCTCGTGCCGCTGCTGTCGCTGGCGATGTTCCAGCGCGAGGCCATCCGGTCGCTGCGGAAGATCGTGGCATCCCAGGCGCCGTCGCAGGTCGTCCAGCCGCTGCTGGTGCTCGCGATCATGGGGGTCGCGGCGATGGCGGCCCGGCGGGACTCGACGTTCGCGATGGGCGCCACCATGGTCGCCGCGGGCGCGGTCCTCGCCGTGCAGTGGGTCCTGCTCCGCCGCCACCTGCCCCGGCTGCGGGACGGCGGCCCGCGGACGACCACCGACCTCCGCGGGTGGATGGGCGTGGCCCTGCCGCTGCTGTTCGTGCAGGAGTCCACCATCCTGCTGGGCCAGACCGACCTCCTGCTGGTGGGCGTCCTGCTCACGCCGGCGGACGTGGCGGTGTACGACGCGGCGGCGAAGACGGCGATCGCCGCCATCATCCTCCAGCGGGCGGTGAAGACGATGGCGACCCCGATGGTCGCGCAGCTTCACTTCGAGGGCCGGCACGAGCAGCTCCGGCGACTCGTGGCGACGTCCACCAAGTGGATGTTCTGGTCCACGCTGGCGACGGGACTGGCGATCGTCGTCGTCGGGCCGCTGGTGCTGCGGGGCTGGGGGAAGAACTTCACCGCGGGCGCCCTGCCGCTGGCGATCCTGGTGCTCGGGCAGGTCATCGCGGCGTCGGTCGGGCCGGCGGGCCAGATGCTCAACCTGCTCGACCAGCACCGGCGGAGCGTCGTGGCCTATGCGACCAGCGCGGCGGTCGCGGTGGCGCTGGGCTTCCTCCTGATCCCACGGCTCGGGCTCGAAGGCGCGGCCCTGGCGACCACCGCCTCACTCGTCCTCCGCAACGTCTGGGCCTACTGGCTCGTCCGCCGGCACCTGGGGCTCGGCCCGTTCGCGTTCGGGCGCGGCGCGTCGGGCACGGCGGCGCCGACGCCGGTCCTGAGGCTCGGCGAAGGGCCGGGCGGTGCGACAGGGGACCTCGGACCCGCCCCTTCACCAAGCCTCAGGACCGGCGTATGACCGATCGCGTGAAGGTCGTGTTCATCGCCGGCGACAGCCGCAGCGGCACCACGCTCCTCGACCTCGCGCTCGGGCAGGTCCCCGGCTTCTTCTCCGGCGGCGAGCTGCGATACGTCTGGCGACGCGGCTTCGAGATGAACGTCCTCTGCGGCTGCGGCCGGCCGTTCCGCGACTGCCCCCACTGGCGGGCGGTGCTCGCCGAGTTCAACCGGCGCTCGCCCGGCGCCGACCCCGCCGAGGCGCTGCGGCTGCAGCGGCTGGTCGATGCGCCCGACACCTTCCTCAAGACGCAGGCCTTCTCCCCGAGGCGGTTCACCCGCGGGTACCGCGACGCCGTCGCCGCCTACCTGCCGATCCTGGGCGCGTTCTACGAGAGCCTGCGGGCCGTGACCGGCTGCGACACGATCGTGGACTCCTCCAAGTCGCCCGGCCACGGCTTCCTCCTCGCCCGCACCGAGGCGGTCGAGTTGCACGTGGTCCACCTCGTCCGCGACGCCCGGGCCGTGGCCCACTCCATGCAGCGCCGGAAGCCCCGGCCGGACATCCACTGGGAGCAGGCCTACATGCCCACCTACCCGCCGGGCAAGGCCGCGGTGCGGTGGTCGCTGACGAATCTGATCGACGAGCGCTTCAAGCGCCGCGCCGCCAGCTACACCCGGCTGCGGTACGAGGACTTCGTCCGCGAGCCCAAGCCCCACCTGCGGCGGCTGCTCGTCCGCACGGGCGCCGACGACCGGAGCACCGCGTTCCTCAGGAAACACGAACTCCACGTCACGCCCAACCACACCGTCTCGGGCAACCCGGCCCGCTTCGCGGCCGGCGAGGCGTCGACGACGATCACCATCGCCCCCGACCACGCCTGGCACGACGCGATGCCGCCCGACCAGCGCCGCCGCGTGACCATGCTCGCCCTCCCGATGCTCTGGCGCTACGGCTACCTCGGGTAACACACCCCGGGGTTAGCCGCGGCACTTGTGCCGCGCGGGGTCCGGAGGAGCCTCGGCGCCCGCGCGGCCCAAGGGCCGCGGCTAACGGGAGCCGTTATGATGGCGCGATGGCGCCCCTCAAGTCCCTCGCCCTGCGTCAGGCTCGGCGGGTGATCCCCAAAGCGTGGCAGTTCCCGTTGCAGCGGTCCGTGCTGCGGCTCACGCGCGTGCGCCACCGCTCGCCCCACGGCAACCTCTACCACTGCTGCGTCCACAAGACCGCGAGCCAGTGGGTCAAGGGCGTCCTCTCCCACCGCAAGGTCTACGCCGCGTGCGGGCTGCTGCCCTACAGCTACCAGCGAACCCTGCCCGGCGGGGTGGACACGCGGCCGCTGCACGACCGATCGTTCGGCGAGCCCTTCCCCCCAAGCACGATCGTCACGCCGCTCTACCTCACCTACGGCCGCTTCGCCGAGCTCTCCAAGCCCGCCTCCTACCGCGCGTTCTTCGTCGCCCGCGACCCCCGCGACGTCATCACCTCCTTCTACCACTCCCACCGCTCGAACCACCCGATGGTCGGGACCGTCGCCGACAACCGCGCGAAGCTCAACACGATGCCCGTCGAGGACGGGCTGGTCTACACCATCGACACCCTCTGGGAGCGCGGCCACCTGCGGGCCCTGCTCAGTTGGGCCGATGCGGCAGGGCAGGACCCCTCCGCCACGCTCGTGAAGTACGAGGACCTGACCGGGCCACTGCAGCACGACCACTTCCGTGCGCTCATGGATTTTCTCGGCGTCGCGATCTCCGACGACGACCTCGCGGCGGTGCTCGACGCCATGAGCTTCGAGAACCTCACCGGCCGGACCCGTGGGCAGGAGCAGGCGAGCTCGAAGTTCCGCAAGGGGCTCCCCGGCGACTGGAAGAACCACTTCACCCCCGCGGTCGAGCGGCGGTTCCGCGAGCTCGCGGGCGACCTGCCGGAGCGGCTCGGCTACGCCGGCTGAACGACGATGAGCACGCTGGCGCTGGCGGTCGGGATCGGGCTCTGGGCGCACGTCGCGTGGCGGCGCGACGCGCTCGCGCCGGCGGGCCTCTTCATCCTCGTCTGCGTCGCCGGCATGGCCGCCTTCCACGCCGTCACCGCCCTGGGCTGGCGCCCCGCCACGATGCTCACCTGGTGGCAGATCGCCGGCCGGTACGACCCCGTCGCCGACCGCGTCATGCTCTTCTACCTCGGGCTCGCGACGCTGGGCTACCTCGCCTGGCACGCCGCCGCCGCCGCCGCGCCCCGCGCGATCACGCCCCCCGCCGCGAACGAGTCGGCCGCGGCGGCGGCCCTCGCCTCCCGCCCCGCCACCGCCGCGTGGGCGGCGCTGCTCGCCCTCTGCGCATGGCACGCGGCCGCGATCGACTGGACGCCCCTCCTCCACTCCGCCGACCACCTCGAGGCCCGCCGGCCCGCCGGCGTGGGGCTCCACAACCCGCTCCTCGCCACCTTCCACCGCAACCTGCCGATGATCGGCTGCCTCCTCGCGCCGGTCGTCGTGCTCACGGCCCGGGCGCGGGCGCTCCTGCCCGCCGCGTGCGTCGCGGCCGCCTTCGCGTACACCGCCCTCGTCGCCTGCGGCATCGGCACGCGGTTCCTCATCCTCCAGCTCGCGCTGCTGACGGCGTCGCTCTTCGTGCTCCGCCGGCCGCGCGCGGCCATCCTCCCCGCCGCGCTTTCGGCCACTGCAACGGCCCTGACCTACCTCGTCTTCGTCGCCACGCGCCGCCGCAAGGTGTACGGCCTCGTCCCCACGCTGCACACCCTCGCGACCGGCGACTTCCTCTCCCGTGACCTGCCGCTCTACGTCGGCATCAGCCTCTTCGGCGGGCCGTTCACCGTCGCCGAGGCGCTGCTCCGCGGCGACGCACGCCACCCCCCCGCCTACAAGCTCCTGTCCTTCTCCCCGCTGCCCTCCGCCGTCGACGGCTTCGCCTCCATCCGCGACGCGGCCCAGGTCCGCATCCTCGACCGCGCCCCGTTCAGCGGCATCGCCGAAGCCTACCTCTTCGGGCCCGGCTACCTCCTCCTCCTGCTCGCGGCCCTGTTCGTCTCGCTCGTCGTCCTCGGCCTCTTCTGGCGCCGCTACCGCGGCGCCGCGGCGATGCTCGTCCTCGCGCCCGCGATCTACGCCCTCGCCGCCATCCACCTCTACGCCCTCCGCAACACCTTCCGATGGCTCACGCTCGCGACCCTCGCGGCGGCGCTCGCCCTGGCCGTCGCGGCCGCACGCCGCCGCCTCGCCCCCCCCGCCGCCGTCACGTTCATCGGCACGCTGCCCCCGCCCGTCACCGGCCGGACCCTCGCCACCCGCCACGTGATCGACGCGATCGCCCGGCGGGCCGCCGTGCGCGTCATCGACGTCTCGGGCGGCGCGCGGCGCGGCGTCGCGTTCCGCCTCGCCAAGCTCGGCCGCACCCTCGCCGCCCTGTTGCAGTTGTCCCTCCTCCCCCGCGCGCCCGGCGACGCCCTCTACCTCGTCGCGAACCACGGCCACGGCCTGTGGTACGACGCCGCCCTCGTCGCCGTCGGCCGCGTCCGCGGCTACCGCCTCTTCCTCCACCACCAGGTGTACACCTACGTCGCGCAGCGCGACGCCCGCATGGCCCTGATCCACCGCCTCATGCGCCACACCGACTGCCACGTCCTGCTCAGCGACCGCATGGCCGAGGAGTTCCGCGCCCGCTACCCCGCCCGCCGCCGATACCGCGTCGTGTCCAACGCCATCGTGACGCTCGACCTCCCGCCCCCCCCGCCCAGGCCCGACCACCCGCCGACCACGCTCGGCCACATCAGCAACCTCACCCTCGAGAAGGGGCTCGACACCGTCCTCGAGACGTTCGACCAGCTCCGGCGAACCCGGCCGGACACCCGCCTGCTCCTCGCGGGTCCGGCACGCGGCCGCGCGGAGCGGGAACTCATCACCCGGGCCGCCGCCCGCTGCGGCGACGCCCTCGAGCACCGCGGCCCGGTGTACGGCGACGCGAAGGAACACTTCTTCCGCGACGTCGACGTGCTGCTCCTGCCCACGCGCTACGGCAACGAGGCGCAGCCGCTCGTCATCGCCGAAGCGCTGCATCACGGCGCGCCCGTCATCGCCTACGGCCGCGGCTGCATCCCCGAACAGGTCGGCCAGGCGGGCCAGGTGATCCCGCCGGCGGCTCGCTTCGCCGAAGATGCCCCCGCCATGGTCGACGCGTGGCGGAGCGACCCCGCCGCGTGGAGCGAGGTTCGCCGCCGCGCCGCATCCGCCGGAGAAGCCGCACGGACCGAGGCCGCCGGGCAACTGCGGCGCCTCGTGGACGACATGCTCGAACGCCCCCCCGACGCCGCCCCCGTTGTCGTGGAGGCCGCATGAACTGGCGGCGGTCCGCGATCCTCCGCAAAGGCGTGTCGCTTGCGCAGCGGCTGCCCCGCGCCGCCAGGCGTCTGGCGTCGAGCGAGCGCGACTTCGCCGCACGCCCCCCCGTGCTCGCCAACTCCTGCCCCAAGAGCGGGACTCACCTGCTGCTGCAGGTCCTCGAAGCCCTCCCCGCCCGCCGGTACGGCACATTCCTCGCCTCGCAACCCTCCGTGCCCTTCCGCGAGCGCCCCCCCGCCGCGATGGCGCGCCGGATCGCCCGGCTCGTGCCCGGCGAACTCGCCCCCGGCCACCTCTACCACGCGCCTGAGCTCGAACCCGCGCTCGCCGATCGGGGCGTCGTTCACTACCTCATCTACCGCGACCCCCGCGACGTCGCCGTGAGCGAGGCCCACTACCTCACGCGGATGAACCGCTGGCACCGGCTGCACCGCACCTTCCGCGCCCTGCCCGACGACGAGGCCCGCATCCGCTTCGCGATCACCGGCAACTGCAACGACGTCCGCACGCCGTACGACTACCCCGACCTCGCCGCACGCTTCGCCCGCTTCCTGCCGTGGATCCGTCACCCCGGCGTCTGCGCCGTCCGCTTCGAGGACCTCGCGGGCCCGCGCCAAGCCGAGGAAGTGCGCCGCATCGTCCGCTTCCACACCGACCACTGCAACGATCCGCTCGACGCCGAGGCACTCACCGCCCGCGCCCTCGCCAACATCGACCCGAAGCGGTCCCACACCTTCCGCCAAGGCCGCGTCGGCGGCTGGCGCGAGGCGATGTCCCCCGAGCACCGCGACCTCGTCAAGCGCATCGCCGGCCCGCTGCTCGTCGACCTGGGCTACGAGCAAGATTCCGCTTGGTAACCCTTCGATCTCGCCATACACTGCTCCGGACGATGAGTGAACGTTCGTACGAATGTTCACCCCGTCGAAGGTCACCGAGCGGACTTGAGGGTGGCATGGGTGTGGCGGAACGAAAGCTGGAGCGGATCGTCAAAGGGGCCGCGAACCACAGGCGGATCCAGATCATGCGGCGGCTGCGGGCCGAGCCCGCGCTCTCCCTGGGCGAGATCGCCACCGCCGTCGGGGTCGATTTCCGAGTCGCAAGCGAGCACGTCCGACGACTCGCGATCGCGGGCCTGGTCCGCAAGCGGAACCACGGCCGCCGGGTCGAGCACACCCTCTCCGACCGCGGGTCCGCCTTCCTCACTTTCCTCGATGGATTGAGGTAAAACCGCGCCGCCGCCGGGTGCGGCCCACCGTCCGACGCTGACTGAACATTCGTACGAACGTTCATCCAGCCACGCGGCGGGCTCGTCCGACGGTCGGCGGGGCACGGGGGCATGCGGTACGCTTTCGACGA
This sequence comes from uncultured Phycisphaeraceae bacterium, assembly GCA_964555075.1. Classification (GTDB taxonomy): domain Bacteria; phylum Planctomycetota; class Phycisphaerae; order Phycisphaerales; family Phycisphaeraceae; genus CAZKRE01. The sequence goes on from CAZKRE010000035.1 coordinate 8,884, forward strand.
TGCGTCTGCTCGTGCACGACTACGCGGGGCACCCCTTCCAACTGCAGCTCAGCCGCGCGCTCGCCGCACGCGGCCACGAGGTGACGCACGCCTACTGCGCGTCACTGTCCGCGTCGCCCTACGCGGCCCTCGAGCCGCGGCCGGACGACCCGCCGGGCCTCACGATCCGCGCGCTGCGGTTGACCCGGCCCATCGACAAGTTCGCGCTCTGGCAACGCTGGCGGGCCGACGTCGCGTACGGCAGGCTGCTCGACGCCGAGGTCCGCCGGCTGCGGCCCGACGCCGTGCTCTCCGCCAACACCCCCCTCGATGCGCAGCGCGCGCTGCTCCGCGCGACCCGCTCCGCGTCCGGGGGGCGTGGCCGATTCGTCCTCTGGCTCCAGGACCTCATCTCCGAGGGCGCCGTCCGCGTGCTCCGCCGCCGCAGCGCCCTCGCCGCCGCGACCGTCGGCGGGCACTACCGGCGGATGGAACGCCGCCTCCTCCGCGCCAGCGACGCCGTCGTGCTCATCACCGACGACTTCCGCCCGCCCCTGCGGAAGCTCGGCGTGCCCGACGGGCGGATGCACACCATCGAGAACTGGGCCCCGCTCGATGAGCTCCCGCCCCGCCCGCGCGACAACGCCTGGGCCCGATCCCACGGCCTCGACGGCAAGCTCTGCCTGCTCTACTCCGGCACGCTGGGCATGAAGCACAACCCCCGGCTCCTCGTCGCCCTCGCCGAACGTTCCCGCGAGCGCGCGGACATCTGCATCACCGTCATCTCCCGCGGCCGGGCGATGGACTGGCTCCGGCGGGAGCGCGACGACCGCCGGCTGACGAACCTCCTGCTGCTCGACTTCCAGCCGTTCGAGGCGATGCCGGACGTGCTCGCCTCGGCCGACGTGCTGCTCGCCATCCTCGAGCCCGACGCGGGCGCGTTCTCCGTCCCGTCGAAGGTGCTGACCTACCTCTGCGCCGGCCGGCCGACGCTGCTCGCCGTCCCGGGTGAGAACCTGGCGGCGCAAACGGTGCGTCGGGCGGGCGCGGGCCTGGTCGTCCCGCCGCACGACGTCGACGCCTTCGTCCGCGAGGCCCAGCGGCTGGTGGACGATCCCGCCCTCCGCCAGCGGCTCGGCGACGCCGCCCGCGCCTACGCCGAGCAGACCTTCGACATCGCCCGCATCGCCGACCGCTTCGAGCACCTGCTCACGCCGTAGCGGGCCGTGACGAGAACCCGTGCAGGCGCTACGGCTCGCCCGCCCCCTCATCCCCCGCCACGCGGGCCGGATGGAGGCGGTGGATCGTCCACGCCCGCTCCCCCTCCTCGACCGCCGCCTCCGCCAGCGGCCCCGAGAACCGCGCCCGCAGCCGGTGCAGCACCGACTGCACGTGCCCCTCCGTCGGCAGCAGCACGTACAGCCGCGACGGCGACGCCTCCATCAGCGGCCGCAGCGCCTCCACGTCCCGCGGGCCCGGCACGATGCAGTGCCGCCGCGAGAGAAACGCCATCGGGTCCGCGACTTTCCCCCTGTGCGTCAGCACGACGGCATCCGCCGGCAGCCGCGCGTCCATCTGCTCCGCGAGCGTGAACACCGCCGCTTCCTCCGCCGGCCGCCCCCCCAGCGTCCGCAGCGAATCCCGCGCCACGTCCCCCGCCCGGATCGCGTTCGGCACCAGCCACACCACGACCAGCGCCGCCCACGCCACACCCCCCCACGGCCGCGGCACCACGGAACCCACCCACACCGCCACCCGCCACCACGCCAGCGCCAGCAGCGGCAGCACCGGCAGGAAGTACCGCTCCGTAACTCCAAAGAGCAGCCACTGCCCCACGAACGCGAAGAAGATGCAGCCCCACACCCGCCGCTCCCGGAAGAGCACCACCCCCAACCCCAGCACCCCCGTCGCCACCACCGCGCTCAGCACCGGGTTCATATCGACCCCGAGCACCGCCTCCGCCATCCGTTCCGTCATCAGCTTGGGCAGGTGATCCGTCACCGCCCGGTGAACCACCTCCCCCGGCCGATCCACCAGCGCCCGCACCGCGCTCGCCTCGTCCCCCGCGAACGCCCCCTCCTCCGGCACCCGCGGGTCGACCAGGACCACCAGCGACAGCAGCGCCGCGACCCCCGTCGCGCCCAGAACGACCGGCCGGAAGTGCCGATGCCGCGCCGCATGGATCACCGCGGCCGCCGCGACGCCCGCCAGCAGGGTCAGCACCACGCTCCGGAAGACCGCCATCACCCCCAGCCCCACCGCGAACATCGCCACCGTCGCCACCGTCCGCCCCCGCCGCTGGGCCGCCCGCTCCCACGCCAGCAGGAACAGCACCGCCCCCACCGCGAACGGCATGTCCGCCAGCAGCCGATGGCTCGCCGTGTACCACACCTCGCTGACCCCCAGCAACACCGCCGCCGCGACCGCCTGCTCCCGCGGCAGCCGCATCCGGAACAGCCGGTACGCCAGCCCGATGCCCGCGAGCCCCAGCAGCGTCATGACGAGGAGGACCGGCCAGACCTCCCCCCCCGTCAGCCGCAGCGACGCCGCTTCGAGCCAGGGCAGCCCCGGGCTCGCCCGCACCTGCCACCCGCTGGGGTGGGTGTACCCCTGCCCCTCCGCGAGGTGGCGGGCGACGACGAGATACTTGCCGCTGTCGGGCGTGAACGGCCACCGGCCGTTGAACCCGCAAAAGTAGAACGCCACCGCCGCCACCGCCAGCAGCCAGCCGTAGCGGCCGCACCACCGCAGCACCCGCTGCGCCAGCCGCGGCGGCTCACCGCCGCCCCCGCCGCCCGGGGCCACGGCAGCCCGTCCCCGCTGCTCCTCCGCCCGCGCGACCTCAACCACGGCCTGCTCCCTGATGGCAGGCCGGAGTATATCGGCCACCCCCATCCCCCCGCCCCGACGCCCGCCCGGGGCGCCGCCGCCCCGCCCCAATCTGTTGCAGGGCCGGTCCGCAGCGATACCATAGGCCCACGCCCCGGCGTAGCCGGCGGCGCTGCGGACCTGTCGCCACGGCTCCGCCAGCCGGGGGGCGATCGTCCTCACGAGCCCGGAACCGGCCCCGCGTCGCCACGCGGAAGCGAGCCTCGATGTCGTCGTTGCCCTCCACGGATCAGCCCGCCCTGCACGCCGCAACCCGGCTGGCTCCTCCCCCGAGCGCCACGACACCCGCCCCCGCCCGCTCCGCCTCCGCCTCCTCCCCGCTGCCGCTGCACACCGTCCGTCCCGTCGCCACCCGGGCCGTCCTCGTCGCGGCCGACCTGCTGGCCTTCCTGGCCGCCATCTCCCTCGGCCGGGTTGCCGCCTCCTTCGCCGACACCCCCGCGCCCGCCCACTACTGGCCCGTCGCCCTGGGTGCCGCGGCCGTCTACCTCGCCCTCGCCGTCCGCATGCGGCTCTACCCCGCCGTCGCCGTGACCCCCGTTCAGGAGCTCCGCAAGCTCTGCCTCGCCACCGTCCTCGCGGTCCTCAGCATGCTCGCCGCCTGGTCCTGGCTCGGTGAGTCCGGCCGCGCCGCCGCCGCCGCCTGGTCCACCACCTGGGTCGTCGCCACCGTCGGCCTCGTCTGCGGCCGCGTCCTGCTCTACCACGTCCTCGCCGAGCGCCCCTGGTGGGGCTGCCCCGTCGTCGTCATCGGCAAGCCCCAGCAGACCGCCCAGATCATCCGCATCCTCCGCCGACAGCCCGCGCTCAACCTCAAGCCCATCGCCGTCCTCGACAGCAGCCGCCACGGCGGCCAAACCACCGTCGACGGCGTCCCCGTCGTCGGCGGCCTCGACCGCGCCCACGCCCTCCGCGCCGACGGCGTCCGCTACGCCATCGTCTGCACCCCCCACGAACTCACCGAACAGCTCGCCGCACGCCTCAACGACCGCGTCGACGACTTCCCCCACCTCCTCGTCATCCCCCGCGGCGTCCAGACCGCCGCCGCCGGCGGCACCATCGTCCGCAACCTCGGCGGCGTCGTCGGCGTCGAACTCGCCCCACGCCTCCTCCAGCCCGCCAACCACTACTTCAAGTCCGCCACCGACACCTTCGTCGCCGTCCTCCTCTTCCTCGCGAGCCTCCCCCTCTTCGCCATCATCGCCCTCCTCATCAAGCTCGACTCCCGCGGACCCGTCTTCTACCGCCACACCCGCATCGGCTTCGGCGGACGACGCTTCAAGGCCATCAAGTTCCGCACCATGGTCCAGAACGCCGAGGGCCTCCTCGAGGCCCACCTCGACCAGCACCCCGAGCTCCGCGACGAGTGGGACCAGTTCCACAAGCTCCGCGACGACCCCCGCGTCACCCGCGTCGGCAAGCTCCTCCGCAAGCCCTCCCTCGACGAGCTCCCCCAGCTCTGGAACGTCCTCAAGGGCGAAATGAGCCTCATCGGGCCCCGACCCATCGTCGACGACGAGGTCCGACACTTCGGCCGCGCCTTCGGCCTCTACGTCAAGGTCCGCCCCGGCATCACCGGCCTCTGGCAGGTCTCAGGCCGCTCCGACACCACCTACCGCGAACGCGTCTGCCTCGACGCCTACTACGTCCGAAACTGGACCATCTGGATGGACCTCTACATCCTCGTCCGCACCGCCGTCGTCGTCCTCTTCGGCCGCGGCGCCTACTGAACCCT
>CAZKRE010000035.1:13586-20970 GCA_964555075.1 uncultured Phycisphaeraceae bacterium
GGGGAGGATGCAGCGCCGCGATTCCAGCCTATGATTCCCGGCCCGGTCGGTGTCGCAAAACCGCGACGCCCACGCCGCGTATACAGATCGAGACGGCTCGGAACCCTCCCGGCCCCTCGACCGTAGTGACAGGCAGCCAACCCGGCCGTCGCCACGGCGGCCGATTCAAGGAGTGACGATTCGATGACGCGACTGTGGAACAACACCAAGACCGCCATGCTCCTCGGCGGGCTGTTCGGCATCATCCTGCTGATCGGCTCCTACTGGGGCACCCAGGGCCTGATCATGGCCTTCATCTTCGGCGGGATGATGAACGTGTTCGCGTTCTTCTTCTCCGACAAGATCGCCATCGCCTCCATGCAGGGCCAGGAGGCCGACCCGCGTGACGACGCCGACCTCATCGAGATGGTCAGCCGCCTGGCGCGCAACGCCAACATGCCCATGCCCAAGGTCTACATCTGCCCCCACCGCACCCCCAACGCCTTCGCCACCGGCCGGAGCCCCTCCAAGGCCGCCGTCGCCGTGACCCAGGGCGCGATGCAACTGCTCAACTACGATGAACTCGAGGGCGTCATCGGGCACGAGCTCGCCCACATCAAGAACCGCGACACCCTGATCTCCACCGTCGCCGCCACCATCGCCGGCGCCCTCAACATGCTCGGCTGGATGCTCATGCTCGGCGGCGGCGGCAACCGCGACGGCGAGGGCGGCAACCCGCTCATCGCCCTCGCGATGGTCATCTTCGCCCCCATCGCCGCGGGCCTCATCCAGATGGCCATCAGCCGCAGCCGCGAGTTCGTCGCCGATCACGACGGCGCCGTCATCGCCGGCAGCCCGCACGGCCTGATCAGCGCCCTCCGCAAGCTCGAGGCCATGAACGAACGCATCCCCCTCGCCACCAACAACCCGACGCAGAACCACATGTTCATCGTCGAACCCTTCAGCGGCAAGCACGGGATCACCAAGCTCTTCATGACCCACCCCCCCACCGAGCAGCGCGTCGCCGCCCTCCAGAAGATGGCGGGCGACATGCGGGTCGCAGCGGCCTGAAAACGTGAGGAGAGGGGTGCCACGGCTTGACCCGCGCCTTCGCGGGCAAGCCGTGCGAGCGGCCGGTGACGTTCGGCACGGCTTGGCCCCGTTGCACGCGACTCAAGCCGTGGCACGCCGATCGGCCCCTCCCACGCTTTCCGCCGCACGCCACCCAGGGCATCCATCCTCCTTCGCCCCCCGATCCGCCGCCGGATCGGGGGTTTTTGTGCGCCCCCGCCATCAGCCACCGGCCGACCAAAAGACAACGGGCCGGCGGCATGAGCCGCCGACCCGTCGGGATCGGTCATCGGTTGTCGCGGCCGCGGGTCAAACGCCCGTGGCGCCCGTCGCGCCCGTACCGCCGGCGCCGCCGCCCTGGCGGCGCTGGTGGACCCGGTTCCACGCGTCCATCGTCGCCGGGCGCGCCTGGTCCCACGTCAGGTCGTTGTCGCTGCGGTGCTTGTTCCACTGCGCCCGCAGGTCGGATTCGATGTCGTCGAAGCTGCGGCTCGTGGTGCTCGTCGCGGCGGTGTCGGTCCGGGCGCCGGTGTCGGTCGCCGCGTTCTCCGCGTCGTAGCGGGAGTAGCTCTCCCAGCCGTACTGGTATGCCGGGGCGTAGGTCTCGTAATCCCGGTCCCGCTCGACGTAGTCGCGGGTCTTGTAGTTCTCCCGCCAGTAGTTGTGTTCCTCGGTGGGGTCGACGTACTCGGCGACGCCCTTGCCGGCCAGCCCGCCCAGCAGCCCACCGACGATGCCGCCGGCCACGATGCCGACCGGCCCGCCGATGGCGCCCGCGGCAGCGCCCGCCGCCGCGCCGCCCGCGGCGCCGATGCCCGCGCCGACCGGGTGGGCCCCGGGCGCGCCGGTGATCGGGTCGCGGTTCTCGTCGCCGTGACGATGGGTGTCGGTGTCCGTGTCGTGACGGGCCGGGTCATTCGTGCGGTTTCGCGTAGCCATGGCTATTTCCTTCCGGGTGGTTGATTCTGGTGCATAACCGGGCGAGCCCTGCCCGCCACACAACACGCTAGCGCCCCTTTCTGCCCGAAACCGCCCCAGCGCCGGCGGATTCGCGGCTGGGTGATCGGATGACCGGGCGCTCGGGGATCGGGTCGCCCGAGACGCCGTAAGTCGCCCGCGCGCCCGCCCCGGCCCCACCGAGTTGACGCCCCGCCGGTCCCGCGTTCTGCTATGGGCTCGCCTTGAACAAGGGTCACCCATGACCGAACACCAGCCGCCTCCCCTCGCCCCGCCGACCGAGCCCGGCCACCGCGGCCCCGTCGCGCCGCGCACCGCCGCCTGGCCCACGGTGCTGGGCATCCTCGGGATCATGCTCGGGGCGCTGGGCGCGGTGGTGTACCTCCTCAACGCGGTGCTGATGGCGTTCTTCGCGCCCTGGCTCGCGGGCCTCGGCGGTCAGGGGGACGAAGCGACCACCGCGGGTCTCGCGGCGAGCGCCCCGCTCCAGGCCGGGCTCGCCGCGGTGCAGACGGCGGTGTCGCTGCTGCTGCTGGCGGCCGGGATCGGCCTGCTCCGCCGTCGGCCGGGGGCGGCGCCGCTGGCCCGGGCGTGGGCGGTGGTGAAGATCGTCGTCACGGTCGCCGCCGCCGTCGTCGCGGTGGCGGTGCAGCGGCAGCAGTTCGAGGCCGAGGCGAACCAGGCCGGGGGGATGCCGGGGGCCTTCTTCACCGGCATCATCGTCGCCACGTTCCTGTTCACCATCCTCTGGGGCTGGGCGCTGCCGGTGTTCATGCTGATCTGGCTCCGGCTGCGCGGGTCGCGGGAAGAGATCGCCCGCTGGGGCGACGCGGGGGCCGGGGCGTGAACTGCAAGACGTGCGGCTACCGCCTGTGGAACCTGCCCCCGGGCGCGTGCCCCGAATGCGGCGCGTCCTTCAAGCCCTCCGACTTCGACTTCCGCCGCGATGCGGTCCAATACGTCTGCCCGAAGTGCGCGCAGGCGTACTACGGCACCGATGAGACCGGCCACCTCGTCCCCCGCGAGTTCGACTGCGTCCGCTGCGCCGAACCGATGCAGATGGACCGCATGGTCGTCCGCCCCGCCGCGGGCATCGCCGAGGAGCGGACGTCGCTGGACCGCAACCCCTGGGCCGACCGCGCGCGGGTCGGGTTCTTCACCGGCTGGTTCACCACGCTCGGGCAGGCGATGGTCATGCCCCACCGCCTCATCGGCGCGACCGAGCCCGCCGGCGGCGCCGGCCACGCCCTCTCCTTCACCCTCGTCACCCAGATCCTCTTCCACCTCGTCGGCTTCCTGCCGATCCTCCTCTTCTTCCTCTTCATCCAGTACGCCACCGGCCCCGGCCCGGGCGGGGGCGGCCCGGCCTGGATCTTCGGCTCCCTCCTCGCCGGCGCACTCGTCGCCACCCTCGCCCTCACCGGCCTCTGGACGCTGACGATCCACGGCACGCTCCGCCTCACCGGCCCCACCGCCCACGGCCTCGGGCGCACGTTCCAGTGCGTCGGCTACGCCTCATCCGCCAACTGCTTCATCATCATCCCCTGCCTCGGCTTCTACTTCGGCTGGATCGGCTGGTGCTGGTGGGCCGTGTCCGCCATCGTCATGCTCGTCAGGGGCCAGGGCGTCGGCGCCGGCCGGGCCATCCTCGCCACCCTGCTCCTGCCCGGGGTGCTCATGCTCGGCCTCGCGGGTCTTGTCACCTGGTCCGTCTACGAGACCAGGAGCACGTTCGCCGCCCTGAACGCTCCCGCCGCCGGGGGCCTCTCGGACGTCACGGACCTCGGCACCGAGCTCGCCTCCACCTATGCCCCCGCCCACAACGGCCGCGGCCCCGACCACGCCTCCGAGCTGATCGTCGGGCACGCCTGGGTTTCCGCCTATTCGTTCGTCCTCGCCGACACCGCGACCGTGCCGAGCGACATCCCGGTCGCCGCGGGCGCCGACCTGGAGGCGTTCGAGTCCGCCACGCCCGAGCAGCAGTTGCAGTGGGCGCGGGACGCCGCGGCCGCCCTCCCGCCGAACGTGATCGCACACCGGGTCGGCGACTTCGTGTTCACCTACCACGGCTTTGATCTCTCGCCGCCAACCGACACCCGGCTCTGGACCGTCATCGAGTCGCCCGACCCCGACACCAACCCGGGCTGGGCCCCGGGCCTCTCGGTCGCGGTCGCGACCGCCGATGGCACGGCCCACGAGATCGCCACCGCGACGTTCCCCGCCTTCCTCGCGAACCAGAACGCCGTCCGCGCCGAGCACGGCCTGCCCCCGCTGCCCGACCCCGCAACCGTCACCCACGCCCATCCCGCCGCCGCCCCCTGACCCCGAGGCGCGACCGGCTCTGGTCGCGGCTTATGCGCGCGGGGGCACGGTTCAGTCGGCGACGGCGGCGGGGTTCTTCGCGAGGTCCCGGGCGAGGCAGTGGAAGCCCCATTCCGCCCAGAGCGCCAGCAGCACCGTGATGATGAAGACGTGGTACCCGATCCCACCCCACTCGGGCACGCCGAGCCAGGGGATGGCGGGCGTGCCGGCGTAGAGGAGCATCGCGACGAACGGCGCCACCGCCCCGCGGACGCCGGTGAGCGTGACGTGGATGCCCATGTAGACCGCGACCATGCGGCGGTTGGCGAAGTCGTTGTGTCCGAGGTTCCAGGCGAGCATCCCCGCCGCGCGGGCGACGCCCTGCCCCACCCGCGCGAGGCCGAGCACGGCGAACGCCAGCCAGTAGAAGTCCAACGAGACGAACAGCCAGAGCGCGACCCAGTTGAGCGCCTGGTTGCCGATCCACCACCACCCCTGGATCGCGCGGAACGCCGCGACGTGGACGCGGTCGAGGTAGCGGCTCCAGTAGGGCATCGCGACAACCGCGAGGAGCATCGGCAGCGTCGTGCTCAGGCAGATGGCGGAGAACCACTCCGCGGGCAGGCCGACCGTCATCTGAGCGATCGCGGCGATGATGACCACCTCGCCCATCATGTTCGACACGCCCGACGCCGCCTGCCAGTACATGTACCTGCGGAACGTGCGGTCGCGCTTGAGGACGCTCCAGAAACCCGCGGCGGGCGGGGGTGACGCCCCGGGGCCCGGCGCAGCGGCGCCCGAGGCGGAACCGGCTTTCGGGGGCGTGAACTCGTACAGCGAGCCGGTCTCGCCCTTCTTCTGCGGCTTCGCCGCGGGCGTCGCTTCGTACGCCAGCAGCTCCCGCTCCCCCCGCAGGCGGATGCGGGAGAAGTGGAGGACGCCCAGCGTCGCGATCAGCGCGCTGACGGGGTAGACGACGCGGAACCACTCGGTGTTCACGTCGAGCAGCAGGTAGCCCAGCAGCGGCGTGATCGCCATGATGAGGCTCTGCACCAGCGCGAACTTGCCGGTGATCTGGGCGCGGAGGTGGCGGGGGTAGTTCATCCGCCAGACGGTGCTGCGGAGCGTGATCGTGCCGGTCATCACGCACCGGCCGACGACGATGAGCCCCATCAGCGCCAGGCCGCCCCACGCCGCGTCGGTCGGCAGCAGCGCGATGCCGGCGATGCAGACCAGTCCGATCACCTGAAGGGCGTTGATGAAGCGGATCTTCGGCCGGCCCCGGGAGGCGTAGGCCCAGAAGAAGCTCGACAGGTTGGCGAAGTTCGGCGCCGCCATGATCGTCGCGAACACGATCGGCCCGACGCCGAACGCCTTCTGCGCGAGCACCCCGACCACGCCCCCCTCGACCATCGCCACCGCGGTCGGGTAGGTCAGCGCGTTGACGAGCTCGTAGCCGTAGCTCTGGCGCACCATCAGCGGCTGCTGACGGGGATGGAAGGATCGAATCACACGGCGGAGCATGAGCGGCACATCATGGGGTCGCGCCCCGCGGAAGTCGAATACCCCCGTTAGCCGCGGAGCTTGCTCCGCGCGGCGCCGCGGCGTCACCCGGCGCTCCGCGGCGTCACCCGGCGCTCCGCGCGGCGCCGCCCTGCACCCGGCGCTCCGCGCGGCGCCCCGGCGTCGCCCTGCACCCGGCGCGGAGCAAGCTCCACGGCTAACGCGCGGGGGTGACCGCGTCGGCGCAGTCCTCCCGCATCCCCGCGCCGCTGGGCCGGTAGATCATCAGCCGCGTCTTGCCCGCCTGCTTGGCGCAGTAGAGCGCGTGATCCGCCTGCTCGATGAGCTGCTCGGGGTGGACCGGCCGGCCGGCGCGGACGGTCGAGAGGCCCATGCTCATCGTCAGCCGCCCCTGGAAGCCGTTCTCCGCCAGCCCCGCCGAGGCGTCCCGGATGAACTGCGCCGCGACCCGTTCGGCGACCGAGGCGGCCTCGGCCTCGTCGGTGCGGGGCAGGAGCAGGATGAACTCGTCCCCGCCGTACCGCCCCGCGACGTCCGACCGCCGGCAGTTCGCCTCCAGCACCCGCGCCGCCGACCGCAGCATCGCGTCGCCTTGCCGGTGCCCGAGGGTGTCGTTGAGCCCCTTGAACCCGTCGAGGTCGATCATGATGAGCGCCAGGTCGTGCACGTGCCGCTGCGCCTCGGCGAACGACCGCTCGAGCGCCGCCTCGAACGCCCGCCGGTTCGCGAGGCCCGTCAGCGGGTCGGTCGCGGCGACCGTTTCGAGCTGCCGGACCGCTTCCTCGAGCTGCCGGTTCTTCAGCCGCACCTGCTCGAGCGTCCGCTCGAGTTCCGCCTGCAGGCGCAGGTTCTCCCGCTTGATCCGGTGCAGCGCCAGGTTCTTCTCGACCACCAGCGGGATCGCGAAGAGGTAGTCGCCCGCCTTGACCACGTAGTCGTACGCCCCCCGCCGGATCGCCGCGATCGCGTTCTCCAGCACCCCATCCCCCGTGACCACCACGACCGGCATATCCGGCCGACGCTCGAGCACCTTGCCCAGCAGTTCGAGCCCCGTGCCGTCGGGCAGCTTCATGTCGGTGAGGACGAGGTCGATCTCGTCGAGGTTGTGCGCGAGCGCCTCGGAGACCCGCCGGCAGTGGCGGAGGCACCCGTGCCCGAACCGGCCGTGGAGCGTCTCACGGATGAGGAACGTGGCGTTCCCGTCGTCCTCGACGAGCAGGAGCCGGGGCGAACCCCCGGGCTGCGCGGCGCCCGCCGCCGCCGCGCAAGCGGACGCGGGCGGGGCCAGGGGGTGCGGTTCGGTGCGTACTGCTTGCATCTCTCGTGACTCCTCACGAGCGTCGCGCCAGCCGGCCTCGGCAGGGTTCCGGGTCACCATCACAACCATGCATCGGGTTGAGCGGATGTCCAGTCGGTTCCGTCTCGGGTAGGCGGGGTGGGGGCCGTCGGGGGGCCCCCGCGCGAGCTCCGCTCGTGCATGGAGCCAAACCTACGATTCACCCGGAGGCGGAGACGGTAGCAGGACTCCCCCATTCGCGGGTGGGTACATCCC
>CAZKRE010000035.1:21070-22807 GCA_964555075.1 uncultured Phycisphaeraceae bacterium
CCCCCGACCCGCCGCGAACCGGATAGACTCCCGCCATGACGCCTCGCCCCCTCGCGATGGTTCTGCTCCCGCTGCTGGCGGCGCTCCTGGCTGTGGGCCTCACCGCCTGCCACCGGCCGTACCGGCCTGCGCCCAACCCGGTCGAGATCGACCCCGCGGAGTACGACCGCGTCTACCGCGCCTCGGTCGAGGTCCTCCGCGACTACGGGTTCCGCGTCGACCGGCAGGACTACCGCTTCGGCAGGCTCACCACCGCCCCCCTGCCCTCGCCGACCGCCTTCGAGCCCTGGATCAACCACAACACCACCGCGAAGCAGGCGTTCCAGAGCACCGCCGACTATCTCCGTCGAACGGTGACCGTCTCGCTCGAGCCGGTTGAGCCGGGGGAACCGGTTGAGCCGGGGGAACCGGGCGAACAGCCTGAGACGTCTGTCGCGGATGAGGCGGCGGGTGAAGCGGGCGCTCCCGCGCCGCTTGTCGCCGCGGCCCCCACCGCCGGGGACGATGACGCGCAAGCGGGAGCGCGGCCGCCCTACCGGATGCGGGTGGAGGTGCTCCTGGAGAACCAGCAGGTGCCGGTGCGACGGCTCAACGGGTCGGTCACGGGAAGCCGGTTCTCCACCCTGACCGCGGTGCCCACCGAATGGGCGGACCGGAACATCGGCCCGATCTACTGGCAGCCCATCGGCCGCGACGCCTATCTGGAGGACCGGCTGGCCCGTGCGATCATCGAGCGGTCCCTCCGCCTGCCGGAGTGAGAGACCCCGGAAGACCCGACTCCGGGTTATCCCTCTTTCCGCAAAAAAGCCTTGATTTCGCGGCCTTCCGGGGTAATGTGGGGGCCGTGGAGTCACGGACGACTCGCGCCTGTCGGTCTGGATCGGTCCACCCTGTCTCGTGTCCTTTCTGCAGGAGTCATGCATGCCGCACGTACGAGAACTACTTGCGCACAAAGGGTCGCACGTCCTGACGGTGAGCCCGCGGGCGACGGTCCTCGACGCGGTCGCGATCATGAACGAGCACCGCATCGGCGGCCTCGTCGTCACCGACCGCGGGCGGGTCATCGGCATCTTCACGGAACGGGACCTGCTCCACCGCGTCGTCGCGCAGCGGCTCGACCCGGCCTACACGCTCGTTCAGGACGTGATGACGTGGGACGTCGTGACCTGCGACCCCGAGTGTGACGTCGGCGAGGTGCGGAGCCTCTTCATGCACCGCCGCATCCGCCACCTGCCCATCGTCAACCGCGAGGGCCAGCTCCTGGGCATGGTCTCCATCGGCGACGTCAACGCGTGGATGCTCGAAGGGCACGAGGCCACCATCCACCACCTCCACGAGTACATCTACGGGCGGGTCTAGAGGCCGTGAGGGGCCGGGCCCGGCGACTCGCGTAGGAGGAGCGAGCCCACGGGCCGGACGTGCGCGTCTGCGACAGGCGGGACCGCCTGGTATCAGTCGCGTCATGCCCATTCGCCACGAGTTCGCCCGGGGGGTCGAACTCGTGGGACGAACTTGCGGACGCCGCTGGCTGCGGAGGGGGCCGCGACGGCGGGGACGGGGGAGCCGGAGGCCGGGGAGGGCCGGGGGGCGAGGGGCTGGGGAGAAGGATTGGGGGGCCGAGGGCCGGGCGGGCCAGGGGAATCGGGGAGGCTGGGGGGGGGGCTGGGGGAGCCGGGGGAAGCGGGGGACCGGGGGCACGGGGGGCTGGGGGACCGGGGGTCGCGAGGGGGTCGCGCG
>CAZKRE010000036.1:0-8398 GCA_964555075.1 uncultured Phycisphaeraceae bacterium
TGAGTGGGGCGGGAGGGAGTGAAACCGCCAAGACGCCAAGAGCGCCAAGAAGATCCGCTAAGGAAAGCAGGAAGGCAGGAAAGGCGAACTGACGACTGAGATCCCTTCCTGCCCTCCTGCTCGCCTGAGAGATCTCTGCCTTCCTTGGCGCTCGTGGCGTCTTGGCGGTTTTCCCATTCCGATCGCGCTCTTCGCGCATGAAAGCGCCGACGGACCCGAGGGTCCGCCGGCGCGAGGGGGGGCGGTGGAGCGGTCGATCAGAAGGTATCGATGACCGGCAGGGGGCCGAGGATCGGCTTGAGGTATGCGCGGAAGCTGTCGTCGATGTCGCAGCCGTCCTTGATGTACTTCGTGTCCATGTGCTTGGTCTTCGCGGCGACGTCGGAGAGTTCGATCCGCTCGTAGGCGATGGTGTAGGGCGAGTCGCTCTTGCGGACGATGGCGACGGAGCCGGACTTCTCGCCGGCACAGGCGAGCTCCGCGGCCTTCTTGCCGGAGGCGCGGGCCTCGGCGGCGTCGGACTCGCTGACGCAGCCGGCGAAGGAGCGCTGGAGGTAGCCGAAGGTGTCCGCGCGGACGCGCCTGATCTTCAGCCTGCTCTTGATGAGGTCGGAGAGGAAGTCGCCCAGGGCGCCGGTGCCGGAGAGCTGCACGTTGCCGTGGCTGTCGCGCTCGACTTCCTTGCCGGACATCTCGGCGAGCTTGGAGGCGATCGGCTTCTTCTCCGCGTCGTGGATGCCCTCGGAGACGGCGATGACGCAGCGGCCGAGCTTCTTGTTCACGCGTTCGACGTCGGCGAGGAAGGTGTCGATGTCGAAGGCGACCTCGGGGACGTAGATGAGGTGCGGGCCGTCTTCGGGGTGGCCCTCGCGGCGGGCCATCATGGAGGCGGCGGTGAGGAAGCCGGCGTGGCGGCCCATGATGACGTTGATCTTCACGCCGGGCAGGGCGGCGTTGTCGAGGTTGTCGCCCATGAAGGCCTGGGCGACGAACTTGGCGGCGGAGCCGAAGCCGGGGGTGTGGTCGTTCCTGACCAGGTCGTTGTCGATGGTCTTGGGGACGTGGTAGGCGACGAGGTCGTAGCCCTGGGCGTCGGCCTTCTCGCTGATGATGCGGCAGGTGTCGGAGGAGTCGTTGCCGCCGATGTAGAAGAAGTAGCGGACGTTTTCCTGCTTGAACGCGGCGAGGATCTTCTCGCAGTAGGCCTCATCGGGCTTGTCGCGGGAGGAGCCGAGCGCGGAGGAGGGCGTCTGGGCGATGCGGTTGAGCTTGTCCTGGGGGACGCCGGTGAGGTCGATGAAGTCGTGCTTGATGATGCCGCTGACGGCGTGATGGGCGCCGAGGATCTTCTGGACCTTGCCGCCTCCGAACTGCTTGAGGCCTTCGACGACGCCCACGAGGGACTGGTTGATGACGGCGGTGGGGCCACCGGATTGGCCGATAACGGCATTGCCTTGGGGGGCGGGCATGGGCTTTGACCTCGGGTTGGTGGGGGAGGAACGGAACGGCCGGCGGGGTTCCGGCGGGCCGGGATTGTAGGGGATGGCGGCGGGTGTCGCGAGCGCGCGGTGTCAGCCGCGGGGGGTGGAGTAGCGGGCGACGGCGATGCTCACGAGCTGCTGCACCATGTCATCGAGCGGGTGGTAGTTCCCTTCCGCCACCAGCCGCTCGCGCTCGCGGGCGCTGAGCATGCGGTACTGCTCCTCGCGGAGGCGGCGCTCGATCTGGATCTGCACGTCGCGGAGGGACCTCTGCTCGCCGGTGACCACCTCTTCGAGGTAAAGGAAGACGCTGGACTGGCCGACGGAGACGGGCCCGGCCCACTGGCCCTTCTCGAGCGAGAGCAGGGCGCGGTTGAGGTCCGGGTTGTCGAACACCTGCTCGCCGCCGCCGGTCTCCATCAGGCCGCCGGACTCGGGGCGGTTGAGGTTGGCGTCGCTGGCGGCGACGTCCGCGAAGGGTTCGCCCGCTTCGAGGCGTCGGCCGATATCGGCGGCGGCCTCGTCGTCGGCGACGCGGATGAGGCGGAGCGTCCGCTTGGGCTCGGGGTTGAACTCCTGGGGGTGGTCGTGGTAGTAGCGCTCGATGTCGCGGCGGGTGACGTTGATCCGCGGGAGGACCTCGTTGCGGAGGTGGTGCTCGATGATCCGGCGGTGGCGGTACTCGGCGACGGTCTCTTCGATCCCCTTGCCGGTCTCCTCGCGGAGGCGGGCTTCGGCGAGGGAGACCGAGCCCTGCCCGTGCTTGCGGAGCAGCTCCTCGCGGTATTCGCGGGCCATCCAGTCGAGGCCCGACCGCTGACGCTCGTCCAGGTCGCGCTCGGCTTCGCCGAGGATCAGCGCGTCGGTCACGATCTGGTCGAGCGTGGCGCGGATCAGTTCGCCGGCCCGCTGACGGAACGCGGACGGGGGGAGTTCGCGGCCCAGCGCGGCGAGCTGCTCGCCGATCGGCTCGAACACCGACCGGGCGTAGATGGCTCGGCCGTTGACCTGCCCGACCATGCCCGCGAGGGGGAGCGGGTCGCCGGCGGGTGCGGCGACAGGGGGTGCGGCGACAGAGGGGGGGGCGGCGCCGCTGGGATCGTCCCCGGCGCCGGGACGGGCCCGCTCCGGCGGGACGGGCTCCGCGGGCTGGCGCGGCCGCGGCGGGGTGGCGGGGTGGGCCAGGGGCACGTCGACCCCGATCTCGCCCTGGCGCGCCGCTTCCATCGCGGCGTCCATCCGATCGTGGGCGGGCTCGGAGCCGGAGGTGGCGGAGGACCCGCCCGGTGCGGCCGCGCCGCGGGGGGCGACGAAGTCGCGCGGCGCCAGGTCGCCACGCCCACCGCCGGACCCGCCCCAGCCGCAGCCGGTGAGCGCGAAACCAGCGGCCAGGAGCAGCGAAATCCGGGGGGATGGCCTCATCGCCGAAGTGTATCGGTCGGGGGCGCCAGCCGCCACGATGCAGGGGCCCGCGCCCCCCGGGACGCCGATCACACCACCACCGGCTCCGGCTCGAGCCGGACGCCGAAGCGCTGCTCCACGCTGGCCTGGATCGCTCGGGCCAGCGCCATGACCTCGTCGCCCGTGGCGTCGCCGCGGTTGACCAGCACCAGCGCCTGCTTCTCGTACACGCCGGCCCGTCCCATGGATCGGCCTTTCCAGCCGCAGGCGTCGATCAGCCAGCCGGCGGCGAGCTTGAGGGTGCCATCCGGCATCGGGTAGTGCGCCAGGCCGGGGTGGCGAGCGAGGAGGTCGCGGCCTTGCTCCGGGGGCACCGTCGGGTTTTTGAAGAAGCTGCCGGCGTTGCCGAGCACCCGGGGGTCGGGCAACTTGGCGCCGCGGATGGCGCAGACCCAGTCGAAGACCTGCCGCGCGGTGGGCGCCGCGACGCCGGCTTCGGCCGCCTTGCGCTGGAGGTCGAGGTAGTTGAGCGTCGGCGTCCAGGGCCTGGGCAGGCGCAGCCGCACCCGCAGGATCAGCGCCCGCCCCGCCAGCCCGGGGCCGCCGCCGGCGGGGGGATGCTTGAAGATCGAGTCCCGGTAGCCGAAGGCGCACCGCGGCGCGTCGAGCGTGAAGGCGCGGCCGGTCGTCAGGTCGATGGCATCGAGCGAGTCGAAGCGGTCCCGCAACTCGACGCCGTAGGCGCCGATGTTCTGCACCGGTGCGGCGCCGACCGTGCCGGGGATCAGCGCCAGGTTCTCGAGCCCATCAAGGCCGCGGTCGATCGACCACGCCACGGCGTCGTGCCAGTTCTCGCCGGCGCCGAACTCGACCACGGCGACCCCCGGGCCGTCCTCGACGATCCGCTTCCCCGCCACCTCGACCTTGAGCACGACCGCGTTCAGGTCGCGCGTGAGCACGACGTTGCTGCCGCCGCCCAGCACGAACTTCGGCGATGCGCCGAAGTCTGGATCGGCGAGGACGGCTCGCACGTCGGCTTCGCTCGTGACGCGGACGAGGGTCTTGGCTCGGGCGGCGAGGCCGAGCGTGTTGTGGGCCCGCAGCGGAGCGTTGTGCTCGACGATCATGCGGGGATTGTCGCCGAACGGGAGCCCGTGTGGGCGGGGGAGGTGGACGCTCTCATCGCCGATGCCGCGACGACCGTGGCACGGCCACCGCCGGATGCGGCCATCGATCCGGGAGCTTTACTCCACGCCGGCGCGGAGCTGTTCGACCGCGACCCGTGCCGCCTCGGGCTGGTGCTGGTAGAGCGAGACCAGGGCCGCCTGGAGGGCCGTCTCGGCCTGCCGCTTCTGGACCGTCAGGTCGGTCAGCCGCTGGCCCTGCTCGTCGAGTTGCCGGCGGGCGGCGTCGCGCTCGGCCTGGACGCTCGCCAGCCGCTCGGTCAGCGCCGCGTTCTCGCGCTTCATCACGAGCAGCCCGTCGCTCACCCGGTTGGCCTCCGACTTCGCCTCGTCGACGAGCTCCCGGTGAGCCAGCAGTGCCCCCTCGGCACGGCTGGCGTCCACCGCGTAGTTCGTCGCCAGCAGCACGCCCGCGATCAGTGTCACGCCGACGCTCGCCAGCGCGAAGCGGTTCGTCTGCCGCAGCCGGTGCGACTCGGCCCGGGCGTGGGCGAGCCGCTCCCGCATGAGGTCCAGGGAGTCCGCTCGGTCGTCGTACGCCGGCCCGGCGACGGCGACCGCCATCCGCAGCGCCGGCTCGTTCGTCAGGTCCGCGTCATCGTCGCCTGTCGCGCCGGTGGCGATCCGCGCGTCGGCCTCGTCGGCCTCGGACGCGAGCATCGCCTCGAACACCGCCTCGCGGCCGACCGGGCCCGACGCGTCGGCGGGGGCGGTCTCCGGGGTCCGCTGCTCATCGGCGACGGTCACGAGAACCTCGAGCCCCCGCTCGCCTTGCCGGAGTGTCAGCGTCTCCTCCGCGATCTGCTTCCGAACGCTGGCGGCATCGACCCCCAGCACCTTCGCCGCGGCCGGGATCCCCAACCATTGCTCAGCCATGACGTCTCCTCGCAGGCAGATGAGGCCCGGGCGGTGTCGCCACGCCGGGCTATCGATGGTGTCGGCCAGATCGGGGCGCGGCTTGACCGCGCGGCGCGGTAGCATCGGGGCTCCACCAGGAGCCGGCCGTGCCCCCCGAGCAGGAAGCCCAGCGGATTCTCGACCTCTACGGCGACGGGAACCACGCCGACGTCGCCGCGCTCCTCGAGCGGCAGTTCGGCGTGCTCGCGTCGCGGGCCCAGGTCCTGCTCGGCCTCACCGGCGTCGTCGTGACCACCACCGGGTTCTCCGGCCGGCTCATCGCGGGCACCAACGCCGCGGCGCAGTGGCTCATCATCCTCGGGATGGGCCTCGTCCTCGCCGCGTGCGCCGTCACCGTCTTCGGCGTGCTGCACCTGAAGTGGATCACCCAGCACCCCGCCCCGCTCGGGCGGGAATGGCTGATCACCTGCATCCGATACCGCAACCTCAAGCAGCGGTTCTACGGCCTGGCGATCGTCCTGCTCATCATCGGGCTGACCTTCTACGTCGCCGCCATGGCGATCATGCTGCTCTACCCCAAGGCGTTCGACCTGGGCGTGGGGCGGTAGCCGACGGGGCCGCGGGCGCGACGGGAAGGGGCCGCCCCCGCTACACTTGCGGGATGAGCGCGGCCGCCGAACTCGACCTGCGGGACCCCGGGGTGGTCATCTCCACCCTGGAGAAGGTGACGGAGCTGAACCTCTCCTCGTCGCTGCGGAACGGCGCCGTCGTGGAGCTGCCCGACAAGGGGCAGTTGCTCATGACCGGCGACCTGCACGACCACGGGCTCAACTTCGCCCGCATCCTCAAGCGGGCCGAGCTCGACCAGCGGCACAACCACCTGATCCTCCACGAGGTGATCCACGGCCCGGGCCGGATCAACGGGCGGGACCTGTCGCTCCGCACGCTCGTCCGCGCCGCGGCGCTGAAGCTCAGGTTCCCGCGGCAGGTCCACTTCCTGCAGAGCAACCACGAGCTGTCTCAGATTTCCGGCGAGGGGATCCTCAAGGGCAACATCAGCGTCGTCGAGTCGTTCAACGAGGGCGTCGAGTTCCTCTACGGCGAGGACGCCGACGCGGTCCAGGTGGCCCTGGGCAACTACATCCGCAGCCTCCCGCTGGCGGTCCGGTGCGCCAACGGCGTGTTCTGCTCGCACAGCCTCCCGGCCCCCAGGAAGATCGACGGCTTCGACAAGACCGTCCTCGATCGCGTCCCGACGGCGGAGGACCTCGACGTCGGCGGGTCGGCCTATGTCATGGTCTGGGGCCGGCACCACACCCAGAAGATCGCCGATGAACTCGCGGGGGCCTGGAACGTCGACGTGTTCGTGATGGGCCACCAGCCCGCGGAGATGGGTTACGACGTGCAGGGGGACACCATGCTCATCCTCGCGTCCGACCACGAGCGGGGCGTGGTCCTGCCGATCGACCTCTCGATGCGGTACACCCGCGAGGGGCTCATCGACGAGATCGTCCCGCTCGCCTCGGTCGTGTTGTAGCCGCGGCGTCGCCCTGCCCGGCCTTGCGGAACGCGGCGGCGGTGAACGTGCCGCCCTCGTCGGGCTCCCACCGCCACGCCGGCCGACCGATGAACGCCTCGTAAAACCGCCACAGGTCGAACCAGTAGCCGAGGAACTGGTAGGGGGCGTACGCCGCGTAGTGCCCCTCGATGTCGTCGTGCAGCCGCCGGGGGTCGTCGGGGCGGGCGATGCCCCGGGTGTCGCAGAAGTGGCGGTAGGTCTCGGTGTCGATCGCGATGCGGTCGTAGTGGCCGAGGAGCTGGCAGAGGTTGGCCGCGGCGTAGGGGCCGATGCCGTGGATCCGCAGCAGCGCGTCGTAGAGCTCGTCGCCGGTGCGGGCGGGGTCCTCGAACCACGCGGCGTCGATCGCGCCGTCGCAGAGGTCCCGCGCCAGGCGGACGATCCGCTCCGCCCGGTAGCCGACCTTCGTCCGCTCCGCCAGCTCCGCGGGCGGGAGCGCGGCGACCTGCTCCGCCGACGGGAACGCGCCCTCGCTGCCGACCTCCCTGCACAGCAGCGCGTTCATCCGCCGCGTGTTCGGCCAGCTCACGTTGCAGCCGGTGATCGTCTTGACGACGTCCTCGAACAGGTCCGGCGAGCGGATCAGCCGGCCGAAGCGGGCGCGGCCGGCGGCCGGGTGGAGCCTCCACCACGCGTCGAACGACTCGTCGAGCCGCAACACCCGCGAAACCTGCCGCTTCACCCCCGCGGCGTCCCGCGGCGAGAGCCTCGCGTCGCAGGCGATGCGCAGCCGAGCGGCCGCGGGCTGCGTGACCGTGACGCGGACGACCCGGCCGCCGACACGCAGCGGCCGCTGGAAACTCTGCGTCGCCACGTCCCAGCGGTTGGGCGCAAGGACGATGTAGCCGTAGCTGCACGCGGCGCGGCGGAGGTCGAAGCGTCGCGGGACGGGGAGGGAGAGCGTCGAGCGCATGGACCCATCGGTACGAGCGTCGCGCGTCAACGGATCACCGTGACCGTTAGCCGCGGCCCTTGGGCCGCGCGGGCACACGACGACCACGCGGCCGCGCGCGGACCGAGGTCCGCGGCTAACGGGATGCGTTCACGACTGCGCCGCGTGGAAGTTCGCCCGCGGCTCGATGGTCGCGTGGTGCCCGAGCCGCTTGTCGATCGCGAAGAGCAGCGTCACGAGGTTGCCGCAGAGCCGGTCGCCCAGGTGCCGGTAGAGGTCGTAGTGCTCATCGACCGCGTCGCGGATCGCGCCCAGGTCGGCGTCGCCGTCCGACCCGCCCGCGTTGGCCTCGGCCCCGAGGAAGTCGAGCTGCGCCGCGATCCCCTGCCGGTCCCATTCGAAGTGGTACTGGAACCCGTAGGTGCGGTACCCGCTCTTCCACGCCTGGATCTTGCTGACCTTCGAGCCCGCGAGCGGGGTCGCGCCGGGGGGGAGCTTCCTGACCTCCTGCCCGTGGGAGTGGAACTGCATCTGCTTCCACGGCAGGCCGCTGTAGATCGGGTCGATCGTGCCGGGGAACCCGAGCTGGATCGGCTCCCACCCGACTTCGCGCCCCGCCTCCATCGGCCCGACCTCGCCCCCCAGCGCGGCGGCGAGGAGCTGGCACCCGAGGCAGATCCCCACCACGGGGATCGACGCCTCGTGCGCCGCCCTGAGCAGCGCCATCTCCCCCTCCATCCACGGGTGCTGCCCCGCGTCGGTGACGTTCATCGGGCCGCCCATCGACACGATGCCGTCGACGTTGTCGAGGTCGGCGGGCAGGGGCTGGCCCGCGAAGAGCTGGATCACGCGGAGCCGGTGGCCGTGGTCGCTCAGGGCCACGCCCAGTTCCGCCGCCGGCTCGGCCGGGTGGTGTTGAAACACGAGGATCGCCATGCCCGGATCGTAGCCAAAACCGCCCGGCCCGGGAACCGCGAGGGCGCCGCCGGATCGCCGGCCGGCG
>CAZKRE010000036.1:8498-22562 GCA_964555075.1 uncultured Phycisphaeraceae bacterium
GGGGGCGGGGCAGGGGGGCAGGGGGGCGCCGCGCCCGCGGGGGCGCATTTCCTGCGTCGCCGCGCCCGGCATGGTCGATAACCCGCAACATGTCCGCGCCCCACGTGCTCATCCTCAACAGCGGCGGGCTCCGCAGCCTCGTCGCCGCCGCGCTGACCCAGGTCGACGAGCCCCGGCCGCGGCTGACGCTGCTCCACGTCGTCGACGGCCGACCCAACCGGCGGACGCGGCGCGACTACGCCCGACGCCAGGCCGACGCCCTGAACATCAAACGCGTCGTCGAGCTCGACGTCGCCCACCTCACCGGCGCCCCCGGCCGCGGCGAGGGCGGCCGCAGCCCCATGTCCCCCCTCGCCGGGCCGCAGCTCCTGCTGGCGGCCCTCGCGCAGGCCCGCCTCGTCGGGGCCGACCGCGTCGTCTGGCCCGTCACCTGCGAGGGCGACGCCCAAGCCATCGCCCGCGTCACCGAGCAGACCCTCCTCTGCAACCAGCTCGCCGACCTCGAAGGCCCAAACGCCCCCCAGGTCGACGCCCCGCTCGCCGAATACACCGACCGGCAGGTGATCGAGCTCGGGGCCCAGCTCGGCGTGTCGTGGTACCTCGCCTGGAGCTGCGCCAAGGGGGGCGAGCGGGGCTGCGGCGAGTGCATCGGCTGCCGCCGCCGCAGCCGGGCGTTCGACCTCGCGGGCGTGCTGGACCTCACCACGGCCACGACCGGCTCACTCCGCGGGTGAGCCCGAGCGACCCCATCGCCCGGCCGCTCTCGCGCAGCCATTCCGATGCCGCACGCGCGTAACGAACATTCGACGCGGAACGGCCCGGGATCGGGCTTCCGTTATGCGCGCGCGTGAAAACGTTACGCGCGATCGAGGAAACGTTATGCGCCCGGCCACGAAAGCCGTGCGCAGCGGCCGAAACGCCGCTGGCTGGGCGGGGGATGGGTGACGCGTGACGGCTTACGCTGCACGACCTGCCGGATCGATCACGACGCCCGCATCACGCCGTCGATCCAGCCGCCGCCGATCACCCGCTCCCCGTCGTAACACACCACCGCCTGCCCCGGCGTGACGGCGCTGAGCGGCTCCTCGAACCGGACCTCGAGCGTGTCCTCCCCCGTCGCCCGCACGCGCCCGGGGACCGGTTCGCTGTTGTAGCGGACCTTGACCGTGCACGGCCGCCAGTCCCCCGGAATGGATGCCTCGTCCACGAGCCAGTTGGTCTGGTCGGCGGTGCAGCCGATGGAGAAGAGGGCCTCCTTCGGGCCGACGGTGACGGTGTTCGCGGCCGGGTCCTTGTCGACGACGTAGATGGGGTAGCCCAGGGCGACGCCGACGCCCCGCCGCTGGCCGATGGTGAAGTGCTGGTGCCCCGGGTGGGTGCCGACGACGCCGCCGCCGGAATCGAGGATGGGGCCCTCGGTG
The DNA here is from genome assembly GCA_964555075.1 of uncultured Phycisphaeraceae bacterium. Classification (GTDB taxonomy): domain Bacteria; phylum Planctomycetota; class Phycisphaerae; order Phycisphaerales; family Phycisphaeraceae; genus CAZKRE01. The sequence goes on from CAZKRE010000036.1 coordinate 9,920, forward strand.
ACGCCGTCCGGGGTGCGGCGCCGGACCAGGCGGGCGTAGTCGTTGTCGGGGACGAAGCAGATCTCCTGCGAGTCGGGCTTGTCGAACACGGGCAGGCCGCGGTCCTCCGCCATCTGCCGGACGGCGGCCTTCTCGAACCCGCCGATGGGGAGCAGCATCCGCGCCAGCCGCTCGCGGGGGGCGCCGAAGAGGACGTAGCTCTGGTCCTTGTGGTGGTCGAGCCCCCGCCACAACGCCGGGGGATGGCCATCCCCCGGCTTGTGAATCCGCGCGTAGTGGCCGCTGGCGACGTAGTCGGCGTCGATGGAGCGGGCGTAGTCGTGGAGCTTGCCGAACTTCAGCCAATCGTTGCAGCGGACGCAGGGGTTGGGGGTTCGCCCGGCGTTGTACTCGCCGACGAAGTAGTCGATGATCCGGCCGAAGTCCTTCTTGAAGTTGAGGACATAGAACGGCACGCCGAGCATGGCGGCGACGAGCCGGGCGTCGCCGGCGTCGTTGACGCTGCAGCAGCCCTGGTGGCCGATCTTGATTTTGGAGGGGTCGCAGGCGTCGGCGTCGCGGACGTTGTCGTACCCCTCGGCGGCCTCGACCGAGTCGTCGCTGCCGAGGCGCATGAAGCAGCCGACGACCTCGTAGCCCTGTTCGAGCAGGAGGGCCGCGGCCACGGAGGAGTCGACGCCGCCGGACATCGCGACGACCGCCTTTTTCGCACGCCTGGGAGAACGTTGGGTCACAGTGGCTATTGTAGGACCGCCCGGCCCCCGGGGGCCGGGGGCGGGTTATGATCAGCGGGGGGTCGGCGTCGGCGCCGGCGTCCATACCAGCTCACCACAACGAAAGGTTGGCACGATGCGAGTACGGGAGGTCACGGGAGCGTTGGCGACGGCGACAGCGATGGGTCTGTCGGCGGTCCTGCCGTCCACGGTCCTGGCACAGCCGGCGGCCCTCGACCAGGCGCCCGCCGGCGCGGACATGGTCATCTTCATCCCCAGCCTGCGGGGCCTGAGCGACGAGATCGCCGAGTTCCGCCAGACGCTGAACCTGCCGGTGTTCGAGCTCGACGACGCGCTGTCGGCGTTCAAGGCGAGCACCGGGATGAACGCGGGGCTGAACGACGCGGGCTCGTTCCTGCTCGTGCTGCCGGACCTGGGCGAAGCGCTCCAGGCCGAGCGGGAGCCCGAGACGCTGATGCTCGTGCCGGTGAGCGATTACGACGCCTTCGTGCAGAGCTTCGGCGGCGAGGCCGGGGGAGCCGAGGGGGCCGGGGGCGCCGGGGGGATCGCCGCGGTCACGATGCCCGACGGGCAGCCCGCGTTCGCCCGCCAGCTCGGCGACTACGCCGTGATGGGCAAGACCCGGCAGGCGGTGGAGGGCTACGAGGCGGGCAACGCCGGCGCCGCGATCGCCGAGAAGGTCGGCGCCCTGGGCCAGCGGTACCTCGACCAGGCGGACCTCCTGGTGTACCTCGACGTGGAAGAGGTCCGCCCGGCGCTCCAGCCGGCGCTCCAGCAGAGCATCGCGCAGATGACGCAGATGTTCGAGATGGGCATGCCCGGCGTGGACCCGGCCCAGGCGGCGAACGCCAAGGCGGTGTGGCAGATGTACGGCGCCGCGGCCGAGACGGTCATCCGCGACGCGCGCGGGTTCCTCGCCGCGGTCGACCTCGAAGCCGGCGGGATCGGCGTCACCTACGCGGTCTCCTACAACGACGGCTCGACGCTCGCCGAGGTGTTCCCCGGGGCGCAGGGCGCGCCTCAGGCGCTGCTCGCGTCGCTGCCGACCCGGCCGTTCATCTTCGCCGGCGCGTTCGACGCGCAGGCGATCGACCTGAAGCGGCTCACCCGGCGCATGCTCGAGGCCTTCCCCGAGGGCGACCCGATGCGGCAGCTCAGCGAGAAGGCGCAGCCCCTCGTCGAGCGGCTCGAAGGCGCGTCGATGGCGTTCTACGCCCCCCAGATGGCGATGATGGGCAACATCATGAACACCGTCTCGGTGCTCCAGGTCGATGACGCCCCGGGCTACGTGCAGGCGCTCAAGACCTACGTGCAGGAGATGAACGGGGTGGAGATCGCCGCGTCGGTCCCCGCCGACCCCGCGGACCCCAACGCCGTCGCCCCGACGATCAGCTACACGACGACCTACACCGACAACGCGATGCAGCTCCAGGGCCAGCAGGTCGATCAGTTCCAGATGACGACCAACTTCCCGCCCGAGCTGCTCCAGCAGATGGGCCCCGCCGCCGGGTTCGCCCAGAACATGTTCGGCACCTACAGCGGCTACGTCACGGGCAAGGACAGCACCGTCGTCATGACGACGATCCTCGATCCCCAGCTCGTCTCGGGCGCGCTCGAGCAGGTTGGCGAGCGGGGCGGGCTCGGCGCCGCGGGCGCGATGGCCCGCCTCCGGGATGCCGCGCTGCCCCCCGAGCCGGTCTTCCAGGCCTACCTCGGGTTCGACGGCATCGCGCAGACCGCCAACACGTTCCTCCAGATGTTCGGCGCCCAGCCGCTGAACATCCCCGCCGACCTCCCGCCGATCGCCAGCGGGCTGTCCATCGAGGACAACAGCCTCGCCTACCGGATCTACTTCCCGACCGAGACGATCAAGTTCGTCGTCGACTCGGGCATGAGCCTCCAGCAGCAGTTCGGCGGCATGGGTGGGCCGGGCGGCCCCGGCGCGCCCAATCGCGGCCCCGGCGGCCCGCCGCCGTTCTGATCCCCGGCGCCACAACCCTCGTCTAACCTAAAGCCCAGGGACACCCGTCCCTGGGCTTTCCTCTTGGACCGGACCCCGCCGTGACCCGCTTCCTCATCCTCGGCCTCGCGATCGCCGCGGGGGCGACCTTCTCGCTCGCGGTCCTCGCTGCCGTCGTGCTCGACCGGCCGCGGCCGACGTTCCCCGCGAGCCAGGCGACGCCGCTGAGCCGCCCGGTCCTGGGCATGAGCATCAACGTCTACCACGCGCCGGACATGGCCCCGTACCGCGAGGCCATCGACGGCATCGCCGACCTCGGCTGCAACACGCTCCAGATCGTCACCCCGATGTTCGTCGAGAACGGCGCGTCGCGCCGCGTCGAGATCCTCGTCGGCCCCGACCGCGGCCCGTCGCGGGCGGACCTGCTGGACCTGATCCGGCACGCCCGCGCCCGCGGGCTCCGCGTCCACCTCATGCCGCAGGTCAACCTCTACGCCCCCCGGGGCAACGAGTGGCGGGGGAAGATCAGCCCCGACGACTGGCCCGGCTGGTGGGCCAGCTACCACGACGCGATGATCGGCTGGGCCGACCTCGCCGCGGCGAGCGGCGTCGACTTGTTCGTCGTCGGCTGTGAACTGCTGTCGACCCAGGGGCCGGAGCACGAGCACCGCTGGCGGTCGCTCATCGCCGACTGCCGCGCCCGCTTCCGGGGCGAGCTGACCTATTCAACGAACTGGGACCGGTTCGACCGGGTGCTGTTCTGGGATGCGCTCGACGCGATCGGGATCAGCGGGTACTGGGACCTCACACGCGGCGCCGCCGACCCGACGCAGCCGACCGCGGGGGAACTCGCCAGGCGGTGGCGGGGGATCCGGGAGCGGGTGCTGCGATTCGCGGAGGATGCCGACCGGCCGATCCTGTTCACCGAAATCGGGTACCCCAGCCTGCCCTGGGCGCTGCGCAACCCGTGGAACTACCTGAACAACGGCGCTCCGGCCCGTCACGACGTGCAGGCCCGAGGCTACCGCGCGTTCGTGGCGGCCTGGCGCGACCTCCTCGCCCCGCCCGCCGCCGACGCCCTCGCCGACCCCCGCGTCGCGGGCGTCTGCTTCTACAAGTGGGACATCCACGGCGACGGCGGCCCGACCGACACCGGCTACGGCATCCGCGGCAAGCCGGCATACGAGGTGGTGGGGGAAGTGGGCAGTAGCCAGTAGCCGAGTAGCCAGTCGTCTCAGCCGTCGGCTCCTCGCGCGTGCCCATCCACCTACTGGCTACTGGCTACTCCTCTACTCCACTACTCCACCCAAAAACAGAGCCCGCGTCAGGGAACAACGCGGGCTCCGAGGAGGTTCGCTCGCTGCGGCGCGGGCGGACGTCATTCGGGGGTGTTGGGGGACTGGCTGATCACGCCTTGCCGCTCGCGCAGAACGTCCGTCCGAACGTCCTGGTTGAGGTCTTCCATCTGCCTCACGACGTTCTCGCTCACGCCGCGGTCCAGCAGGTAATCGCGCTGGTCCCGCGTCAGCTCGAACACGTGCCCCGTCGCTTCGAGGCGGCGGAGGATCTGCCGATCGTTGTAGCCCGCCTCCTCCATCGCGACGACCTCGTCGAGCGTGATGAAGCCGTCGTTGTTGATGTCGGCGGTCCCGGCGGAGCGGGCCTCCAGCACCGTCGCGGGCTCCCGCTCGGCCCGGTCGACGGCTTGTCTCGCCTCTTCCTCGTCCTCGCCGAGGATCTTGTCCTTGTTCGCGCCAACCAGGTATCCGCCGCCCGCGCCGACGGCCCCGCCGATCAGCGCGCCCAGCAGCCGGTTGTCCTCGCCCGCGACGAGCGCGCCGCCCGCGGCCCCGGCGACGCCGCCGATCACCGCGCCCTGCTGCTCGTCGCTGCCGGGCAGGTCTTCGCAGCCCACCATCGGCGCCCCGATCAGGGCCGCGGCCGCGATCGCCGCGGCGCCGGTCCGGCGTGTTCCTCTGAGTCGCATCGTCATGGTCGGTCCTCCGTTCGGGATGCCGCCACGGTAGCTGCTCCGTGTGAGCGCCCGATAAAACCGGCGTGAAACGACTCTCATGCGCCCCGGCCTGCCTACGCTTCCGCCGCACAACCCACTCCTCAAAGGACGAAAGCCATGGCCAACTCCAGCAAGAAAGCCAAGAAGACCCCCAAGGGGCAGCCGCCGCAGACCCAGGCGCACCAGCCCGGCGACGAGCACGAGATGACGCCCCGGCCGCAGCAGCCGGGGGAGGACTACCGCGCCGCGGGCAAGCTCGGGGGCAAGGTCGCGCTGATCACCGGCGGGGACAGCGGCATCGGCCGCGCCGCCGCGACCGCCTTCGCCCGTGAGGGGGCCGACGTCGCCATCGTCTACCTCGAAGAGGACAAGGACGCCGCGATCACCGGCGAGATGATCGAGTCCGTCGGCCGCAAGGCCCTGCTGATCCGCGGCGACATCGGCAGCGAGAAGTTCTGCCAGGAGGCGGTCCAGCGGACGGTCAAGGAGCTCGGGGGGCTCGACGTGCTGGTCAACAACGCCGCCGAGCAGCACCCGCAGGACTCGATCGAGAAGATCTCCGACGAGCAACTGCAACGCACGTTCCGCACCAACATCTTCGCGATGTTCTACCTCGTGAAGGCGGCCCTGCCGCAGCTCAAGAAGCGCAAGGGGTGCATCATCAACACCACGAGCGTCACCGCCTACCGCGGATCACCCACGCTGCTCGACTACTCCGCGACGAAGGGCGCGATTGTCGCCTTCACCCGCTCCCTGTCCGGCGCGCTCGCGGGCGACGGGGTCCGCGTCAACGCCGTCGCTCCCGGCCCGATCTGGACGCCGCTGATCCCCGCGACGTTCCCGGCGAAGAAGGTCGCGAAGTTCGGCACCGACGTCCCCCTCGGCCGCGCCGGCCAACCCGAAGAACTCGCCGGCTGCTACGTCTTCCTCGCCAGCGAAGACGCCAGCTACATCACCGGCCAGGTGCTCCACCCGAATGGCGGCGAGATCATTAATGGATGATGGTGGATGTGGGATGTGGGATGTGGGATGTTGAGGGCCGGGCGTTCAGGCCGATCGACATCCCACATCCCCACATCCGACATCCCACATCAAACCCCATCCCTCCTCAAACCATCTGGGTCGCGTGCAGCATGCGTTCCCGGTAGGCCCGGTCCTTCCGAGCCAGGTCCTCGATCAGTGCGGCGAACCGCTCCTGCTCCTGCGCGATCCGGTCGTTCGCGGCGTCGGCGTCGTCGAACTCGTCATCGGTGAACACCAGCAGCGTGTGCCCGATGAGGATGCCGTCGCCGTCGCGGAGCGCGTGGAACTCGCGGACCCGATCGCCGTTGATGATCACCCCGTTGCGGCTGCCCACGTCGATCGCGTAGTAGCAGCCCTGAACGTCGTCGTAGCGGACCTCCAGGTGCCGCCTCGACACGCACGGGTCCAGGATCACCGCGAGCAGCGAGTCGTCGCGCCCGAAGACCATCGCGTGTTCGCCAAGGGTGTACCACTCCCCCTCGTTCCGCCCGTTGATCACGAGGACCGTCGCCATGACATGACCTCCAGACGTCGGCGCAGTGATAGAAAGGAGCGATCTGCCGACGCTCCTCATCTTACCCCCGCGACCCGCTCCGGGGAAGAGAAAACCGGGAGTGTTCGCGGGTGAGGTGTGTCTCGCGAGCGGCACGATGGGCGCGGGGAAGCATGAGGGGCGATCTGCCCGCCGGTCGCGCGAGACGCTTCACCGCTTCTTCTTTTTGTCCGAACCGGGTCGGCGGAAGAGCCGGGAGAACAGCGCTGCCGCCTCCGTGTACTCCTCCCGTTTCTCGACCTGCTCGAGCGTGGAGCCCGACTTCTTCCGCATCTCGTCGACGAAGGCCTCGATCTCTTCCTCGGCCTCCAGGGCCCGCTGCGTGTAGGCGACGAGCGTGTGACCGATCTGGATCACGTCCCCGTCCTCCAGGTCCTTGATCTCGATCCGGCTGCCGTTAACCCGCGTGCCGTTGCGACTCTTGAGGTCCTCGACCGTGTACGTCCCGGAGGTCGGGTCCTTGAAGATCCGCATGTGCTGATGCGACACCCGCGGATCGATCACCTCCGCGAGGAGCTGATCGTCCCGGCCGAACGTCAGGCCCCGCGGGGACTCGGGGACCGAGTACCACTCGCCGCGGTGGCGGCCATTGATGACGACGACGGTTGCCATGGGTCGTGCTTCCCCCGGTGCGGGCCTCTTCGGGTCAAGCCGGAGTATAGACGCCCGGCCGGAGGCGTCGCGAGCACGACACGGTCGGCTCCCGCCACGCCCGCGACGTCGGAAAATCCGCCGCCGCCGTTGCGGCTCGCTGCCCGCACCTCAACAATACAGCCCCGTGCCCCGCCGGCCGGGACGGAGCCGCGACCCATGACCCACGACATCCGCATCGGCACCCTTGCCGGGAAGAACCACCACACGCCCACCTACATCGCCTCGCTCCTGCCCCTGGGCTTCGAGACCTTCGAGGTCAACTTCTGGCGTCGGATCCCCGACGATCTGGACCTGAAGAAGATCGGCCGGGAGACCCGCCGCATCCTCGAGGACTCGGGCGCCGGCGCCGACGTCACCGCGCTGGGCCTCTACTCCAACCCCCTCGAAGACAAGGACGTCGTCAACGACTGGAAGCGGATGATCGACGCGGCGGGGGCCTTCGGCTGCGACACGGTCGTCGGCTTCGCCGGCTGCCTCACGGGCAAGCCGGTGCCCGAGGGCGTGAAGGCGTGGAAGAAGACGTTCGGCCCGCTCCTCAAGCGCGCCCGGGACCGGGGCCTCCGCGTCGCTTTCGAGAACTGCCCCATGGGCAGCCAGTGGCACAGCACCCACTGGAACATCGCCTACTGCCCCCAGGCCTGGACGCTCATGTTCGACGCCATCGACAACCCCGACGACGTCGGCCTCGCGTGGGAACCCTGCCACCAGCTCTCCCAGCTCATCGACCCCATCGCCCAGCTCCGCGAGTGGGCCCCCAAGGTCCTCATCTGCCACGGCAAGGACGCCTCCGTCTACCGCGACGTCATCGCCCGCCACGGCATCGCCGGCCACGTCCGCTGGCACCACCACCGAACCCCCGGCTTCGGCGACACCAACTGGACCGACGTCATCTCCATCCTCCGTCAGGCGAAGTTCAAGGGCGCCATCAACATCGAGGGCTGGCACGACCCCGCCTACCGCGACGAACTCGAGATGACCGGTCAGGTCCACGCCCTCCACTACCTGAAGCGCTGCCGCGGCGGGGACCTCATCGAGAACCCGCCCCATACGCTTGATTGATTCCCGCCGTCGCGCGTTGACACGAGGACCGGCGAAGGTAATTTAGACTTGCCCGCGAACGCCGCGCGGGCGTTCCTTTTGGACCCGAGTTGTGCAGGGTGCCGGCCCCGGATTGTCACAACTCGGCGCAGGAGGAACCCTCTCGATGACCCCGAACCGCTTTGTCGTCAGCGCCGCGTTGGTCGGTGCCGTTGCTCCAGCGGCCGTGCTGGCCGACACCCCGGCCTACAACTTCCTCCAACTCTCGTCTCTCGGCGGGTATCACACCGTCGGGCTCGACATCAACGATCAGGGCGACATCGCCGGCTACGCCCTCATCGGCGAAACCGAGCACGCGTTCCGCTACACCTCTTACGGCTTCACCGAACTCCTTGGCGAACTGCCTGGCGGCAACCGCAGCCGCGCCGCCGCCATCAACGACGCCGGCGTCGTCGTCGGCTACTCCGCCACCAACGCCTCCGGCGGCGACGTGCGCGCCTTCTCTGCCGCCCCTTTCGACAACATGACCGGCCTCGGCACACTCGGCGGCACCTACAGCGGCGGGTACAGCGCCGCCAACGCCGTCAACAACGATGGCGCCGTTGTCGGCTCGTCCTATTACACCGACGAATCCTTCGCGGAGCACGCCTTCCTCTGGACCCCCGGCGACGGCATGGCCAGCCTCGGCGCCCTCGGCAGCGATACCGTCTCCGCCGCCCGCGGCATCAATGATGATGGTCACGTCACCGGCCTCTCCGTCGTCGACACCACCAGCAACACCTACCGCACCTTCTTCTACAACGGGACCATGACCGATGTCGGCCAGCGGGTCGATGAGGCCCTGGGGTTCACCAGCTTCAGCAACCAGCCCAGCGCCATCAGCAACTGGGGCACCGTCATCGGCAACGCCCTCGAAGCCGGCAGCCTTTCCGACCCCAACGGCGTGTTCCACGCCTTCCTCTACGACAGCGGCTCAGACACCACCACGTTCGTCAACGACACCCTCGGCGGGCTCTCCACCACCGCCAACGGCATCGCCATCAACGACGCCGACGGTCTGTCGTTCGAGCTGGTCGTCGGGGCTTCCTGGAATGGCTCCGCCAACCGCGCTTACGTCTACGACACTTCCACCGGTAACATGCAGGACCTCAACACCCTCGCCGACCTGCCCGTCGGGTGGTCCCTCGTCGACGCCCGCGCCATCAACAGCTACGGCCAAATCGTCGTCACGGGCACGGATGGCAGCCAGACCGGCACCTTCCTCCTCAGCCCCATCACCAACGACACCTCCCTCGTCACCGCCGACCCTCAAGGAGTTCCCATCACCGTTCAGGTCGGCGGCGGAACCACTCAGCCGGGCGGCGTCGCCGCGTCGTTCACAGAAGCCTCGGGCACCTTCTCGGCGCTGTTTGAGCCGACGGATACCCAGACGCTGGCCAATGACACCGCGCCGCTTGCCTTCGCCACCCCATCCACGGATGGAGGTGTGCAGGTATGGGAAGTCACCTTCTACGGCTCGCTGGGGGCTGGAGTCACCGTGACGTTTGCCTACGACCCGTCGCTCCTCGCGGCTGGCATCAACGAGGCCGACCTGCGGATCTATCACTACACCGGCGGCGCCTGGGTCCAGCCCGAGGGTCAGTCGGTCGACACCGTTGCCAACACGATCACGATCGCGACCACCAGCTTCTCGCCGTTCGCCCTGGCAGTCATCCCCGAACCCGCGACCCTGACACTCCTCACTGCCGGCGCGGCGTGCGTAGCGCGCAGGCGGCAGGTATGAGTGTCGAGAAACCCGCGTGCGGGTGGCGGGGGCAAACACGTTAGATGCCGACACAACCGCTGGTCTGGGCGCTCGCCGTTTCGCCAGTCGGTTGTTCGTCCGGCAGCCATGCACGGTGGTTCACCCGAGCCGCATATCCTTCGCTCGTGCGCCTGAGTTTGCGTTTCGCGGAAGGAACGCCCGCCCGCCCGCGCACTCACGAAAGGACATGCCGTGTCCGCCCGCATCCATGGCATCCATCACGTGACGGCGATCGGCGGCCCCCCGGCCGTGAACGTCGACTTCTACACCCGCGTGCTCGGGCTGCGGCTGGTCAAGCGGACCGTCAACTTCGACGATCCCACGACCTGGCACCTCTACTTCGGCGACCGCCTCGGCTCGCCCGGCACGATCATGACGTTCTTCCCTCACCCCCTGGCACGCCCGGGTCGGGCGGGCGGGGGCGAGGTCGGCCGCACCACCTTTGCCGTGCCGACGGGAACACTGGACCCGTGGCAGGCGCGGCTCGCGGCCGAGGGGTGGGCGGTCGAAGAGACCGCGGCGGCCAGCCCGCGCGTGCTGGAGCTGCGCGACCCGGACGGGGTGCGGCTGGCGCTGGTCGAGTCGACGGGCGCCAGCGGGGGCGATCCGTGGGCCGTCGAAGGCGTCCCGCCGGAGATCGCCATCCGCGGCTTTGAGAGCGTTCGGCTGGATGTGCCGGATGTGGACCCCACCGCGGACTTCCTGCGGGAGGTCTTCGGTCTGCCGGAGGTCGAACGCCAAGGGGGCCGCCGATGTTTCGACGCCGGAGACGGGCAGCGGGTGGAGGTGGCGGCGACCGCGTCGCCACGAGCCCAGCTCGGCGCGGGGTCGGTGCATCATGTCGCGTTTCGCGTACCGGACGACGACGCCCAGTTGGCGATGCAGCGCCGGCTCGCGGAGGGCGGCTTCGCGGTCACGGACGTTCAGGACCGGCAATACTTCCGATCGATCTACTTCCGCGAGCCGGGCGGGGTCATTTTCGAGATCGCGACCGACGTACCCGGGTTCGCCGTCGATGAGGCGGAGGCGGAACTCGGGCAGGCGCTCAAGCTCCCCCCGTGGCTGGAGTCCCGGCGGTCCGACCTGGAACAGGCGCTGCCACCGCTGACGCGGGAGGACTGAGCATGAGCGATCCGTACCCCCCGCACCAGGGCCAACCTGTTCGCCACCTCGGCACGCCGGTGGAGCAGGCCCGCGCCGCGGTGGTGATGCTTCACGGGCGCGGCGGCACGGCCGAGTCGATCCTCGGGCTGGCCCGTGTGCTCGATGAGCCGGGCTTCGCCTACCTCGCGCCGCAGGCCGCGGGCAACACGTGGTACCCGCACAGCTTCCTCGCGCCGTGGCAGCAGAATGAGCCGGGGGTGGGCTCGGCGTTGGCGGCGGTGGAGGCGGTCGTGGCCCAGGTCGAGTCTGCGGGCCTGCCGCGCACGCGGATCATGCTGCTGGGTTTCTCGCAAGGGGCGTGCCTCGCCGCCGAGTTCGCGGCGCGCCGCCCGGCCCGATACGGCGGCATCGCCATCCTCACCGGCGGGCTGATCGGGAAGCAGATCGACGAGGCGGCGCACCGCGGTTCGTTCGACGGCACGCCGGTGTTCCTGGGCAGCGGGGACCCCGACCCGCACGTGCCTTGGTCGCGTGTGGCAGAGACGGCCGAGGTCTACCGCAGGCTCGGGGCGGATGTCACCGCCCGACGGTACCCGGGCCGCCCTCACGTGGTTTCGCAGGACGAGATTGAACAGGTGCGGGCGATGATGGCCGCGGATCGCCCGGCCGGCGCCGATCAAGAGACATGATGCATCAGCACCCGGGGCGTGCGGATAGTCTGGTTGCGTGATGACGAAGGCTACACCGCCGAGGGGACCGGACGAGCCGCTGCCGCCGAAGGATGGGGGGGCGGGGGTGGGGATGGGTGCGGGCTCGCCGCTGGACCCCGGGGAGCGGGTCATTGCGCTGGATGCGCTGCGGGGGTTGGCGGTCCTGGGGATCCTGATCGTCAACGCGGCGTCGTTCGCGATGCCGCTGGCGTGGGCGGATGAGCCGCTGCACTACGGGCCGCACACCGGGCTCGACCTCGCGGCGTGGTCGGCGATCGAGGTGTTCGCGGCGGGCAAGTTCATCACGCTTTTCTCGGCCCTCTTCGGCGCGGGCGTCTGGCTGATGGTCGCGCGCGCCGACGCGGCCGGGCGGGCGAGCGGGGGGACGCATTACACGCGGATGGCGTGGCTGCTGCTCCTGGGGCTGATCCACGCGTACCTCATCTGGATCGGCGACGTGCTCGTCAGTTACGCGCTGGTCGGGATGGTGCTCTACCCGATGTGCCGGCTGCCGACGGGGGTCCAGGGGCTGCTGGCGGGGGTGTTTCTTGCGGTCGGCACCCTCATCGCGCTCGGTTGGGGCGGGCTCTTCTGGCTGTGGGAGGCGATGGACCCGCAGGACTACGCGGCGTTCGATCCCTACCCGGCGGCCGACATCGAGGCGGAACTCGCGGCGATGCGAGGTGGGCTGCTGGAGCAGGCGGCGTGGCGGGTGCCGACCGCGATGCTCTACCAGGTGGTCATGATCATCCTGATCGGGCCGTGGACGCTGGGGATGATGCTGCTGGGCGTCGTGCTGGCGCGGACGGGCGTGCTCACGGGGGCGCGGTCGGCAAGGTTTTACGCGTGGGCGGTGCTCGTGGGGCTGGGGGTGGGCCTGCCGGTGTCGGCCGGCGAGGTCGCGTGGCGGTGGGCGGCGGAGGGGTACGACTACGGCGGGGAGCTCGTGCGGATGCTGCTGGTGTTTCACTGGGTCGCGCCGGCCGTGGGGTTCGCGTATGCCGCGGGGCTGATCCTGCTGATCAAGGCGGGGCTGCTGCGCCGGCTCG
>CAZKRE010000037.1:0-21826 GCA_964555075.1 uncultured Phycisphaeraceae bacterium
ACAGGCGAGGTGAGCCTGTCCATGCTGCGGGACGTCGGGTGCCAGGCGGTGCTCGTCGGCCACTCGGAGCGACGGCACGTCCTGGGCGAGAGCGACCTGCTGCTCAACGAGAAGACGCTCAAGGCTCTCGAGGCGGGGTTCGACGTCATCTTCTGCGTCGGCGAGAAGCTGGAGGAGCGCGAGGCCGGGCAGACCGACGCGATCAACGTCGGCCAGCTCGGCTACGGCCTCGCCGGCGTCACCGCGGAGCAGATGAGCAAGGTGGTCATTGCCTACGAGCCGGTCTGGGCCATCGGCACCGGCAAGACCGCCTCCGCTCAGGACGCTCAGAACGCCCACCAGGCTATCCGCAGCTACCTCCGCTTCGCATACGGGGACGCCGTCGCCAACAGCGTCCGGATCCAGTACGGCGGGAGCGTCAAGCCGGGCAACGCGAAGGAGCTCTTCGGCCAGCCCGACATCGATGGCGGGCTGATCGGCGGCGCGGCCCTCAAAGCGGACGACTTCATCGGGATCGTCGACGCGGCGCGGTAAGGACGAAGCCCGCGGCTCCGCCCGTGGGCTTCACGGACATTTTGTGCTCAGACGACCGCGCCTCCCTGCCCACGTGGGGTGTGGAATCGTCTAAGCTATCGGTTGCTCCCCGCCTGCCGCGGCGGAGCCGTGAGAGCTTTTGCCATGACCTTCACCCTAGCGGCCGGTTGGCACATCTACGCGATGGCGGTGGCCTTCGTCCTCGTCTGCCTCTTCCTGATGCTGGTCATCCTCATCCAGAAGCCCAAGGGCGGCGGCCTCTCCGGCGCGTTCGGCGGGGCGAGCGGCGGGTCGGCCCAGGCCGCGTTCGGCGCCAAGACCGGCGACGTCCTCACCTGGTTCACCGTCGTCTGCTTCGCCCTCTTCCTCCTGCTGGCCATGGGCCTGCAATGGGCCATCCGCCCCGACCACGAGCGGCTGCAACAGGAACTCACCGCCGGCGACGCCGCCTCCGCCGCCGTCGAGCGGGCGACCGCCCTCGACCTCGACACGCCCGACACGCCCGCCGAAGCGGCCGAGGTGCCGGTCACCACGCCCGATGTCACCGCGGTCGAAGCCCCCGACGGGCCGGGCGATGCCCGCACCCCCAACCTCCGCGACGCAATGGAGGCGGGGCAGGAGAACGTCCAGCAACTCGACGAGCCCACCCCGCTCATCCCCGAGAGCGACGGCCCGCAATCGACGGACACGACGCCCGCGGAGTAATCCCCGCGCCAGACCGGAACGCGTGTCCGCCCCCCCCTACTTCTCGAACAGCTTGATGAACTCCCGGCAGAACGCGGGCAGGTCGTCCGGCTTGCGGCTCGACACACGCTTGCCGTCCACGCACACCTCCCGGTCCACCCAGGTCGCCCCGGCGTTCCGCAGGTCGTCCGTCAGCGCCGGCGTGCTCGTGTAGGTCCGGCCCTTCACGATCCCGGCACTGATGTCGATCCACGGGCCGTGACAGATGCTCGCGATCGGCTTGTCCGCGTCGGCGATGGCTTTCACGATCGCCTTCACCTCGTCGTACCGCCGCAGCTTGTCGGGCGCCCACCCGCCGGGGATGACCAGGCCGTCGAAGTCACCCGCCTTCAGGTCCTTCACCGCCGCCTCCGCCTTCTGCGGGTAGCCGTGCTTGCCCTTGTGCGTCGCCCCCGCCTCGATCCCCGCGACGACCACCTCGGCGCCCGCCTCCCGGAGGCGGTACTTGGGGTATTGCAACTCCATGTCCTCGTAGTCGTCGCCGACGAAGATGAGGACCTTTTTGCCTTGAAGCTCGCTCATGTGGATCTCCTGTAGGGGAGGATGATAGACCTTTACCGGTCGAATAGGCGGGGGTAATATTTACCAACAACCAAGCCCGAGAGGGTCGTGCGTGCCGGAGTTTTTCGCGTTTATCTGGGACGAGGAAGAGGGCCACAATGTTGATCACATCGCGGAGCATGGCGTAACGCCCCAGGAAGCCGAAGCGGTCATTCGGGCTCAATTCGCTCGCCGTCAGCCGAGCGCGACGATTCCGACACGCTGGGTGGTGCGAGGAACCACGCCGGCCGGCCGGTACTTGGTGGTTGTCTTCGATTTCATCGAGGAGGCGGACATCATCGTTCCAATCACTGCGTTCGAGCCTGAACGTCTGGAATAGTACTATGGCTGAAACTCCTCAATTTAAGAGTATCCGACGTCGGTTCACTCCCGAGGAGCGACGTCGGTTTGAAGAGGGCAAGCGATGGGCCGAGGAGAACAAGCCCCGCCTCACCCGTGAGGCGCTGGCTCACAAGGCGCAGCTCGACGCCAGCTACGCCGCGATGCAGTTGCTCAAGCGGGAGCGCGAGGCGCGGGGGCTGACGCTCACCGAGGTCGCCGAGCGGGCGGGGATCGACAAGTCGAACCTCTCCAAGCTCGAGAACGACATCAACGCCAACCCGACGCTCGAGACGCTCTTCCGCGTCGCGCGGGCCATCGGCGTCAAACTCACCATCGGCGTGCAGGACGCGGCGTAGCCCGTACCTCCCCCACGCTTGCCGATCGCCCGCGCATCGGATACCAAGGCGACCTCTCAGGAGCCGCCGCCATGCCCAGCCCGTCCGACACCGCCGCCCGCCGCGCCCTCGCCGCCCTGGATCGCTTCCAGATCGAGCTCCCGAGCTGGGGCTTCGCCCAGACCGGCACGCGGTTCGGCAAGTTCGCCCAGGATGCCGCCGCCTCCACCACGGAGGAGAAGCTCCACGACGCGGGCCTCGTCCACAGGCTCACCGGCGCCTGCCCCACCGTCGCCGTCCACGTGCTCTGGGACTTCGAGGACCCGGGCAACCCCGCCGCCGGCGCCGCCACCGCCGAGCTCGCGAAGAAGCACGGCGTGACGATCGGCTCGATCAACCCCAACGTCTTCCAGGACCCGGCCTACAAGCTCGGCTCGTTCTGCTCGCCCGACCCAGCCGCCCGCGACGCGGCCATGCGGCACACGCTCGACTCCGTCGCCCTCGGCGCCGCCGTCGGCTCGCCGTCGCTCTCGATGTGGCTGGCCGACGGCACGAACTACCCCGGGCAGGACTCGATCATCCGCCGCAAACGCGACCTCCAGCAGGCGTTCCAGCGCATCAGCGGCGAGATGGCCAGGAAGTGGCCCAACAGCACGCTGCTCATCGAGTACAAGCCCTTCGAGCCCGCGTTCTATCACACCGACATCGCCGACTGGGGCATGAGCTACGTCTTCTGCAAGAACGCGGGAACCAACGCCAGGGTCCTCGTCGACACCGGCCACCACCTCCAGGGGCAGAACATCGAGCACATCGTCGCGTTCCTCCTCGACGAGGGGATGCTCGGCGGGTTCCACTTCAACGACCGCAAGTACGCCGACGACGACCTCACCCTCGGCTCCATCGACCCCTACGCGGCGTTCCGCATCTTCGACCAGATCGCCCAGTTCGAACACGACCGCGGGATGGCGCCGGGGAGCACCGGCCAGCCTCACGACGGCCGGCCGGGGGTCGCCTACATGGTCGATCAGTCGCACAACCTCAAGCCCAAGCTCGAGGCGATGGTCCAGACGGTCATGGAGGCCCAGAAGCTCTTCGCCAAGGCGCACCTCGTCGATCGGGCGGCGCTGGCGGGGTACCAGGCCGCGGGCGACATCGTCGGGGCCGAGCGGACGCTCCGTGCCGCATTCGACGCGGACGTCACCGGCCTGCTCGAAGACTGGCGCAAGGGCAGGAACGTCCCCCCCGACCCGCTCGAGGAGCTGCGCGGCAGCGGCGTGATCGAGCGGCTGGGCCGGGAACGGCGGGCCTCCGAAGGCGTCGCGTCGAGCTACGCGTAAACGACCGACGCAACACGCCCCATCACCGACCGCCCCCGGCCCCCCCCAGAACCTCCGCCCCCCCCCCGGGGAACCCCGGAACCCCCCACAGTCCCTCGGGGCTTCCGGAATCCGGCTCCCGGACTTCCCCGAATCGCCCTTTTCGTCCACTCGGTGGCGTTTTTTGAGGTCCCGACGATCGATTCTCGGTCGCTGCGCTTCGAAGCGCAGCCGTCGAGCGTCGACGCGCAGCCGCTGAGAGTCGATGTGCAGCGGCTGAAACTCGATGCGCAGTTCCGGCATCGAGACTCGCGCGGCGCCTCCCGCCGGGTCACGAAGGTCGCGCTTCGCCGCCCGCGACCAGCGCCGTCGTCTCCCCCTCGCTCCGGGCGACCGTCACGGCGCCCACGGAATCGCTGAAGATGTTCACCGCGGTGCGGCACATGTCCAGCGGGCGGTCGAAGACGAAGAGCAGCCCGAGCCCCGCGATCAGTTCGGGTGAGCCCGCGGGCAGCTGTGCCTGCACCGCCTGGAGGATGACGACGATCGCCACCAGCGACGCCGCCGGCACGCCCGCGACGCCGATGCTCGTCAGCAGCGCCGCCAGCACGATCAGGAACTGCTGCCCGAACGACAGGTCCACGCCGAACGCCTGGCAGATGAACATCACGGCGACGCACTCGTAGAGCGCCGTGCCGTCCATGTTGACCGTCGCGCCCAGCGGCAGGACAAACGAGGAGACGCGCTTCGACACGCCGCTGCGCTGCTCGACGCATTCGAGGGTCAGCGGCAGGGTGGCGGAGCTGCTGGCCGTGGAGAAGGCCGTCACCAGCGCCGGGGCCATCGCCCGGTAATGCCGCAGCGGGTTGACCCGCGCGACGATCGTGAGGATCAGCGACATCGTCAGCAGGAAGTGGACCACGAGCGTCACGAACGCGATCCCCGCGAACGTCGCGATGCCGGTGATGAACGCCTCGAACCGGTCGTCGGGCGCCAGCTTCGCGTACTGCTCCCCCACCGTCGCGACGAGCAGCCCGAACACGCCGATCGGCGCGAGCGCGAGCACGACGTCGGTGATCTTCAGCGTGATGTCGTACACGCCCTGGGTGAACGCGCGCACGACCCGCCCCGGCTCGCCGTCCAGCCGCGCGAGGAAGAAGCCCACGAACAGCGACACGACGATGAGCCCCAGCAGCTTGTCGGACGCGGCGGCGTCGGCGAGGTTCGCGGGGATGAGCTCGCGGAACACGTCGAGGAAGCTCACCGCCGTCTTCCCGCCGACACGCTCTTCGACCTCGGCCTGTTCGGAGGCGAAGGCGGAGAGGTCGCGGCCTTCGAGGATGCCCCGACCGTCGGCGCCCGTCCCGGGGGAGACGACGTTCACGAACACGAGGCCGATGAGGATCGCGAAGAGCGACGTGGTCGCGTAGTAAGCCAGGGTCTTCGTGCCGAGCCGGCCGAGCCCCCCGCCGCGGCCCATGTTGGCGACGGCGAGGATGATCGAGGAGGTCACCAGCGGGACGATGATGAGCTTGAGCCCCTGGATGAACAGATCCCCCAGGAGGTCGGCGAGGATGAAGGCCCAGGTCCCCTGCGCGATCACCTGCGCCGCGGCGCCCGCCTCGCCCGCGGGGACGTCCGCCGGGAGCGACAGGACCGCGTAACGGCCGACGCCGTAGCCCACCGCCGCGCCGAGGGCGAGGCCCAGAAGGATCTGCCAGTGCAGTCGCCACCGCCAGGGCAGCAGGTTGCCGCGGGCGGACCCCCGCGGCGTTGTCTCGCCGGATGCCGTCAAATCGATCCTCCCGATCGCGCCGCCAAAGGCGCGTCGCCCCCCCGGCTCCGTCTGAAAAGCCGCCCGCAGCCGCTGCGAGTCGCCGTTATAGTACGGGCCTCCCCAAAGTGAGCAACACGTGCGCAGGAGCCGCAAACCCATCATCATCGCTTCGCGCCGCAGCCGGCTGGCGCGGGTCCAGGCGGAGATGGTGGCCCGGGCGCTCGGCAAGCTCCACCCCGGCGTCGACATCTCCTTCAACTGGATCGAGTCCGAGGGCGATCGGCACACGGGCGTGATGCTCGCGCAGCACGGCGGCAAGGGCCTGTTCACCGGCGCGCTCGAACGCGCCCTGCTCGACGGCCAGGCCGACCTCGCCGTCCACAGCCTCAAGGACCTGCCCGCGGAGCACACGCCGGGCCTCGCGCTCGCCGCGATCCCCCGCCGCGGCGACGTCCGCGACTGCCTCATCACCCGCGACGGCGGCCGCACGCTCGACGCCATCCCGCGGGGCGGGCTGTTCGGCACGTCCAGCCCCCGCCGCGCCGCGCAGGTGCTCCGCCACCGCCCGGACCTCCGCGTCGCGCTGCTCCGCGGCAACGTCGACACCCGCCTCCGCCGCGTCCTCGACCACGAGGCGCCCGCCAGCACCGCCCACTACGACGCGACGCTCCTCGCCGCCGCCGGCCTCCGCCGGCTGGGCCTCCGCGAGCACCTGGACGCCGCGATCGACGTCGACACGATGCTCCCCGCGGCGTGCCAGGGCGCGCTGGCGGTGCAGTGCCGGGCGGACGACCACGTGACACTGACCCGCTGCCTGCCGCTCAACGACGCGACCACGGCGACGTCGGTCCACGCGGAGCGGGGCGTGGTCGCGGCGATGGCCGCCGACTGCCACTCCCCCATCGCCGTCCTCGCCGAGCCCGCCGACGTCGACCCCGCCCAGGCCAAGCGCAACGCCGACGCCCACTGGTACCGTCTCCGCGTCCGTGTGCTGGCGGCGGACGGTTCGACGCAACTCGGGTTCGACGAGCAGTGCAAGACCCGCGAGCTCCGCCGACTCGTCCGCAAGGCGGCGGAGGATCTCACCGCCCGCGGCGCCCGCGACCTCCTCGCCGAAGCCCGCGAGCACACGCTCGAGCTGCCACGGGTCGCGCCGCCGACCATCGCCCCGGCTCGCGCGGGTTGACACTTGGCAATCCCACCGTGACGGGCGCGACCCGTTCAATCACTTGGCGGGTCGCTCAATGAGCTCCCGCACGTCACGTCATCCCACCGCCGCCATCCGCGGGAACTCTTCCTTCAGCGCCGCGTACAGCCGGCCGTACTGCTCATGCGCCTGCGCGTACATCGCCGCCGTCTTCTTCCGTGGCCGGAGCTTCTGCGTCACGCGGATGCTGGCCCCGCACGCCTCGGGCACGCTGTTCCAGACGCCCGTGCCGACGCCCGCGAGGATCGCGCCGCCGTAGGCCGGGCCCTCGTCGCTGTTGATCGTCGCGACCGGGCGGTTGTAGATGTCCGCCTGGAGCTGCCGCCAGAACGGGCTCCGCGCCCCGCCGCCCGACAGGCGCACCGTCTTCACGTCGATGCCCAGGGCCTCGATGATCCGCAGCGCGTCCGCCATGCCGAAGGTGACGCCCTCGAGCAGCGAACGGATCATCGCCGGGCGATCGTGCCGAGCCGTGAGGCCGATCCACCCGCCCCGCGCGTGCGGGTCGGGGTGCGGGCAACGCTCACCCGTCAGGTACGGGAGGAAGAACAGCCCCTCGCTCCCCGCGGGCGCCCGCTCGGCTTCCTCGGTCAGCAGCGCGTAGGGGTCGACTTTCCGCTTCTTCGCCAGCGCGACCTCGGCACCGGCGAAGCGGTCGCGGAACCACTGGAAGCTCCCCCCTGCCGAGAGCATGCACCCGAACACGCACCACTGGTTCTCCACCGCCGCGCACATCGTGTGCACCCGCCCCGCCGGGTCGTACGTCGGCTCGGTCGCGTGCGCGAACACGACGCCCGACGTCCCCAGCGTCGCGCTCACGATGCCCGCGCTGACGATCCCGTTCCCCACGGCGCCCGCCG
The DNA here is from genome assembly GCA_964555075.1 of uncultured Phycisphaeraceae bacterium. Lineage (GTDB taxonomy): Bacteria > Planctomycetota > Phycisphaerae > Phycisphaerales > Phycisphaeraceae > CAZKRE01. The sequence continues at coordinate 7,656 of CAZKRE010000037.1, forward strand.
GCTGGTCGCCGCTGCCGCCGACGACGGGCGTCCCCTCGTCCACGCCCAGCATCTCCGCCGCCCGCCGATGCACCCGCCCGCTCACCACGTGCGACTCGAAGCAGTCGGGCATCAGCGACGCGTCGAGCCCGAGCAGCGACATCAGCTTCGTGTTCCACGCCCGCTTCTTCACGTCCAGCAGCAGCGTCCCGCTCGCGTCGCCCACCTCCGTCGCGTACTCGCCCGTCATGCAGAGGCGGATGTAATCCTTCGGCAGCAGCACCCGCCGCGTCTTTGCGAACACCCGCGGCTCGTGCTCCCGCACCCACAGGATCTTCGGGGCCGTGAACCCCGTCAGCGCCGGGTTCCCGACCATCCCGATCAGCTTCTTCCGCCCGCCCGCCTTCGCGGTGATCTCGTCGCACTGCGCCTGCGTCCGCTGGTCGTTCCACAGGATCGCCGGCCGCAGCGGCCTTGCGCTCCTGCCGTCGAGGAACACGCTGCCGTGCATCTGCCCCGACAACCCGATCGCCGTGACCTCGAACCCCTTGATCCTCGCCTTGCGGATCACCTCGCGCGTCGCCCGCACGGTCGCGTCCCACCACTGCTCGGGCGACTGCTCGCTCCACCCGGGCTTCGGTGACATGACGTCGTGCGGCGCGACCGCCGTCGCGACCACGTTGCCGCCGTGGTCGCACAGCAGGGTCTTCGTGCCGGACGTGCCGATGTCGATGCCGAGCAGGTAAGCCATGACGAGGTGTCTCCAGAGATCCAGTCAATCTAGAGGGACCGTCCAGCCGCGTAAAAGTCGCGCCCGGTCGCGTCTGCCCATCCGCTGCATTACACGCCGCCGTGTCCCTGACCACCCACCCGTTCGTGCTGCCCGCGCCTACGCTTTCATACCTCGGAGAACCCGCATGCCCATCTTCCTCGGCGGTCGGCGACGCGGCTACGGCGGGAGGCGGAAGTCGTCGCTCACCCTCCGCCTCGTCATGGCGGGCTTCGTCGCCCTCTTCGCCCTCGCCACGTTCCTCTGCTCCACCCAGACCAACCCCATCACCGGCGAGGACCAGCGCGTCGCCCTCTCCACCGATGAGGAGATCGCGCTCGGACTGCAGGCCGCGCCCCAACTCGCCAGCCAACACGGCGGGCCCGACCCCGACGCGCAGGCTCAGGCCCACGTCGACCGCATCGGCGCCGAACTCCTCGCCGCGCTCGATGACCAGTTGCAGAGCCAGAGCCGCGCGAACCCGTACCAGTTCGAGTTCACGCTCCTCGACGACGACCAGCTCGTCAACGCCTTCGCCCTCCCCGGCGGGCAGGTGTTCATCACCGAGGCGCTCTACCGCCGGCTCGAGACCGAGGGGCAGCTCGCGGGCGTGCTCGGGCACGAGATCGGGCACGTCCTCTCCCGCCACGGCGCCCAGGCGCTCGCGCGGCAGAATCTCACCCAGGGCCTCGCGATGGCGACCGGCGTCGCCGCCGAGGACATGCGTGCAGGCCTCGCCGCCGCCGCGGTGGCGCAGGTGCTGACGATGAGTTACGGCCGCGACGCGGAGCTCGAGAGCGACCGCTGGGGCGTCACGCTGATGGGCTCCGCCGGCTACGACCCCCGCGCGATCATCGGCCTCATGCGGATCCTCGAGGAATCCAGTGGCGGCGCGGGCGGCCGGCCGGAGTTCCTCAGCACCCACCCCAAGCCCGCCAACCGCGTGCAGTACATCGAACGGGTCATCGACGAGGTCTACCCCGACGGAGTCCCCGGTGGCCTGCGACCTTGACAGCCGGTCCGAGCCCGCAGCGCCAGCATGGGCACGGCAGCGCAACCCGACCCTCGCTTAGAACGTGTGTGGGAAGCCGATCTTGGGTGCCACGGCTTGTGCCGAGCGAAGCGAGACCAAGCCGTGCCGAACGTCCTTGGCCGCCCATCACGGCTTGCCCTCGAAGACTCGGGTCAAGCCGTGGCACCCTTCTCACACGCGTCCTGACACTTCAGGCTCGTGAGGTCTCACGCTGCGCGGCGGAGCAGGCGCGGCTCGGGCCGATCGCCGAGCTTCTGCTCGATGCGCCGGATCCCGCGGAGGATGTCCGCCACGCTGCGGTAAGCCTCCTTGCCCGGCGTCTTGGGCCGGAGGATCGCCGCGGTCAGCGCCCGCAGCAGGCGGGCCTGCTCGCTCTCGGACTCGAACCGGATCAGGTGCTTGAGTTCGGGGTGCGTGTCGGGCTTGGCGATCTGCACCGCGAGGTAGAACGCGTCGACGGTCTTGTCCACCCGCCCGTGCACCTCGCGCATGACGGTGTTCGTGCATTCGCCGGTCTCGAGCATCTTCCCGAGCATCCGCTGGATGTGCGACGTGCGCATCATCTCGGAGAAGAGGGTGTCGAGCATCGACGACTGCTTGAGGTTTTCACCGATCCGCACCGCCGAGCCGAAGTCGACGAAGCAGACCGCGCCGTGGCTGATAACCATGTTGTCCATGCGGAGGTCCAGGTGCATGACCCGGCCCTTCTCGTGGAGGATGTAGAGCAGTTCCGCCGCCTGCCGGGCGAAGTCGAGCTGGCTCATCGGCTCGCCGCCGACGCGGAGCCAGCTCATCTTCAGGTGGCGGACGAAGCCGCGTTCGTCCTGCTCGATCGCCAGCGGCCGGGGCACCCGCTGGCGGAACGGCTCGGGCAGTTCCCGCTGCAGGATCTTGAGGATCGCCGCCTCCCGCGTCAGGAACGTCGGGAACACGTGGTCCACGAGCTTGTGCGCCCGCTTCTCCAGGTCCCGGGGCTCGCTCTTCGGGAACTTCTGACGCAGCTTCTGCAGGAGCTCGTCGTACGTCGGCACGCGCTTGCTGACGACGTAGCCCTCTTCCGCCCGCTCGTCCGGCAGGAGCTCGACCTGATAGGTGAACCGCTCCGTGAACTCGCCGGGGGGGACCAGGTGTGTCTTCCGCGCGACGAAGTAGTGCCCCCGCGTCGAGAAGCCCGGCAGCCGCAGGCCGCGGAAGCCCGCGAGGCCCATCGGCGGGAGCCAGAAGTCGTTCGGCTTCTCCTCGAGAACGAAGCCCCGCTGCTGATCGAACTCCGCCGCGATCCGGTCGATCCGGGCGCTGCTCGTGCCGACGCAGACGAAACGCCCGCCCCACCGCAGGCGGGCGAACACCTCATCGGGGAGCCTCGGCTCGCCCGGCCCGGCGAAGAGCAGGTCGACCGGCTCGCCGTGCTGCCGGTCGCCGCTGCGGGCCCAGTTCTGCCGGGACAGCGCCGCGCGGAAGCCCTGCTGCATGACCGCCTTCACGAGCCGCTCACGCAGGCGAACGCTCACGCCCGAGGTGGCGCCGGTCAAGGGTCGCGCTTGTTCGGCCGTTACGCCGTTCAACATCAGGCTGACACCCCACGGTAGCTGCATGGTCTTACGCCGCTCCGTCTCATCATCGGCGGCGACCCGGGCGGGCCTCACGGTCCGTGGGGTGCGACAGGCGGTTCGCTCGCCGTCCGCCCGCACTATCGGCACCCCCCGCATCACCGGTCCAGAACTCGGGTCCCTGACGTCCGGTAGCCGACGTGTCCTCGACGTCGCCCCCTCGAGCCCCCACTGTCGGCCGCGCCCAGTCGACGGCATCCGGAGCAGGTCGACGCGAGAGCCAGCCGGCGTGCGCGGCCCAGCCCCGCCCGCACGATAAGAACTTGCGGCGGCCACACTTACATCGCGAATAGGGTCAGGCGGCCTTGCTGCCGGCCCGTCGGCGGGCTTCGGTGAAGACGCCGACCCCCACGAGCAGCAGCCCCACGCACGCCAGCGGATTGTCCAGCGGCGCGACCGCCAGGACCGTCGCCACCACCCCCAGCACCCCCGCCCCCGTCGCGACCTGCCGGATTGCCGTGCTCATGTGCTGCCTCCCTCGACCCCTGTCGGGTCAAGCGGACGATATGCGCGCCGAACGTCCAGGGTCGAGTCGTGGTGAACGATTTTCACCCGCCGGAGAATGACGCTTGTGCGGCCTGGGCGACTGGAGGGATGCCCGCCACGCCAGCGAGAGCGTGAGGTCAATACCGATCCACGCTCTCGCACACGCCCCCTTCGTCGAGGCGGGAGGCGAACGCGAGCTTCTCGGTTCGGCGGGGGTTGGCGCGAGCGGCCAACTCCTCCACCGCTTTGGAATGCGGCCGGAGCTTGGGCGGGCCGAGGAACTCGCAGTCGGCCCGGCCGTGGCCGTTCGCCGTCAGCACGGTGCGGATGTGGCTCGTCAGGTCGGCGTGGGGCGCGACGCGGACGCCCGGCAGGCGGAGCCCGACGATGCGGCCGTTCTGGTGGAGCTCGAGCACCACCTCCGCGGCGGCCTCCCCGTTGCCGCCGGTCGACCGCGCCTGCCGCAGCACGTCGCGCAGCCGCCCGAACTCGCCGTTGAACGAGGTCGCCTGCTCGTCCCTCGTCTCGTCGTGGACGACGATCTTGACCGCCGTGGTGAGGCACTCCGCCGCCCGCTCGATCCCCACCACCTTGTCCACCACGATGCTCGGCTCCTCCCGGCGGCGATCGATCTTGCCCACCAGGAACACCACGCGATCCGTCTCGAGCGCGGTGTAGCAGGTGGCGTAGGTGTCGGCGAAGACGACAGCGTCAATCTTGTCCTTCGCGTCCTCCAGGGTGAGCATCGCCATCTTCGCGCCGGCACTGCGCCCCTTCTTCACGAAGGTCGGGCGGACGCGGCTGAGCATCCCACCCACGACGACCTTGACGTCCGCGGGCAACTGCTGCGCCTCGGCGATGGTGCAGGTCGAGAACCGCCGCAGCGCGTCGCGGTGCGCGTCGAGCGGGTGAGACGACAGGTAGAAGCCCAGGACTTCCTTCTCGAAGTCGAGCGCGTCCTTCGACGACCACGCCGCGACCCGCGGCAGCGTCGCCGCGGCCGCTTGCGGCTTCGCGGACTTGCCCGCCCCTTCGTCGGGAGCGGCCTGGAACGCGCCGAAGAAGTTCATCTGCCCGCTGTCCCGGTCGGACGCCGCGCGGTGGCCCGCCTGGATGGCGCCCTCGAGCGCCTCCACCATCGCCGCGCGCTGGTCCGTGCCGTGAATCCCGTCGAACGCGCCGCACTTGACCAGCGCCTCGATCGTGGCGCGGTTGACGCTGCCCAGCGGCACGCGCTCGCAGAAGTCGTACAGGCTCGTGAACGGCCCCTTCTTCTTCCGCTCATCGAGGATCGCGCGGATCGCCTTGTCCCCCACGCCCTTGACCGCGCCAAGCCCGAAGCGGATGTGGCCGTGGTCCGCGTCCCGCTTGTCGCCCGGCGCGAAAACGACGGTGAACCCGATGTCGCTGAGGTTGATGTCGGGCGGGCGCACCTCGATGCCGCGCGAGCCGCTCGGCAGGCTCACCCGCTTGCACTCGTCGATGTACTCGACCACCTTCTCCGTGCTGACCGATTCGTACGTAAGCACGGCCGCCATGTACTGGATCGGGAAGTAGGTCTTGAGGTACGCCGTCTGGTACGCGACGATCGCGTAGCCGGTCGAGTGCGACTTGTTGAAGCCGTAGCCGGCGAACTTGAGGATCAGGTCGAAGAGCTCTTCCGCCCCCTTCTTCGACAGGCCTTTTTCGCCCGCGCCCTCGACGAACTTCGGGCGGACCTTGTCGATGTCCTTCTGCTTCTTCTTCGAGATCGCCTTAATCAGCGAATAGGCGGCACGGAGCGGGATGTCGCCCAGCTCGTGGACGATCTGCATCACCTGCTCCTGGTAGACCATGATGCCGTAGGTCTCGTCGGTGAAGCGGTCGACGATCTCGTGGACCCTGGGCACCGGCGCCCGGCCGTGCTTGCGGTCGTTGTAGTCGGGGATCAGCTCCATCGGCCCGGGGCGGTACAGGGCGTTGGCGGCGATGAGGTCCTCCAGCCGGTCGGGCTTCATCGCCATGAGCAGGTTGCGCATGCCGCCCGATTCGAACTGGAACACGCCCGCCGTCTCGCCCCGCGAAAACAGCTGAAAAACCTTCGGATCATCAAACGTGAGCCGCTCGAGATCGAGCGGGTCCCACGAACTGCCGAGGGATGACGATCCCTCGGCTTGGGAGGTCGGGCGCACGGTGACGCGGATCGTCTTCTCGTCGAGCGACTGCCGGATCAGCTCCTTCGCCTTCTCGATGATCGAGAGGGTGCGGAGGCCGAGGAAGTCCATCTTCAGCAGGCCGACCTTCTCGCACGTCGGGCCGTCCCACTGCGTGACGATCTGCTCGCCGGACTTCTCGCCCGGCGGCTTGTAGAGCGGGACGATGTTGGTCAGCGGCTGGGTCGCGACGATGACGCCCGCGGCGTGGACGCCCGCGTGCCGCGCCAGCCCCTCGAGCCGCATCGCGGTGTCGATCATCTCCCGGTGCCGCGGCGAGTCGTCGTACAGGCGGCGGAGATCGGGCTCCTGCTGGAGCGCCTTCTCGATCGTCATCCCCAGCGCCTCGCCGACGAGCTTGCAGACCTTGTCCACCTCGTCGAGCGGGATGTTGTGCACCCGGCCGACGTCGCGGATCGCCGCCCGGGCCTTGAGCGTCCCGAAGGTGATGATCTGCGCCACGTGCCCGTACTTCTGCCGGACGTACTCGATGATCTCCTGCCGCCCGTCCTGGCAGATGTCGATATCGATATCGGGGTACTCGGACCGGTCCGGGTCCGTGAAGCGCTCGAACAGCAGGCCGTACTTGACGGGGCACGCGTTCGACAGGCCCAGCACGTACCCCACCATCGTGCCGACGCCCGAGCCACGGGCGTTGACGGGGATGCCGCGGCGGCGGGCCTCGTTGCAGAAGTCCCACACGATCAGGAAGTAGGCCGAGATGTCCTTGTCCGCGAGGATCTTCAGCTCGCGATCCATCCGCGCCCGGATCTCGGGCGTGATCCCGTCCGGCCCGTACCGCCACACCGCCCCCGCCTCGGCGAGTTGCCGCAGCGCCTCGTCGCACCGCTGCTTGAGCTCGTCGGCGGTGATCGCCTTGTCGTTCAGCTCGTCGAACGGCAGCAACTGGAACTGGGCGCAGAACGCCTTGAACCATTCCGTCGAACCGACGGACTCCGAGGCAGGGGCACTTAAGCACCCCTGCCCCCGGTCCACGCGATCGATCTTCACCACCGGCGCGAAGCTCTTGCCGAACGGCAGCTCGACGTTGCACATCTCCGCGATGCGGTGCGAGTTCTCGCACGCCTCGAACCACTTGGGGTGATTCATCGCGCTGTACATCTCGGCGGTGCTCTTGAGGTAGAGCTGCGTCGGGTACTTCATCCGGCTCTCGTCGCTGACGAGCTTGCCGGTCGAGATGCAGCACAGCGCATCGTGCGGCGCGTGGTCCTCCTTAAGCAGAAAGTGGACGTCGTTCGTCGCGACGCAGCCAAGCCCCAGCCGGTCCGCCAGGTCCATCAGGTGCGGGTTCACCTGCTCCTGCTCGGGGATGTGCTTCTGCAGCTCGATGAAGAACCTGTCGGGCCCGAACAGCTCCGCGTAGAGCTCGGCGATCTCCCTGGCCTTCTTCTGGTCGTCCTTCATCAGCGCCCCCGGGATCTCGCCGCCGAGGCACGCGGAGGTCGCGATGAGGCCCTTGCTGTGGGCGCGCAGCACTTCCTTGTCGATCCGGGGCTTGTAGTAAAAACCCTCGGTATAGGCGATGGAACCGAGCTTGAGGAGGTTCTGGTACCCCTCCACGCTCTCGGCGAGGAGCAGCAGGTGGTACCCGCCGTCCTTCACGCCCGTCGCCTGCCGGTCGTGCCGGGACCCCGCGGCCATGTAGGCCTCGATGCCGACGATCGGCTTGACCCCCGCGTCCCGCGCCTTGTTGTAGAACTCGACGAGCCCGAACAGGCAGCCGTGGTCGGTCACCGCGATCGCGGGCTGCTCCAGCTCCTTCGCGCGGGACACGAGATCGCCCGTCCGGCACGCCCCGTCCAGCAAGGAGTACATGCTGTGGACGTGCAGGTGAACAAACGGCTTCGACGGGTGGGGAACGGCTTGGACCATCCGTAGGGTTCGGCTAGCGGCAAGGGATCATTACGGATTTTAGCAGACCCGGGATCGGCCCCCCGTATGCCGCCCCGGAAGCCTTTCGCGATGGGGAAAAGCTGTCGCTACGATGGCTGACACGCCCCCAGCGCCCCGGGCCACCCCTCGCGGCCCGCCAGGAGACCCGCCCCCATGGCCCGTACGTCCCCCCAGATCGCGCTGCAGCTCTACACCGTCCGCGAACCCCTGCAGGCGAACGTCGAGTCCGCCCTCGCCGAGGTCGCCAACATCGGCTACACGAACGTCGAACTCGCGGGGACCTACGGCCGAACGGCCGACGAGTTCAAGCGCCTGCTCGACCAGCACGGCCTCCGTGCCGTCGCCGCCCACGTCAGCCTCGCGGACATGAAGAAGGACATCCGCAAGGCGATCGGGGACGCCCGGACCCTGGGCTACGACTACCTGATGGTCCCCTGGGTCGCCGAGGAGTACCGCAGCGATGCCGGCTGGCAGAAGCTCGCCGGGGAACTCCGCGACATCGGCGAGAAGGTGCGGACGGAGGGGTTGAACCTCGGCTACCACAACCACGACTTCGAGTTCAAGGGCGGTACGACCTCCGGGGCGACGCCGCACGACCTGCTCTTCAGCGACCCCAACCTGCTCTGCGAGCTCGACGTGTACTGGGTTCAGAAGGCCGGGTTCGATCCGGTCCAGCGGCTGGAGCAACTCTCCGGCCGGACGCCGATCCTGCACATGAAAGACATGGCCGACACCCCCGAACAGGCCTTTGCCGAGGCGGGCACCGGCACCGTTCCGCTCAGACAGCTCGCGCAGGTGGCGCCGGACCACGGCGTGCGGTTCTTCGTCGCCGAGCAGGACGCCGGCTGGATCGACGGTGCCCCGCTGAAGTCGGCGCGGATGAGCTACGAGCACCTCAAGACGCTGGTGGCCTGAGCACCCGCGGCAGACCCATGCCCATCTCCGACTACCTCCGCAACCTCCGCCCCAAGATCGGGCACGACCGCGTGCTCACGCCCGGCGTGTGCGTGCTGATCTTCAACCACCGCGGGGAGGTGCTGCTGCACCGCGCGGCGGACGACGGCAAGTGGCACACCATCGGCGGCGCGATCGACCCCGGCGAGGAGCCCGCCGCGGCCGCGATCCGCGAGGCGAAAGAAGAGACGAACCTCGACATCCGCGTCGAGCGGATCGTCAGCGTCTACGCCGGCCCCTCGCAGACCTACGCGAACGGCGACGAGGTGGACTACTTCAGCGTCGCGCTGGCGTGCCGGGTGATCGACGCGGCCGCTGAGATGTTCACCGCCGACGGCGAGGCGCTGGAGCTCCGCTGGTTCCCGCCGGACGCGCTGCCGGAGAACCTGAAAGCGCTGGACCGGCGGGCGATCGAGCAGGCGGTGCGGGGGGAGCCGGCGAAGTTCTACTGAGGGGAGCGCTTCGACGGATCAAGCGGATGCCGCCAGTGGAGGCCGGGGAAGCGGGCAAAGTCCGAATCCGTCGAGATCCACTCGCAGCCGTGCTCGATGGCGAGCGCGGCGTAGGAGGCATCGGCGATCAGCTTGCCGCGGGCGCCGGACGCGCGGCAGAGGGCGAGGAATATTCCAAAGTGAGCGATGCCGGGCCGGACCAGACGGACGTTATCGTGATTCGCCAGGGCTTCAATGAAGCCGAGAGCGTCCTGTAGCGGGGTCGGTGGGCTTGCGAACTTCGGCTGCGTCACGATTCGCACGTAAGCCGCCAGTACCTGTTCGGACATCCCCAAAGGGGTGTTCGCATCAAGTGACGCTTGAAGCCATTCCCGGTAGTCGCCGTGCCGCGGCATGTCCTGCCGCGTCGCGTAGATCAGTACGTTGACATCGCAGAGTCTCACCGGGAATCCGTCTTGCGCAGCCGCTCAGAGTGCTCGATGTCATCCCGATGCAACGCTTCGCTGATTGGGTCCGGATCGATACCAGGGGCTAAGCCGCCGGGGAAAGAGGGAACGCGAAACGGGTCGGCGTCTGAGCGGCTCCGCGAGGCCGGCAAGACGCGCTTGACCGCCTCGGTGACGAACTGCTCGACCGACTGATTTGACGCGCGCGCCGCTTCCTGCGCCCGCTTCGCCAAGGATTCCTCGATATTCAGCACCAGACGCATCACGCGGATTATACCCCGCCATCACCCCTCCGCCCCCGTCCACATCGGCACGCGCCCGCTCTTGTCCCGCTTCGACCGTTTCGGCTCCGCCCTCTTCTTCGGCTTGCCACGCTCGATGCCCTTCGCCCGCGTGGTCGTCCGGTGCGTCTCGCCGGTTTCCGCGGCGTGCGTGATCCGCTCCAGCGCCTTCGTCGCGTACTCCGCGCTCATCTCGCAGCCGAGCCAGTCGCGCTTCAGCCGCGCCGCCACCGCGAGCGTCGTCCCGCTGCCGGTGAACGGGTCGAAAACCACGTCCGGAGGGTCACCCGCGTTGCTGCTGACCTTGATGATCCGCTCCAGCAGCGCCTCGGGCAGTTGGCACGGGTGCCAGCCCTGTCGCTCGCCGAACGTCCCGCACAGCCGCGAGAGGTACCACGTGTCCTCGTCCGGCCCGAAGTAGTTCACGGCAACGCCCTGGTCGACGCACCCGCTCGCGACCTGCGGCCGCAGGTACCACACGTCGTCCGGGAGCTTGCCCTTGGGGTTCGCCCGTACGTCGTTGTACGTCGTCTGCCGCGCGCTGGGCACGGCGATCGCATCCCGGTTGAACGTGAACGGCAGGTTCTTCAGATCGATGCCCCGCTCGAACGCCGCCGACCCCACGCAATAGAAGAGGTGGGCGTGCGACCGGTTGAACTTCGCCTTGCAGTTCTGCCCGAACGTGTAATGCCACACGATCCAGTTGCGGAACGCGAGCTTCCGCTCCCGCTCCAGCTTCTTGAGGTGGACCCGCACCTCGGCGGCGTATTCGTCGCCAATGAGGATGTAGAACGACCCCGTCGGCTTGAGCAGCCGGGCGCAGCCGTCGATCCACCGCGTCGTCCAGTCGAGGTAGTCGTGGTCGTCGCGCTTGTCCTCGTAGACGTCGTAGCTGAACCCGATGTTGTAGGGCGGGTCGGCGAAGATCAGGTCAACCGACCCGGCGGGCCAGGCGTCCATGAGCTTCAGGCAGTCGCCGCGCGCAACGATATTGCGGGGCAGGGCAAGGCTGGGTTCGGCTGGGGACATGGGCCGCATCATACCGGGCTCGCCACCCCCGCGCCACGCCGGTTGGAGCGACCCGCCGCGGGGGCCTATACTCCTGATCGAAACCCATACGGGCCGTCTCCGGGCCCGGGAGAGATTCGCCATGCCTCACGTGATCGCCGAACCCTGCATCGGGACCAAGGACACCTCCTGCGTGGCCGTGTGCCCCGTCGACTGCATCCATCCGACGAAGGACGAGCCGACCTTCGACACCGCCGAGATGCTCTACATCGACCCGGACACCTGCATCGACTGCGGCCTGTGCGTCGATGAGTGCCCCGTCAAGGCCATCTTCCCCGAGGAAGACCTGCCCGACGAGTGGGCCGAGTACACCGCCAAGAACGCGGATTACTACAAGTAATCCGCGTCGAATGACGCCCCCCAGCCCGGCATGAGGATGCCGGGGCGTCTCAACCCGCGCCCAGCCCGCGCCCATGCCGCGCCCCACCGTCGTCATCACCGAGACCCTCGCCGACCGCCCCGCGGCCTGGCTCGCGGAGCGCGCCCAACTCGTCTGGCAGCCCCACGACCAGCCCGGCCTCCGCGAAGCCCTGGCCTCCGCCGACGCGCTCCTCGTCCGCACCTACACCCAGGTCAACGACGCCCTCCTCGACCAGGCGCCGAGGCTCCGCGTCGTCGGCCGCGCGGGCGTCGGGCTCGACAACATCGACCTCGACGCGTGCGAACGCCGCGGCATCCCCGTCGTCTCCACGCCGGATGCCAACACCCAGGCCGTCGTGGAGTACGTCCTGGGCCTGATGCTCGACCACTACCGCCCCCGCACCCCGCTCCCCCCACCCCCCACGCCGGCCCTGAGAAGCGAAGCGCCGAACGGCCGGGTCCGTGACGAACTCGCCGCAACCTTCCACCAGCTCCGCAAAACCGAAGTCGGCCGCCAGCTCGACGAGCTCACCCTCGGCATCCTTGGCTTCGGCCGCATCGGCAAGTGCCTCGGCCGCGTCGCCCACGCCATCGGGATCAACCTCAAGGTCTGCGACCTCCTGCCGGAAGCGGAAGCCCGCAAGGCCGTCGAGTACCCCTTCGACTACGTCGATCACGCCACGCTCTACGCGAACTGCGACGTCGTCACCGTCCACGTCGACGGACGGCCCGGCAACCGTCACCTCCTCGACGCCGCCGCGTTCGCCCGCTTCCGCCCCGACGCCCTGTTCATCAACGCGGCCCGCGGCATGCTCGTCGACCACCACGCCCTCGCCGCGTGGGCCAGGGCCAACCCCCGCGCCCGCGCCGTCCTCGACGTCCACGACCCCGAGCCGCCGCCACTCGACTATCCGCTCTGGGGCCTGCCCAACGTCACGCTCATCCCCCACCTCGCCTCCCGCACCGACCGAGCGCTTGAGAACATGAGCTGGGTCGTGAAGGACGTCGCCGCCGTCCTCGAAGGCCGCCCCCCGCAATACCCCGCGCACTAACCACAAGTTAGCCGCGGCGTTCACGCCGCGCGAGCGCCGCGGCGTCCCCATGCGCGCCGCGCCGCCCGGAGGCGGCGGCTAACGCTCGACCTGGGTCCTGACCTTCACCCCCTCGATGCGAATCTCCTCATCCCAGTAGCCCTCGATATCCACGTCCCCCTTCGCCGCGTCCACGTCCGGCCGGAGAACCAGGTCCACCACCGCCGCGTCGAATCCCTCCGCGCTCCCGCTCACGCCGTAGCTCGTGCTGCGATCCTTCCCCACCGTAATCGTGCCCAGCGACCACTCCCGCCCATCCGGGGCGACCACCACCACCTGGCACGCCAACCCGACCGGTCGCGCCGCGATCTTGATGCTCCCCCCCAGACGCGGCACGCCGTCCCCCCACGACGGCTCCGGCTCCAGCCGCTCCACCTCCAGCGCGTCGCGCACCGCCTGCCGCAGCGCCGGGTCCGTCACCGGCCAGACGGTCGGCTCGTCCACGATCTCCACCTCGGCCGACAGGTCGAGATCGAACTCGATCAGCACCCGGTCCGCGTCCCCATGCCCCTCCTTCACGACGACGCGCGCCGACGTGCCGACGGTCGCCGGGCCGCTCCCTGTCTGTGCCCACTGCGCCTCGCTCAACCGCCAACTGCTGCCGGACCAGCCCGACCCCGTGGCACTGAGGCCGCCACCCGACTTGCCGCCATGCTCGAACGCCAGCTCGCCCAGCGTGACCGTCGTCGGCCCGAGCTGAGCCCAGAGCGATGGCAGCGTCCAGTCATCCCCCGCGCGCGCGGCAGACCGGTGAAGCCGATAGGGGATCGGATCCCCCCGCCTCACCCGCGGCCGAACCTCCAGGGAGAACGGGGAGCCAACCGTCACCGCCTGCTCCGCGTACCGTTGCCACCGGCCCTCATCGAGCACGCTATCCCGCTTCGCTGTCTGCAAGATGTCCCCCCAGTCCGGGTCCCACGGCCGGGCCGCGTCCGCCTGCGCCGCGAGCGCATCGTCGATCAAGGCATCCACCTGCGCGGCCGTCAGTTCACCCGCCTGCTGCCGGCGGAGCAGCTCGTCCACCGCGGCGCCCGCCCCCGCCCCGGCCCCGGAGGCGTTGGCCTCCCACCGCAACCACGCGACCGGCTTGACCCGCTGCCAGTCGATACTCGACACCGCGCCCCATGCCCCCAGCCCCAGCACCGCCACGATCGGCAGCAGCAGCACCACGCCCGCAACGATCAGCCCCGGCCGCCGTCGGCGGACGCCTTCGCGAACCGCTCCGGATCGGGACAGGCCGGTCCCACATTCCGGGCACCGCTCCGCCGCCGCGCTGCCAAAGAGGTCGAACCCGCACGCCCGGCAGTGCGGGTGGTCGCTCACCCGCACCCCGCGCAGCCCCACCGCCAGCAGGACAAGCCCCGCCGGCAGAAGCATCACCAGAATCACCAGAACCGCCAGCCAGCTCAACGCCGATACCGCCACGAGACACCCTCCCTCTCGAGAGCCCGACCCGCACGACACCCGCAGTGTAACCACCCGGGATGACCGCCAACGGGAATGCGGCAGCCGCCCGTCCCGTGGCCGGGTCGCGGC
>CAZKRE010000038.1:0-21760 GCA_964555075.1 uncultured Phycisphaeraceae bacterium
CCTGCTGCAGTCGCCCCGCCACGGGCAGCAGCCCCCGCCGCACCGCCAGCGCACCGGCGATGTGCATTGCCGTCGGGAACGTGTCGTTGCTCGACTGGCCCATGTTCACGTGGTCGTTGGGGTGGACCTTCTTCCCCAGCGCGCGCGACGCGAGCATCGCGATGACCTCGTTGGCGTTCATGTTCGTCGACGTGCCGCTGCCGGTCTGGTAGACGTCGACGGGGAAATGGGCATCATGCTCGCCCCGGGCGACCTCGTCGGCGGCGGCGATGATCGCGTCCGCGATGTCCGGCGGGAGCTTGCCCAGATCCTTGTTGACCTTGGCACACGCCGCCTTGAGGTAGCCGAACGCGTGGATCACCGCCGGCGGGAGCGGCCGGTTGGCGACAGGGAAGTTCTCGACGGCGCGGGCGGTGCTGGCGCCATAGAGGGCCCCGGCGGGGACCTGCATCTCGCCCATGGAGTCACGTTCGACGCGCGTTTCGGGTTGAGGTGTCGTCATGCCGGATCTTAGGGCCGCGACCGCCGGGGGACCCGCGGCACCGAGTCAAGAGATGCGAATGTGTTATGATGCAGCACCCCGATCCCGCGAGGCAGCCCCGATGACCGCCACCGTTCGCCCCCTGCCAATCGTCAATCCCGATGCCACGGCCAGCCCTTCCGGCTCCTGCGCGACGCGATCCCCCGCGGCCCCGTCCCAGCCCCCCGCGGCGTTCGCCTACGAACCGACCTTTCAGTTCGAACAGGATGACACGCCCTACCGGCTGCTCACGCGGGAGGGCGCCAGCGAGATCGACGTCAACGGCCGCACCATGCTCCGGGTCGAACCCGCGGCGCTCCAGCGGCTCGCGAGGCAGGCCTTCACCGACATCGCCTTCCTCTTCCGACCGGCTCACCTCGCGTCGCTCAAGGCGGTGCTGGACGACCCGGCCGCGAGCGACAACGACAAGTTCGTCTGCTACACGCAGTTGCAGAACGCCGTCATCTCGGCGGTCGGCCAGCTTCCCGGATGCCAGGACACCGGCACCGCCATCGTCTACGGCAAGAAGGGGCAGTTCGTCCTCACGGACTTCGACGATGCCGAGGCGCTGAGCCACGGCGTCTGGGAGACGTACCAGGAGCGGAACCTGCGGTACTCGCAGCTTGCGCCGCTGGGGATGTTCCAGGAGAAGAACACCGCGAACAACCTGCCGGCGCAGATCGACCTGCACGCGGAGGTGGGCAACGAGTACAAGTTCCTCTTCATGGCCAAGGGGGGCGGGTCGGCGAACAAGTCCTACCTCTACCAGCAGACCCCCGCGATCCTCAACGAGAAGAGCCTGCTCGACTTCGTCGCTCAGAAGCTCAAGGACCTCGGCACCGCGGCGTGCCCGCCCTACCACATCGCACTCGTGGTCGGCGGGACCAGCGCCGAGACCAACCTCAAGGCGGTGAAGCTCGCCAGCGCGAAGTACTACGATCACCTCCCGACGACCGGCAGCACCGGCGGCCGGGCGTTCCGCGACCTGGAGATGGAGCGGAAGATCTTCGACATCGCGCAGACTTGCGGCTTGGGCGCTCAGTTCGGCGGCCGCGCGTTCGCCCATGACGTGCGGGTCATCCGCATGTCCCGCCACGCCGCGTCCTGCCCGATCGGCCTGGGCGTCTCCTGCTCCGCCGACCGGAACATCAAGGGCAAGATCACTCGCGACGGCGTGTTTCTGGAGGCGCTCGAGACGAACCCGGCGAAGTATCTACCGGCTGTCGCGCCGGAGATGGCGGCGCCGGTGAAGATCGACCTTGACCAAGGCATGGACCAGGTGCTCAGGATCCTCTCGCAGTTCCCGGTCAAGACCCGGCTGTCGCTGCGGGGGACGCTCATCGTCGCACGCGACGCGGCCCACGCCCGGATCAAGCAGATGCTCGACGCCGGCGAGCCCATGCCCGACTACTTCAAGAACCACCCGATCTATTACGCCGGTCCGGCCAAGACCCCGGAAGGGATGCCCTCCGGCTCCTTCGGACCCACCACCGCCGGCCGGATGGACTCCTACGTCGATCTCTTCCAATCGCTCGGCGGCAGCCGCGTCATGCTCGCCAAGGGCAACCGCAGCAAGCAGGTCACCGAAGCGTGCAGGAAGCACGGCGGGTTCTACCTCGGGTCCATAGGCGGTCCGGCCGCGATCCTGGCTCAGAACAACATCAAGAGCGTCGAACTCGTCGACTTCGAGGAACTGGGCATGGAGGCCGTCCGAAAGATCGTTGTGGAAGATTTCCCGGCGTTCATCCTCGTTGACGACAAGGGCAACGACTTCTTCGAGCAACTGTGAAGCCGGGGCCGCCTTGACGGTTGGGGTGTCGGGATGCAACAGGCGACACCACTCGCGCTGACGGCCGAGAAACGTCGGCGGCTCCAGCGGCTGGCGCGGCCGACGCGAAGCTCCGAGGCGCGGAACGGCGGGGCTGTACCTGACCCGCAGGGACACGCGCCGGGCGGCGGTGCTGCTCCGCGACGGGAAGAGCCGATGCGGTCACACCCGCTGGTTTGACACCGCTTGGCCTGTCGCTACGCTAACTGGCCCGACCGACGATTCGGCCAGGTAGCTCAGTTGGTAGAGCACCGCACTGAAAATGCGGGTGTCGGCGGTTCAAGTCCGCCCCTGGCCATTGTTGTACGCCCCGGCTCCTTGCCGGGGCGTTGTCGTTGGAGCGGTGACCACGGGTGCCTATGTCGGGGCAGGATCAGCGTTAGACGTTGAGGGGATCGTGTGGGGGGTCCGGTGAGTCGGCTCAGGCGGTCGCCATCGCCAGAACGGGCGAAGCTTGGGACGGTGAAGCCGGAGAGGCTCCAGCCCGTGAGAGCACCTGCTCGAAGGATCCGCCTATCGCGTGGATGCCGTCGGACAGTTCTCGACTGTGGCGGACGACGTACCGGATCATCAGGGGCTGCAGCCGCGGCCGCGGGAGGCCGGTGATGAACTGCGCACCAGCTTCCAACGGGACCGAGGTGAGGATCCCCAGCCCGGTGAGTGATACGTCGCGTGCCAGCACGGTCTGCGCTTCGCCTACCTTGCCTGTGTCGAGGATCGGCCAGATGACGATCCTGCAGTTGACCTCGATCCGGGTTGCGGAGCGGAGTTCGTGGCCGCGGCCGCGGTTGGTCTCACTCCGGAGGCCCGCGACAAGGTCGGCAAACTGCTGGGTGGAAAGCGCCACGTGTGCCCCGCGAAGCTCGGCGACGACTGCCCCGTTGATGTAGGACAGGTCGCGGCACCCACTCATCGGCACGCGGACGGCCCGACTTCACCGACCGGGGCGGCCGGACGTGGTTTGGTCACGGCTGCGCGGTGGTACAGGCTGGCGATCCGACGGGTGTCAATCTGGGGGACGGGGCGAAGGCGGCGATACCTGGCGAACATGGGGAAGACAGAGAATCGCGATTACGTGCAGAGATTTCTTGTATGGCAGGTCGCCGGATTTATACTTGGCCGTACCCGCCGGCGCTTTGCGGCGCGAAGGCGGGGGAGATGGTTCGGGGCATGAGGAGGAGGGGCAACCGCCACTCAAACGGCACGGGACGAAGGCCATCGGTGTGCCGGCTCGGCGGCGCACCGTGGGCGGTGTCTGATGGCATCGGCCCTGAGCCCTGGCCATCTCGATGGAACTGCCGCTAGGGGTTACGAACGTGAGGGGAGCCTTATCCACCGCCGCGTCCGATGCGCCGCCCATGCCGGCTCGGCTGGCGACGCCTGCCGAGCAACCGGCGCCGCGGCCCACCTATACGGCCGAGGAACTCGGCTTCCTCCTGCACCGCGAGCGAGCCCGGTCGGAGCGGCTGGGGCACGAGTTCGCCATCGTGCTCTTCGAGGAGCCGCTGGGCTGGATCGATCCGGTGGTCGGCAAGCGCCTGGCCTCACTGATGGCGGGCCACCTGCGGATCACCGACGACTTCGGGTGGTATGACACCCGCCGGATGTGCGCGATCCTGCCCGGCACGAATGCCGAGGGAGCCCACCGGCTCGCGGAGCGGGCGGGCGAGGCGCTCGCGGACGAGGGGCTGCACCTCACGCGCTCGATCTATATCTACCCGTCGCGCTGGTTTGGCGCGACGCCGATGGGGCATCATCCACAGCCGCGCGACGATTCTCGGAGGGACGACTCGGTCGGCGGTGACGGATCAAACGGTGGCGGCGGCCATTCATGCGATCCCTCGGTCAACGGCAGCCGCGGGCGGATTGAGGCAGCGCTTGCCCAGGTGTTGAGGAAGCCGTCGGTGCCGGCGCAGGGGTTGGAGCAGGCGTTCGCGAAGCCGCTGCCACGGTGGAAGCGAGCGCTGGATGTCCTGGGCGCGGGTCTGCTGCTGATGCTGTTCTCGCCGGTCTTCCTCGTCGCGGCGGTGGCGGTGGCTACGACATCGCGGGGGCCGGTCATCTTCACCCAGGAGCGGGCGGGCCTGGGGGGGCGGCCGTTCCGGATGTACAAGTTCCGGACGATGGTGCCCGACGCGGAGCAGCAGCAGGAGGTGCTTCGGCCGCTATCGGAGCAGGACGGGCCCGCGTTCAAGCTGAGCAACGACCCGCGGATCACCGCGGTCGGCCGGGTCCTGCGAAAGACGAGCATCGACGAGTTGCCGCAGCTCGTGAACGTGCTGAAGGGGGACATGAGTCTCGTCGGCCCGCGGCCGCTGCCTTGCCGGGAGTCGGACGACTGCCAGCAGTGGCACCGGGCGCGGCTGGACGTGACGCCGGGGCTGACGTGCATCTGGCAGGTGAATGGGCGTTCCAACACGAACTTCGACCGGTGGGTGCGGATGGACCTGGAGTACATCCGCAAGCGGTCGGTCTGGTTCGACGTGAAACTGATCCTCAAGACCGTCCCGGCGGTGCTGCTGCAACGGGGAGCCCGGTGATGACGGCGGCGTCCATGGCATCCGCTGAAGTGTCGGCGGGGCCGACATCGACAACCTCCTCGGCCCGCGGGGAGGCAGCAACGCCCCCCCGCTGCTCCGTGCTGGGCGTGGGCATCAGCTCGGTCAGCATGCGACTCGCGGTTGAAACGATCCGCGACTGGATCCGCAACCGCCAGCGGGAGTACGTCACGGTCACCGGCGTACATGGCGTCATGGAAAGCCAGGACGATCCGGCGCTTAAGCGGATTCACAACGAAGCCGGCATGGTCACACCTGACGGCATGCCGATGGTCTGGCTGAACAAGCTCGCCGGGAACCACGAGGTGACTCGGGTGTACGGCCCCGACCTGATGCTGTCGGTCTGCTGGGAGTCGTCCCTTCACGGCTGGCGGCACTACTTCTACGGCGGCGGAGACGGCGTGGCGGACCTGCTCGTGTCGCGGCTCCGCGACCGGTTCCCCACGCTCGACATCGCCGGGACCTACTGCCCCCCCTTCCGAACTCTCACGGATGACGAGGAGCGCGATGTGGCGGAGCGGATCAATGCCGCGAGGCCCGACATCGTGTGGGTCGGGTTGAGCACGCCGAAGCAGGAGCGGTGGATGCACGCCTTCCGCGGCCGGCTCGAGGCGCCGGTGCTGATCGGGGTGGGCGCCGCGTTCGACTTCCACGCCGGGCTGAAAAAACAGGCGCCGCCATGGATGCAGCGGAGCGGGTTGGAGTGGCTGTTCCGCCTGGTGACCGAGCCGAGGCGGCTGTGGAAGCGATACCTGACCAACAACCCCCGGTTCGCGTGGTACCTGATGCTCGAACGGCTGGGCTGGCGCGACTTCGGTGATCGCGGCGAGCGGCGCGGGTCATGATGCCGTAGCCGCCGACGACGGGCAGCGGTGATCGCCCGATCAAGCTGCCCCACCAGACGGACGATCACTCGACAGCCGGCCATGACGACACTTGCCACACCATCCCTCACGCCTCCTGCGCCCATCGCCCGCCTGCTGCGCATCGTGGGGCAGGCGCCGTGGGGCGTGGCGGACCAGATGCTGATCTCGGCCGCGAACATGGCCGTCATCGTGCTGCTGGCCTGGGCGCTGACCCAGGATGACATGGGGGGTTACGTCCTGGTATCGCAGGCGATGCTACTCTTCAACAGCTTCCAGGACGGGCTGATCACCCAGCCGCACAATATTATCGGCCCGACGCTCGGCGACCGTGCGTATGAGCGGTACAGCGCTTCGACCGCAGCCGCCCACTTCGCGCTGTCCGGCGTCTTCGTCACAACGATCTTGGGGGCGTGGGCGGTCTGTTGGTCGATGACGTGGTGGCCGGCGCCGCTGCTGCTGGCGCTGGCGCCCGCGACGCTGCTCTGGCAGACGCAGGAGCTTGTCCGGCGGATGCTGTACACCGAGGGCCGTGTCTGGGAAGCCTTCGCGAACGACCTCGTGGCATACGGCGGGCAGGCTGGCGGCGTCGTGACGCTCTTCCTGATGGGGAAACTGACGGGCCCCCGCGCCCTGACCGTCATCGCGGTCAGCAGCGGCATCGCCGCCGCCATCGGGCTCTGGCGGCTCCGGCGAACGCTGCGGGGCCGGGTCACGATACGCGACGCGAAGCGGAACTGGCGTGTCGGCAAGTGGCTCGCGGGGGGCGAGTTCGTCGGGGTGTGGGTGGGGGATGGCACGTTGCTCTACCTCGCCGCCGCGACTTTGGGGAAGGAAGCCGCCGCAATCCTCCGCGCGATCCACACGCTGTTCGGCCCCAGCCGCGTCATCGCCATGGTGCTGCACACGATGCTCCCGATCGGTCTGGCTCGCCGGCTCGCACAGCAGGGCACGACAACCATGCATTCCCACCTGCGCCTCACGCTGCTGACCATGATCCCGGCCCTGGGGCTGTTCTGCCTCCTGATGGCGGTGTTTGCCCGGCCGCTGCTGACGCTCACCTTCGGCGAGCCCTACGCCCACGCGGCGGGGGTGATGCAGGTGTACGCGGTGGCGATGCTGTTCTGCTACGTCGGGATGGTGCTCAATGCGAGCCTCAAGGCCCAGCGGCAGACGCGGGTCCTCTTCATGAACCGGCTGCTGGCGAGCCTGGTCACGCTCGGCTGCGGGGTCTCGCTGCTGTTCCCCCTCGGCCTGGCGGGCGTGGCGCTGGGCATGGCGTCGGGCTACCTGTGCCTCGCGATCCTCAACGGGATGCGGAACCACGCCGCCACGCGTGCCGCGACGCGCTTTGACGAGATCACTGCCGGAGAAGTGACATGAAGGTCCTGATGTGCCATAACTACTACCAGCAGCGCGGGGGCGAGGACCTCTCGTTCGAAGCCGAGGCGGAGTTGCTGGAGTCGCACGGGCACACGGTGATCCGGTACACGCTGCACAACGACCGCATCCGACAGATGTCGGCGGTGACCGTCGCGGGCAAGACCTTGTGGAACCGCGAGGTGTACCGTGAGGTGCGCGGCCTCATCCGGACCGAACAGCCGGACCTGCTGCACTGCACGAACACGTTTCCGCTGATTTCCCCCGCGGCGGCGGATGCCGCGCGTGAGGAAGGCGTGCCGGTGGTTCAGTCGCTGCGGAACTACCGCCTGTTGTGCCCGAACGCGCAGTTCCTGCGGGAGCACCGCATCTGCGAGGATTGTCTCGGCCGCTCGTTCGCGTGGCCGGGCGTGCTGCACAAGTGCTACCGGGACAGCCGGGCCGCGACCTTCGTCCTCGCCGCCACGAACGCCTACCACCATTGGACGGGGACGTATCAGCGGAAGGTCGATCAGTACTTCACCTGTTCCGAGTTCGCCCGCCGGAAGCTGATCGAAGGCGGCATCCCTGCCGATCGCATCGTGGCAAAGCCGGACTTTGTAGGGAGCGATCCGGGGCCCGGCACGGGCGCGGGCGGGTACGCGGTATTCGTCGGGCGACTCTCGACTGAAAAGGGTCTCGACGTGCTGATCGAGGCGTGGCGACACCTCGACGGCAGTCTCCCGCTATGGGTCGTTGGCGAGGGGCCGCTCGAACCGCTGGTGCGTGAGGCCGCGAAGACGTTGCCCATCCGCCTGCTCGGGCATCAGCCGCTTGAGAAGGTGTTGGAGGTCGTGGGGGATGCGTCGTTTCTGGTGATGCCGTCGGTGTGGTACGAGACGTTCGGCCGCACGATTGCGGAGGCGTACGCGAAGGGCACGCCGGTGATCGTCTCCGACCTGGGCGCGATGGCGGAGCGGGTGGAAGACGACAGGACCGGCCTCAAGTTCCCGCCGGGCGACGCCCTTGCGCTGGCGGACGCGGTGCAGCGATTGCTGGGTGATCCCGCGCGGCTCGCCGAGATGCGATCCGCGGCGCGGGCGGAGTTCCTCGCGAAGTTCACGGGCGAGGCGAATTACCCGATCCTGATGGATATCTACCAGCGGGCACTGGCGACCCAGCGACGGGAGAGTCGCGGGACGCCCCGTGCTGCGGAGTTGACGGCATGACGATGTTGCACGCCGAGCCCCTCCCCCCGATGCCGTCGCTCGCGCGGAGCGAGATCCGAGGCGACCGATGGCTGCTTCTGCTGGCCATCGTCGTCGCCGGCTACATCCTCTTCGGGCGCGGCTTCGCCTACCTGGGTGTCGCCCCCGCGTTCATCGGCGAGATCACGATCGGGCTCGGCGTCCTCTGCTTTCTGATGATGCAGACGTGGCGACGCGTCATGCGGATGTCGCTCACGTGGCTGCTCCTCGCGATGATCGGACTCGCGCTGCTGCGGACGCTGCCCTACCTGGGAGCGCACGGCGTCGACGCGATCCGCGACTTCATGCTCATGGGCTACGCTGCCGTCGCCCTCCTCGTCGCCGGCATCATCATGGATCGGCCGGAACGGCTCGCCATGCTGCTGCGGTGGTACCGGCTCGCGGGGCCGTGGATCGTCGTCGGTGTGCCGCTGGTTTGGATCGTCCAGCAGGTCATCGGTGTCGAGGTGCCCTTCCCCGTGCTGGGGCACAACGTCCTCGACGTGAAAGCGGGCGACGGGCAGGTCCACCTCGCAGGCATCTTCGCGTTCTGGTGCGGCGGGCTGGCTGGGTCGCTGCCCTGGTGGCCGATCGCGGCGATGTCGGTCGGCGTGCCCGCGATGGGCACGATCAACCGCGGCGGCCTCGTCTCCTTCGGCCTTGTCGCCTGCATCTGCCTCGCCGCCCGGCCCCGGGCGTCGGCCCTGCGCAACCTCGTCATCATCGGCCTCTTCATCGGCAGCATGGCACTCGCGGCGGACGTCACCGTGAAGGTCCCCGGGCACGAGCGGCAGTTGTCGGCGCAGCAACTGCTCGCCAACGTCGCCAGCGTGTTCGGCGGAAGCGCGGATCGGTCCCAACTCCACGGCACCAAGGAGTGGCGCCTCGCCTGGTGGCACACCATCATCGACTACACCGTCTTCGGCGACCGCTTCTGGACCGGCAAAGGCTTCGGCGTCAACCTCGCCGACGCCGACGGCTTCCAGGTCAATGAGGACAACTCGCTGCGGAGCCCGCACAACGGCCACCTCACGGTCCTCGCCCGCGCGGGCGTGCCGGGGCTGGCGATCTGGACCGCCGTTCACCTCGCGTGGCTCGGGATGATGGCCAACGGCTGGTGGACCAGCCGGCTGCGGGGCGACACGCGGTGGAACGGCCTCTTCCTCTTCCTCGGCGCCTACGCCTCGGCCTTCTTGCTCAACGCCTCCTTCGACGTCTTCCTCGAAGGTCCGATGGCGGCGATCCCGTTCTGGACCGTGATCGGCACCGGGATCGCGGCCACGTGGTGCTACCGGCACCGGCCGGACGTGCTCGACAGCGCCGACGCCTAGCCGTCTGCCCTCCGCGGATGCTCGTTGAGGATGTGCCTGTGCCCTACACGGTCAGCTTGCGGGCGTAGAAGCCCTCGGCGTAGCCGCCCGCGGCCTTGCACTCGATCCCGCGTAGCCGCATCAAGGCCTCGAACGTCTCCGGTCGAAACCAGTCCTTGCCGCGCTGCGTGGTGAAGTGCTCCATCAGCAGCGCGATCTTCCGCTGCGCCACGTCGGCTGGCAGGCTGGCGTAAACGTTCGGACGGCCGAGGTCCCCCTCGTACTTGGGGATCTCATACTCGAGGATCAGGTGGTCGCGGAACGCGCACCAGGTCAGCTCCGCCGCAACGCGGTGGTCCTGGTGGGCATCGTCGCGGCGGTGGGTGAGAATGAGGTCGGGTTGCACCCGCGCCGAAAGCCCGTGGAGGAACTCCTTGATCTCAGCCCACTGCGTCGGAAAGTAGCTGTCGCGAAAGGGTCGGATCACCACGTCCGCATCGCAGGCGCTGCCCAGCCACGCCTCCGCGCTCCGCTGGGCTTCCGTATCCCGCTCGCCCGTGGCACCGAGCACGACCCAATGCACCTTGAGGCTTGGCCGCTCACGAAGCAGGCGCAGCACCAGGCCGCCACAGCCGATCTCGATGTCGTCGCTGTGGCAGCCGATGCACAGGAGGGTTTCGATCCGCTCGACCGGGAGGCGAAACATCGGGATCGTCCCTGGGATCAGAGAGGTTGGTTGACGATCGGGCGTACGATGCCGCCGTTGCCGTTGCCGTTGGCGTGCACCCCGCGCGACCAGTTGGGGTCGGCGAGTTGAAACACATCCGACTGCCGCGGCGTCTCGAGCGTGTGCGGGCCCTTCTCCCAGAGCGCCCAAGGGCGATCGCCGCGGGCGTACATGTCGTCGAGCGTCTGCTTCTCCTTGAACGTATCCATGCAGCCGTAGAAGCCGTGGTGCTTCATGGCCGTCAGCCGCTTCTCGCGGATGAGGCGCTCGAACGGCTCGAGGACGAGGTCCTCGCCGTCCCGCACGTACTTGAAGATCTCCTGCTGCAGAACGAAGAAACCTGCGTTGATCCAGGTGTCCGTCTGCTGCACCGTGTTGATGCTGTGGACCTCGCCCGAGTCTTCGACGCTTACGACGTGGAACGTCTGCGAAGGCTTGACCGCCATGAATGTCGCCACCGACTGCTGCTGCCGGTGGAAATCGATCAGGCTTGGGAGGTAGACGTCGCTGAGACCGTCGGCGTAGTTGGCGAGGAAGGTTTCCTCGCCATCGAGGTGCTTCTCGACGGCGAGGAGCCGCTCGCCGACGTTAGCGCGGGTGCCGGTGTCGCAGAAGGTGATGCTCCAGTCGTCGATGTCGCTGCTGAGCAGGTCGATGTCCCGGCCGCCGCGCGACATCACGAAGTCGTTGCTGGCGCACTCGTTGTAGTTGAGGAAGTACCGCTTGAAAACGTCGGCCTTCCACCCGAGGCAGAGGATGAACTCCTTGTGCCCGAAATGGGCATACCACTTCATGATGTGCCAGAGGATCGGCCGGTAGCCGATTTCGACCATCGGCTTGGGGGTCTGCTCCGAGTACTCCCGGAGCCGCATGCCGAATCCACCGCAGAACAAGACGACCTTCATAAGGATCTCCCCTCTTTCAGTACCAGCCGGAAGCGTCAGCCACCGGTTCTCCGCCGCTCCCTCACGGGCGCGGCACATTCATCCATCGGTTCATTCGACGACCATCGCCTGAGGCACGGGGACGACGCAACGGCCGCCCCACTCGCGGATGTAGGCAAGCTGCCCGGCGATCTCATCCTTCAGGTTCCAGGGCAGGATGAGCACGTAGTCCGGCTTCGTCTCCGCAATCTTCTCGGGCGCGTGGATCGGGATGTGCGTGCCGGGTGTGAACTTGCCCTGCTTGTACGGGTTGCGGTCGACGGTGTACGCGAGCAGGTCGGTCCTGATCCCGCAGTAGTTCAGCAGCGTGTTGCCCTTCCCCGGCGCGCCGTAGCCCACCACGGTCTTACCGGCCCGCTTCGCCTCGATGAGGAATGTCAGCAGCTTGGCTTTCGTGTCCTCGACCCGGTGGGCGAAGGTGCGGTAGGTTTCGAGCCGCTCGATACCGTATTCACGCTCGCGGCGGCGCATCTCGAGGACGCTGTCCATCGGCTGCCGCGCGTCGCTGTGGCCCGCAAAGATGCGGAGCGAGCCGCCGTGAGTCGGCAGCTCCTGTACATCGAAAATCGTCAGCCCGTGGGCCGCGAACACCCGCTCGACGGTCAGGAACGAGTAGTAGCAGAAGTGCTCGTGGTAAATCGTGTCGAACTGGTTGCCGTCCATCAGCCGCATCAGGTGCGGGAACTCGACGGTGATCACGCCCGTCGGCTTGAGGACGACCTTCATGCCCTCCACAAAATCGTTGAGGTCGGGCACGTGGGCGAGCACGTTGTTCGCAAGGAGCAGGTCGGGCCGCGTGCCGTCCCTCACAAGCTCGCGTGCCAACGGCGTGCCGAAGAACTTCACGAGCGTGCGCACGCCCTTATCTTCCGCCGCGGCGGCGACGTTCCGCGCGGGCTCGATGCCCAGTGCCGGCACGCCCCGCTGCACGAAGTACTGCAGCAGGTAGCCGTCGTTGCTCGCGATCTCCATCACCTGGCTGGAGGCGCCGAGGTTGAACCGCTCACTCATGTCCTCGGTGTACTTCTTGCAATGGGCGAGCCACGAGTCGGAGTACGAGGAGAAGTAGGCATAGTCGCCGCCGAAGATGTGCTCGCCGCTGACGTACTCGTGGAGCTGCACGAGGAAGCACTTCCCGCAGACGTGGGCGTGGAGCGGGTAGAACGGCTCCATCTCGTTGAGTTGCCGTCGAGTCAGGACGTTCTGGCAGAGCGGCGTCTTGCCCAGGTCGACGAAGGTGTGTGTCAGCGGCTCATCGCAGAAGCGGCAGCCGCGGACATCCGCCTCCTGCTCGCCCTGCGGGCGGGTGGCGGCGTGCGTGTCGTGGTGAGGGAGCATCGTGGTCATGCCAGTGCGCTTTCCTGTTCTTGCCCGGGGATCCGGCACGCGTCATCCGCCGGCTCGAGGAGTTCGTGTGCGAGGAGCAGCTCCGCCGCCCGGTGGGTCGCGTCGTAGCCGAGGCCGCTGCGCTCGGCGACGTCGATGAGGTCGTGCAGGCCATCGCCGAGATTGAGCACCCAGAGCACGGCCCGGTGCAGGGTTGCGGCGTCGGGGTGCCGAGACACCGCCTTGAGCACCCCTCGGCGGCCGAGCTGCGGCTCGCCGTTCGGGCAGCGGTTCCGGTATCGCCGGTTCGTCTCGAGCGTGCGCACGACGTCGAGGCAAATGCCCAGCGTGTCCGCGAGCGCCTCGGGGCGGACGAAGTCGGGGTTGTCGGCGTCGCTGTGGTACTGCGGGTAGCTCCCCCAGGGGGTCCGCATCAGACAGCCGACGGGGAGGTTGAAACCGGGCGAGCAGTACTGCCGCTCGTCGTAGCCGATCGGCTCGAAGTCGTGCAGCACCCCGCCGCGGCTCGCGACGGCGAGCGTCATCGCGCGGTCGATGAGCGAATCCCCGCGGCGACTCCGCTTGTAGTGCGGCACGCCCGGGTCACCCACGCCCGTAAGCACCAGCCCCGCGCGGACGCGGCCGAGCTCCGCCCGGCACCGCTGCATCCACGCGAGCGGCCCGACCGTGGAGGGCACGAAGAGCACGCGGTAGTTGAGCCGCCGCGGGCGATCCGCCAGGAGCCGGCCGAGGTAAGCAGCCACCGCAACGCCCGACAGATTGTCGTTCGCGAGCGACGGGTGACAGACGTGAGCGGAGAAGATGACGGTGTCCGCCGTCGTACCGTCGCCGGGGAGCGCGACCTCCCCGTATGCCATGCCGCCATCCACCCACTCGGCGTCGATGCACACCTCGTACGGCCCCGCGCCCTCCCGCTCGATCGCTTCGAGCTGCCGGTGCGAGAGGCAGAAGCCCCAGTCCTCGTGGTAGAAGGCGTGCTTGTACACCACCCGATCGGGTCGGGCCGGATCCGTGTGCAGCCGCGGCCGAAGCGCTTCCCACGGGAGCACCGCACGGACCGGCTGGCTGTGGTTGATCACGTGCAGGTTGGAGCGACGGGCGCAGACGACGCGGTTCCCGTGGGCGTCCTTCACGTACGCGTCGCGGAACCGCCACTCCTTCGGCACGCTCCAGTCGTAGACACTCGTGCCGCTGGGTACTTCATGAATGTCGAGCGGGACGATCTGCGACAGCCGCGCGAGCGTCTGCCGCGTCCCTTCGCCGGTGAGCCCGCGGAAGTGGGGATACAGCTCGCGGAGGAGTTCGTGCATCCGCTCGCCGACCGCCGGGATGTCGACCCGCGTGAGCCCCACTAGTTGAACTTCCGGTAAACGACGTTGGTCGGCGAGCCCACCAGGTGCCGGTGGACACCGTCCGCGAGAGCGCGCTTGTAGAGCGGCATCGCCCCGTCGAACGCGGCGATCGTCTGGTCCACCGCGGCGTCGTCGTGCGAGTAGCTGATGACGAGTGACGGCCCGAGCACCCCGCGTTTGATCAGCTCCTGCATCAGCAGGGCCCGGAACTCCTGCGACGGTCGCCCGTTCTGATCCATCGTCCCGAACACGAGGTTGCACGGCCGGCCGCTGATCGGCACGTAGTCGCTCAGCCCGTGCGACGCGATGACCTTCGTGAGTCCCGCCGCGAGCCGCAGCCCCTGCCGCTCCAGCGTGCCGATCACGTCGTGCGACTGGTAGAACCGAATGGTCGCGAGCGCGGCGGCGAGGCCCGGCGTCTCCGCACCGTGCGTGGTGGACAAGAGGAACACACGCTCCCGCGTGTGGTGGAGCCCACCGAGCTCCATGTACTCCTCCTTCCCGACGAGCGCGGAGATCGCGAAGCCGTTCGCCATCGCCTTGCCGAAGGTGCTCAGGTCCGGCTCGACGTCGAACCGCTCCTGGCCGCCAGCATTCGCGAGGCGGAACCCGTTGATCATCTCGTCGAGCACGAACAGCGCGCCGTGCTCGTGGCAGATCCGCTTCACCTCCCGCAGGTATCCCGGCTGCGGGTCCTCGTACTTGCAGGCCTCCATCATCACGCACGCGATCCGCTTCGGGTGCCGCTCGAAGAGCTCGCGCAGCGCGTCGAGGTCGTCGTACGGGAACGGGACGGTCAGCGACTTGTGCTCGCGCGGGATCCCCGCGTCCATCGGCGTCGTACCGATGAACCAGTCGTCGTAGGAGAAGAAGGGATGGTCGCCGCAGATGGCGACCATGTCTCTCCCGGTCGCGGCGCGGGCGAGCTTCACCGCCGCGCTCGTCGCCGTGCTGCCGTCCTTCGTGAACTTCACCATGTCCGCCGACTTCACGACCCCGAGCAGCGCCTCGGCGCACTCCACCTCCAGCGCGTGCGGTCGGCTGAAGTTCGTCCCCAGCGAGAGCGATTCGCGCACGGCGTCAACCACCGGCGGGAAAGCGTGGCCCAGGCCCACCGAACGCAGGCCCATGCCGTACTCGATAAACCCGTTGCCATCCACGTCCCACACGCGGCAGCCTTCACCGCGTGCGATGAAGCCCGGCGACAGCTCGGGGAACTGGTCGTCCCCCTTCGCGTAGGTGTGACACCCGCCGGGGATCGCGGCGTGCGCCCGTCGCCGCAGCTCATTCGATTTGCTAAAGCCCATGCCCATCCCCTCAGCTCCTCACGCTCACCAGGCCCGCGGGCTCGCCGCAATCAGCCCCTGTCCACGCGTCGATCTGCTCCTCGCAGAGCTCCCGCGGCGACGCCCGCTCGACGTGCCACCGGCGGTACCAGTCGGCTGTCCGCCGCACCGCGTCTTCGACGCCCCACCGCGGACGCCATCCCAGCTCCCACAGCGCCTTGTCGATCGACAGCCGCAGCGTCTTCGCCTCGTGTGGCTGACGCCGGTCGCTCGTATCGAGCCAGTCGCCGTCACCCCACTCATCGGCAAATTTCTCTACCAGATCCCGTACCGGCAACTCCGATCCGCTCAAAGGGCCGAAGTTCCACGCGTCGCACCAGCGGGCGGCGTCATCACCAAGCATCTGTGCCGACAGTGACAGGTAGCCGCTCAGGCAATCCAGGACGTGCTGCCACGGCCGGACCGCGTCGGGGCTCCGCACCTCCAGCGGGACGCCCGCCATCCGGCTGCGCACCAGATCCGGCACGATCGCGTCCGCCTTGAAGTCCCCACCGCCGATCACGTTGCCCGCCCGCGCGGACGCCAGCTTCACGCCATGCTCCGCCACCCGCGCCGGGTCGAAGAACGACCGACGGTACGACGACACAACGAGTTCCGCCGCGCCCTTGCTCGCGCTGTACGGGTCGTGCCCGCCCATCGCGTCGGTCTCGCGGTAGCCCCAGACGTGTTCCCGATTCTCGTAGCACTTGTCCGTCGTCACCACGACCACGGCGCAGGGTCGCCCCAGCGCCCGCACCGCATCGAGGACCGACGCGGTGCCCATCGTGTTGACCTCGAACGTCTCGTACGGCTGCTGATACCCCGGCCGCACCGCCGACTGCGCCGCCAGGTGCAGCACGAGGTCCGGCTCCGTTTCGATCATCGCGCGGCGGATCGCCGGCCGGTCGCGGAGGTCCGCCTCGTGGTGACGCGCCGTCGCTCCCCGCACATGGGCGAGGTCGAACAGGTTCGGCGTCGTCGGCGGGCCGAGGGAGTAACCCGTGACCTCCGCCCCCAACTTGGCGAGCCACAGCGTCAGCCAGGCGCCCTTGAAGCCCGTGTGTCCCGTCAGGAACACACGGCGACCACGGAATGTCGAAGCGAACTCGTTCATCGTATTCCCGCAAGCACGCTGCCGCTGCACTGAACCAGACGTCGCCGGCCAGTGGCCTAAGCCTTCGCCAGCGCCGCGCCGGCCGCGTTCATCTGCGGCAGCAGGTGCTCGCGGACCTGGCTTTCGATCCACGCGTAGGTGTGCGCCAGCCCCTGCTCCAGGGAAACCCGCGGCTCCCAGCCCAAGGCGTCTCGCAGCTTGCTGTTGTCGCTGTTCCGGCCGCGTACACCCTGCGGGCCGGGGATGTGCTTCTTTACGATCTCGATGCCCGCGATCTCCGCGATCAGGTCCGCCAGGCCATTGATGCTGATGAGCCGATCCTGCCCGAGGTTGAGCGGCTCGCCGTAGTCGGAGTGCATCAGGCGGTGGATGCCCTCGACGCAGTCGTCGATGTAGCAGAACGAGCGGGTCTGCTCGCCGTCGCCCCAGATCTCGATCTCGGGGTTGCCGGTGAGCTTCGCGACGGCGATCTTGCGGCACATGGCGGCAGGCGCCTTCTCGCGGCCGCCGGTCCATGTGCCCAACACGCCGAAGATGTTGTGGAAGCGGACGATCCGCGTCGCGATCCCGTAGTCTTCGCGGTAGTGCGTGCAGAGCCGCTCGGCGATGAGCTTCTCCCAGCCGTACGCGTCCTGCGGCATCGCGGGGTAGGCATCCTCCTCCTTCAGCGCTGTCACGTCCGCCTCGAGTTGCTTGTATTCGGGGTAGATGCAGGCGGAGGAGGTGTACAGGTACCGCTTCACGCCGTTGCGCTTCGCCGCGTCGAGCGTGTGGATGTTGATCAGCGCGTTGTTCGCAAGGATCTTCGCGTGGTTCGCGGAGATGTAACCCATGCCGCCCATGTCGGCGGCGAGGGCGTAGACCTGGTCCATCCCCTCGGTCGCTTTCAGGCACGCATCCCATCGGCGGAGGTCGCCGATCTGAAACTCGTCCGCCGCCGTCGCCTCGTACTCCGGCTCCTTCACGTCCACCCCGCGAACGTAGCAGCCCTTCTGCTTGAGGTACTTCACCAGGTGGTGCCCGATGAAGCCGCCGGCACCCGTTACCACCACACGATCGCTCATGGTTTCCCCTTGCCCATCACACCAATGAAGGCACCTCACCCGCGGCCGTTCTGCCGCGGCGGGTCTTCCGACTCCAACTCGTCGAGCAGGTCGCTCAGCCCCGCGTCGTCGGCCGACATCTCATCCGCGTCCTTGTGCCCGTTCGCCGCGTTCTCGGCCCGGCCGAGCACCGCCGCCGCGAGAATCCCAGAGCCGAGGTTCTCCGACGAGCGAGGCGGGCGGGGACGGCTGCGCGGGATGAAGGCGGCATCCGACGAATCCTCCCGGTTTCCGCCCGCTGCCGACTCACCGATCCGCGCCACTTCCGTTCCCGCGCCCGCGCCGCCGTCGGCCGTATGTTCACTGCCCGCGCGATTGAAGATCGTCCCGGCGATCCGCGCACCCACGACCTTCAGGTAGCTCAGGCTCTGATCGAATCGCTGCCGCGACTCCCCGTTCGCCGCCACCAGCAGCACGCCGTCGACGCGGCTGCAGACCAGCAGCGCCTCGACGCTACCCGGCACCGGGCCGGTGTCGACCAGCACCATCTCGTACCGTTCCGCCGCGTCCGCCAGCAGCTGCTCCACGAAACGGTCGGACATCCGCGCGATGTGGTCTGGCTGCACGCGTCCCGCCGGCAGGATGGACAGGTTGTCCATCGCCGAGTGGATGACGCAGCTCTCGAGATCGCGGCCGTCGATGAGGGCGGCGACGCCCACCGCGGGGCTGCCGTGGCCGTTCATGTAGCCCCGCATCCGTGCCGCATCGACGAGGCCGGTCCGAGCCGGATCATCCGCGCTGGACGGGCTGACGCGGCTCGCGAGGTCGCAGTCGATAACGAGCGTCCGCATGCCGGACATCGCCATCGACGAGGCGAGCCCGATGGACACGCTCGTCTTCCCCGAGCCCCGCCTCGGGCTGGTGATCGCGAACGTCCGCTGGCCGCTGTTGCGGGCCCGCACCTGGAGCACCGCCCTGATGTGGTGGATCGACGACGCGGTCACGTCCCATTCGGGCGTCGCCACCGCGGGCATCCGCGTCTCGGGCACCACGCCCAGCAGCGGCATCTCCGGCTCGTGAAGATCGACGTCGTCGGCGACCGCCAGCGTCGCCGACCGGGCCCTGCGGGAGTCCCCGTATCGCTGATGCTCCCGGAAATCCAGGAGCAGGACGAGCAGCCCGCCGAGCACGGCCCCCAGGACGCCGGCGCCGCCGAGGACTTTCACGGGCTCCGGCGCGCTGGGGCGGGTCGCGGGCCGGGCGGGGTCGATGACCACGATGGGGAGCGTGTCGAGCGACGCGGCCGCGACTTGCTGGGCCTCGAACGCCTGCCGGACATGGGCTTCCTGTTCTGTCGTGCTCTTGACGTGCTCGTGGAGTCGCAGGCGCAGCGCCGCCGCGGTCGACATCCGCCACTGATCAAGCCGTTCACGAATGGTGGACGCCTGCCGATCGAGCGTCTGCATCCGCGGGTGCTTCGGGCCGAACGACTGCCCCAGCGCCTCGCGTTGCTGGTCGACCGCCGACAGCCGGGAGAGCAGTTCCGACTCGACAATGAAGGTGTCGCGCGGCACCTGCACCCCGACCGCACCGACGAGCTGTTCGAGCACGTTCAGGTTATTGCCAGCCTTCGTCGCCGCCGCCCAGAGGCTTTCGGCGTTGACCTTCGCGAGCTGCGCCTGGGTCAGGCGGTCGGCAAGTTGCTGGAGCCGCTCGGCGATCACCTGCTCGTTGCCTTCGACCGCGATCCCCTCGAACGGGCCCGCCGTCTCCACGATCGCCTGGATCTTCTCGGGCGGGAGTTCCTCGAGCCCCATCTGTCGGCGGAGGCGGGACAGCGTCGCCCCGGCCGTGGCCTGCCGCTGGGCGTGCTGCGCCTGCACATACGCCTCGACCACGCGATTCACGATCGTCGCCGCTTCCTGCGGGTACGGGCCGGAGAACGAGATCGTCACCAGCTCCTTGTCCTGCCCGGTGGCGATGTCGAGTTCCTTCCGCAGGACGCGCAGCGGTTCACGACCGGCCCAGGTGCGGGCCTCCGACACCTCATCGTGTTCCAATGCGGCCAGCAGCACCGTGTTCGAGCGGAGCATCTCCGCGTGCGCCGCGACCGTCGCCGATTCGAAAGGCGGTGGCTGCAACCCCGTCGGCGCGTTGTCCGGGAGCTGCTGGCGGACGAAGATCACCGCGCTGCTCGAGTACGTGGGGGTTGCGATGTAGAGGTAGCCCACGCCGACGGCCACGGCCGCGACCACCGCGCACACCAGCGTCCACCGGCGTTTCCACATCAGCTCGATGATCGAAACGTCCTCAACCGGCGGCCGGGTGCGACGGTCGACGCCACCGGGCGGCCCCTGACGTCTCGTGATGGATTGCGCAGCCACTCCCCAACTCCCCTCTCCGCCGGGCCGACGCCCACAGTGCGTGGGCCTTAGGCGGCAAGTTGATACACCCCCCTATCGGTCGAGGTGAGCCCCGTCTTCCGCGGGTGCATCTACAAAAGGCTAACTCCCTCCGGGTTCCATGCAAGGGAAAATGCCGCCCGGCTAGGGTTTTTCCCGCCACCAGCATCCGTAAGCGAACCTTGCTAAACCTTGAGGGTTACACCGGTCGTGTCGGCGGTGCCCGGCAAGAGGTCCGCCCGCATGTCAGCCAGCGCCGGAAACCGCCCCCGGTATTCCCTGAGGGACGCCAGATCCAGGTCAGCCGCCACCACCCCCTCCCTCGTCCCGGCATCCGCAAGCACCTGCCCCCGCGGGTCCAGCACGAGGCTCCGCCCGCTGTAACTCGCGTTGGGATCGCTCCCGCAGCGGTTCACCGCAACCACATAGGCCTGGTTCTCGATGGCGCGGGCGGTGTTGAGCGTCACCCAGTGGTGCTCCCGCGAGGCCGGGAAACTCGCGATCGTGACCAGCACCTGCGCCCCCCGCCGCACGGCCTCCCGATACACCTCCGGAAACCGCAGGTCGTAGCAGATCAGCGGCGCCACCTCGAACCCGCCCCAGCCGAAGGTGACCACCCGATCGCCCGCCGCGTAGTGCCGATCCTCGCCCGCGTAACTGAAGGGATGCATCTTCACGTACCGCACCCGCTCAACACCGTCGGGCCCGACAACAGCCGCGACGTTCAGGCCGCGCCCATCCTCCTGCCGGGTCACCATCCCCCCGACTACCGTGCTCTCTGTCTCAACCGCTAGTTCCGCCAGGAAGTGGTCGACGACGCCCCGCTCGTCCTCCGCGACCCGCGGGACGCTCATGCTGAACCCGGTCGAGAACATCTCGGGCAGGACGATCAGTGATCCCGGCAGCACACCGGCACCGCGGACAAGCTCCCACACCCGCGCCAGATTGGCCGGCTTGTCCTCCCACCGGATGTCGAGTTGGATGCCATAGACACGCAAGGCGATTCCCCTTCCCCGTCACACGGTCTCCCCTATCGCCCGGCGAGCCTATCGGTTGTTGGCACTGGGCTCAACCGATCATGCGACAACCCCTTCGCACTCCCAGGTACGTGCGCCGACTGGGGGCTCTGGGGTGTCCCGTCTCCATGTTTACCCCACGAACCTCCAGCCGATCGCCTACCTCCCGGCGCAATGATGGACTAAGGCACGATCAATCCGTTCCCGGTCGTCATCACCGCCCTCTACGGGGGAGACATTCGTTCCGCCACGCGTAGGGTTTGGAGTTGCGGCATTGGAGGCCGCAGATCTCGCGTCATCCGAGCTTTGGCCCGGGGCGCATCATCCCCACCCCGTCCCCTCGGGAAAAGGAGAACACGAATGTGGATTCACGCTCGAACCGCTCTACTCGCAGGCGCCATCATGATGCCGGCCGGCTTGGCCCAGGCCCAAATGGGAGACACCTCCGCGACCGAGCGGCAACCCGCCCAACGCTCGACCGCCGCGACGTCGTCAACCATGCAGGGTTCGGCCAGCGCGTCAGATCGGCAGACGCAGCAACAGCTCGTCCAGATGCTCATTGCGGGCAATCGCGCTGAGGTTGAGCTCGGCCGCCTCGCCGAACAGCAAGCCCAGGACGAGAAGGTCAAACAGTTCGCGCAGCAGATGCAGCGTGACCACCAGCAGTTCATCCAGCAGCTCCAGAGCGCCACCTCGAGCCGTCAGGCCATGGGGGACAGCGCCACGGGCAGCGAACAGTCTCGGAGCGCTTCGGGTGGAATGACCGCCGCCACGGGCGGTGAGCAGTCCCGCGACGCCTCGGGTG
>CAZKRE010000039.1:0-19815 GCA_964555075.1 uncultured Phycisphaeraceae bacterium
TCAAGACCGACAACCTGGTGAAGATGGACGTGCTGGTGAACGGCACGCCGGTCGAGGCGCTGTCGCTGATCGTGCACCGCAGCAAGGCCGAGTTCCGGGGCCGTCACCTGCTCAAGAAGCTCAAGGACCAGATCGACAAGCACCTCTTCGAGATCCCCTTGCAGGCGGCGATCGGCGGCAAGATCATCGCGCGCGAGACGATCAAGAGCGTGGGCAAGAACGTCACCGCCAAGTGCTACGGCGGCGACGTCTCGCGCAAGCGGAAGCTGCTCGAGAAGCAGAAGGAAGGCAAGAAGCGGATGAAGCGCGTCGGCACGGTGGACATCCCGCAGGGGGCGTTCATGGCGGTGCTCGAAGCGGGCGACTAGGCCGCTCGCCCCCGCGGACGCGGGACGGGCGGTACCGGTGGTTCTTCCGGGGGGGCGTGGGGCGCGACGGCGAAGGGGGCGGCGGCGTGAAGCACACGGACCGGTACACTTCGGCGGCCATGACCAAGCCTCTCAGGAAGTCGCGCACCCCGAAAACCCGGCACGACGCGTCGTGCGGCGTCGTGCCCGTGGCGATCGAACCCGCGACGGGTGTGCGGCGGTACCTGCTCATCCAGCACCACGCCGGCCATTGGGGCTTCCCCAAGGGCCACCCCGAAAGGGGCGAGACCGAGGTCGAGGCGGCGCGGCGGGAGCTGCGCGAGGAGACCGGCCTCGCGGGCGTCGAACTCCTCGCCGAGCCGCGGATGAGCGAGTCCTACATCTTCCGCGACTCCCGCGGCGGCGGCGGGCTGATCCACAAGCGCGTCGCCTACTTCATCGGGATCGTCGCCTCGACCCACGTCACGCCGCAGGTCGAGGAGATCAGCGACTACGCGTGGGGCACGTTCGACGAGACGCTCGCCCGGCTGAGCTTCAAGGAGGCGAGGCGGATCCTGACGGAGTCCGAGGCGTTTCTGGCTCGCCAGGTGCGCGGGTAAGGCGGCCGGGGGACGGATCGGGGGACGGGGGATGGTTGTAGGAACTGGGCAAGTTTCTGGGACGGGGCAGTTCGCGGAATCTGCCGCGAGTGGGTTGCCTGCTGCGCGGGCGAATCGTTTCGTTGGCCCGTTGCGTCGGTCGGCCGGGAAAAAGCCGTCCGTCGTGACACGATCGGCAGGACGGGGTCAAGTCGCCCCGTTTACCGGTCGATGAGCGAAACGAGGACATCGGTCGACTCTCTCGTCCACCAGTCATTGGGGGGAGAGCGACGAGAGGGTCGCGTTGACCCGAACACGCAAGAGGCTCGCACGGGCCGGAAACCTTAGAGGAGTGGCAGACATGAGTGCACGGAATCGGAAGAGTGGTTTTACGCTGGTCGAAATCCTGATCGTGGTCGTGATCCTCGGCATCCTCGCCGCGATCGTGATCCCGCAGTTCAGCTCCGCGAGCGAGGCGGCGAAGGCCAGCTCGCTCAAGAGCACGCTGCAGACCGTCCGCAGCCAGCTGGAGCTGTTCCAGGTCCAGCACGGCGGCGCGTACCCGCCCGCCATGGTCGACGGCAGCGGCGGCCTGCCGACGTGGAGAGTGATGACGACGAAGCATGGCATCGCCGACGGCGCCGACTTCGCGAACGGCGTGAATGACAGTGACATCACGTATGCGACGTCGGACATCCTGAACCTCGGGCCGTACCTGCAGAAGTTCCCGGCGAACCCGTTCGCCAACGGCAGCGCGACGGTGACCAACCACTGGTTCTACAACCCCGACACCGGCCGCATCGCCGCCTACGTCGGGAACCTGACCGACGACCAGATCGAGAGCCTCGGCCTCGATGACACCGACGACTTCGTCACCGAAGCGCCGAGCTGGATGGGCGACGAGTAATCCCAGCCCGCACCACCTGGGCTGCCGCGGCCAACGCCGCGGCGGCCCTTTTTCGTTCGGGGGCGGCGCGGGACCGAAAACCGCCCAATCTCCCCCACTTGCACGAACCGGCCTCAGTCGGGCCCCGAATCGGCCGATGAACCCATTGGGACAACCCGCACAGAAGGACAAGCCATGCGTCAACTGCGTTACCTCAATGCCGTGCTCACCGTCATCGCCGTGCTGCTGACCATGAACCTCTGGGTGGCGTGGAACACGACGCCCGGCGGCGAGGCGATGACCTTCGCGCAGCCCGCCAGCGCCCAAGGCCTGGCCGATGCCGGCTCCCAGCGGCGCGAGATGGTCGACCTGCTCAAGCAGCTCAACGTCTCGGTCGCGAAGCTCCAGACGACGATGACGGACGGCAGCATGAAGGTCGCGGCGCCGGCGGAGCGTGACTGAGGATCGGACCGGGAGCGGGCCCCTTTCGGGGCGCCCGCTAAGCGTGAGCGGAGCGAGATGCACGCGAGGATCAACACAACCCGTCGCGGCTACACGCTGGTCGAGGTCCTGATCGTGGTGACGATCATCGGGCTCGCGGCCGCGGTGGTGGTCCCGCAGATGCTCGCCGCGAGCTCGCTGGGGGTCCAGGCGGCGGCGCGGACGCTCATCGCGGACCTGCTCTACGCCCAGAACGAGGCGATCGCGCAGCAGGCGCCGCACCGCGTGGTCATCGACACGCGGGCGGAGAGCTACTTCCTGCAGAGGCAGCGGGTCGACGGCTCGTGGCCCCTGCCGGCGGACGCGGACTACAAGCTGCGGCTGAACTGGCGCGCCACGGGCAGCGACAACCTCATCGACTTCAAGAGCGATGACCGTTTCGGGGGGATCACGCTCGCCACGGCCGCGCGGGCGGGGGCGGGCTGGACGTTCCAGGAGAGCAACGGCGTGATCGCGATCACGTACGACGAGCTCGGCGCGCCCGACCAGGGGGCGGCGATCGGGCTGTTGTCGTCGGATCAGCGGTATGTCGTTGAGGTCGCACCCTTCACGGGAAAGGTGACGGTTCAGAAGACCAGGTAGCGCACGAACGTGCGAGTCGCGACCCGCCGGGGTCCAGGGAAACACCGGCGGCGAGGGACGAGGAGGCAGTGTGTTTGGAGGCACGTGGACCAGGTCGCGCACACCCATCGGGGTGGATGTCGGGGCGCGGTGTGTCCGGCTGATGCAGCTGGAACGCCGGGGCGAGGGCTATGCCGCGGTCGCGGTGGGTGAGCGGTTGCTGCCGGCGGGGCTCAAGCCCGGGGACGAGTATCACCGCGCGGTGAGCGACGCGATCGCGGGGCTCCTGTCGAACGGCTCGTTCCAGGGCCGGCGGTGCGTGTCGTGCCTGCCGGCGTCGGAGGTGCAGTACAAGAACCTGCGGCTGCCGCGGATGCCCGACGAGGAGCTCCTGCAGGCGGTGCAGTGGGAGGCGAACGACCGGCTGCGGCTGTCGGGCGAGCCGCTGTCGATCCAGTTCTACGACGCGGGCGAGGTGCGGCAAGGGGACGAGGCGAGGCGGGAGGTGATCCTGCTCGCGGCGCCGGTCGGGTTCGTGGAGCGGCACACGCGGTCGCTGGTGGACGCGGGGCTGGAGCCGGTGGCGGTGGACGCGGTGCCCTCGGCCCTCCGCCGGTGCGTCGGGTTGCTGCCGTCGGGGCCGGGGTCGGCCGCGGGCGGTGACGACGACGACGACAACGCGGCGGTGCGGGTCGTGATCGACGCGGGGTACGCGGGCAGCAAGGTGCTGATCACCCGCGGCTCGCGGATCGTGTTCTTCAAGCTCGTGCCGGTGGGCGGGAAGCGGTTCGACGAGGCCGCCTCGGATTCGCTGCAGGTGCCGCTGGACGAGGCGGTGGCGCTGCGTCGGCAACTGATCGCGGGCGAGGTGGATTCGCGGAGCCGGTCGCGGGTGGCGGAAGAGGTGATCACGGCGATGCGGCCGCTGGTGGTCGAGCTGGGGCGCGAGTTGTCGCTGTGCCTGCGGTACTACGGCGTGACGTTCCGGGGCCGCCGGCCGGACGAGGTGCTCCTGGTGGGCGGTGAGGCGATGGCGCCGGGCCTGCCGGAGATGCTGGGTGATTGTGCGGGGGTGACGGTCCGGCCGACGGACCCGTTGGCGCCGATCGACCTGGCGCGGGTGGAGGGCGTGGTCGCGGGGCTTCCG
Source organism: uncultured Phycisphaeraceae bacterium (assembly GCA_964555075.1). Lineage (GTDB taxonomy): Bacteria > Planctomycetota > Phycisphaerae > Phycisphaerales > Phycisphaeraceae > CAZKRE01. The sequence continues at coordinate 4,042 of CAZKRE010000039.1, forward strand.
GCGCGTGCGGCGTGGGCGACGGCGGCGGGGCTGGCGCTGCGGCCGGAGCGGGCGTCGCGCCTGCAAGGAGCCGCGGCATGAACGAGATCAACTTCCTGCCCCAGTCGTACCTCCGTCAGCGTGCCCGGCGACGCCGGTCGCTGTTGCAGTCGGCGGCGATGGCGCTGGCGGTGCTGACGGGGCTGGCCTTCTGGGGCCAGCAGGTGAAGCAGACCGGGGACCTGCGTGCGGGGGTCGAGGCGATCGAGGCGGAGGCCCGGGCCGTGAAGCGGGAGCAGACCGAGTCCGCGCGGCTGATCGGCGAGTACAAGGCGCTGCTGCACCAGACCCGCGTGCAGCGTGAGCTGGCGCAGCCGGTGACGCAGACGCAGGTGCTCGCGGTGCTGGGTCAGGTGCTGCCGCGCGGGGTATCGCTGGCGCGGGTCGACCTGTCGGCGGTCCGGCCGACGCCGGCGGCGATCGACGCCGCCACCAAGCCCAAGGCGAAGTCGAAGAAGTCGAAGGGCGCCCGGGACGAGCCGCGGCAGCCGCAGTACCTGAACGTGACGGTCGAGGGGCTGGCGCCGGACGACCTGACGGTGGCGAACGTGATCGGGCTGCTGTCGGAGCACGGGCTGTTCAGCGAGGTGCGGCTGAAGCACAGCCGGGGCGTGGTGGCCCGAGGGGTCGCGCTCCGCGGGTTCGAGATGACGATGCGGGTGGACCTGGAACGAGACATTCAACCCCGGGGAAAGGGGGTGGCGTATGCGGATTGAGCGTGATCGCCGCCGCGTCCTGATGGTGGTCGCCGCCGTGGGGCTGGTGTGCGGGCTGGGGGTTTACCTGCCGGCGCGGCACACGCGTGCGGGGCTCGAGGCCCGCGCGGAGCAGGCGAGGCAGGAGATCGGGTACGACGCGAGCAAGACGTCGCTGCGGGAGCTGCACGACCAGGTGGCGGAGCTGCGGCTCGGGAGCCACGAGACGCAGCGGTACGTCCCGCGCACGGACGAGCTGGCCGAGGTCCTGCGGGGGCTCACGGAGTCGTTGCAGGCGTTCGGGGCGACGGTGCACGAGGTCGTCGTCGGGGACATCAGGCATCACCGGGACTACAGCACGATCCCGATGAAGCTGCGGTTCGACGGTTCGTTCCCGGGTGCGTATGGCGTGCTCAAGCAGATCGAGGCGATGAACCGGCTGATCCGCGTGGAGCGGCTGAGCCTGGACACCAGCGTCTCGGACGCGTCGTCGCCGGTCCGGGTGGACCTGGAGCTGACGACGTTCTACACGCCGGACCGGGATCCGGGAAAGGCGGGTGGGACGTGAGGCGTGCGATCGACCAGGTGGTGCGGGAGCTGAAGGCGGACAAGCGGAAGCTGGGGGCGGTGTGCCTGCTGGTGGCGGTGGGGCTGCTGCTGTGGGGCCGGCTGATGCTCAAGAACATCCCGCAGACGGCGACGGCGAAGCCGGCGTTCACGGCGTCGGCGGTGGACCAGGGTCTGTCGGCGGTGGAGGTGCTGGCGATCGAGGACGGGCTGTCGCCGCGTCCGGTGGTGTACATGGACCTGCCGTCGACGTTGCAGCGTGACCTGTTTGCGCTGGATGTACGGCTGTACGGGGCACGGGATTTGGGGGGAGAGGCAAAGTCGGGTGCTTTGGCAGCCGATAGCCCGGGAAGAGCGCAGGCGCTGGCATCCGCCGGTCGTCTGAAGCTGCAGAGCGTGATGCTCGGCGAGCAATCGCGAGCGGTGATCAACGGGCTGCTCGTGGCGCCCGGGCAGGAAGTGGAAGGCTGGACGCTGTTGCAGGTGTCGGAACGGCACGTCCTGCTCAAGTCACACGGCATCACGATCCGGTTGCGGATGTAACGCAGACGGCCGACGCGAGGCGAAGAAGGAGACATGGATCATGCAGCGTGGTAGCACCAAGCGGTGGATGGGGGCGTTTCTTTGTGCGACGGGGATCGTGTATGCGGCCCCGGTGAATGCGGACGAGGGCGTGTTGCCGATCGCGAGCGAGGCGGCCGACGCCCCCGCCGCGCCGGTGGACCTGTTCTCGGATGAACCGGCGGAGATCCTGCCCGCGGGCCAGACGGTGAACGTCGGCTCGTTCGGGGAGATCGACCTGCACGTCAAGGACCTGGAGCTGACCAAGGTGCTCCAGCTCCTGTCGATCCAGAGCCAGCGGAACATCATCGCCAGCCGGGGCGTCGCGGGGTCGGTCTCGGCGGACCTGTACGGCGTGGACTTCTACCAGGCCCTCGACGCGATCCTGCAGCCCAACGGCTTCGGGTTCCAGGAGAAGGGCCAGTTCATCTACGTCTACACGGCGCAGGAACTCAACGAGATCGAGAAGCGCGAGCGGAAGCAGGTCAGCAAGATCATCCGGCTGAACTACATCAACGCCGCCGACGCCTCGACCTTCGTCCAGCCCCTGCTGTCGGACAACGGCTCGATCTCCGTCAGCGGGGAGACGAAGGAGGGCTTCCAGGCGAGCGTGAGCGACGGCGGCGCGAACTCCTTCGCCCACGCCGACACGCTCGTGATCCGTGACTACCAGGAGAACGTCGACGAGATCAACGCGGTCCTGGGCGAACTGGACGTCCGGCCGGAGCAGATCCTCGTCGAGGCGACGGTGCTCCAGGCGGCGCTGACCGAGACCAACGCCTTCGGCGTGGACATCTCGGTGCTCGTCGACTACGACATGAGCAACTTCGCCGGCTCGCCGACGAACATCATCGACAAGCTCGTCGGCGGGACCGTCGAGGGCGGCGGGTCGGTCAACGGGGCGATCGGCTCCGGCGGCGGCGTGCAGACGGGCGTGGGCAACACCAACACCCCCGGCGGGTTCAAGGTCGGCGTCGTCGGCGACAACGTCTCCGCGTTCGTCCGGGCCCTCGACAACGTCACCGACACGACCGTGCTCGCCAACCCCAAGCTCCTGGTCCTCAACCGCCAGAAGGCCGACCTCATGGTGGGCGAGCGGCTGGGCTACCTGTCGACGACGCAGACCGAGACCGCTGCGACGCAGACCGTCGAGTTCCTCGACGTCGGCACGCAACTGTCGGTCCGCCCGTTCGCGAGCTCCGACGGCATGGTCCGCATGGAGCTGCGGCCGAGCCTCAGCGACGGGAACACCGGGCGGGTTGAGAACGGCTTCATCATCCCGTCCGAGACGACGCAGGAGATGACGACGAACGTCATCGTCCGCAGCGGGCAGACGGTGGTGCTGGGCGGCCTCTTCAAGGAAGACGTGACCGTGGGTCGGCGTCAGGTGCCGGGGCTGGGCGACGTGCCGTTCCTCGGCGCGGCGTTCAAGGGCCAGGACGACTCGGCGGAGCGGAGCGAGGTCATCTTCCTGATCAAGCCGACGGTGATGAAGGACCAGTCGCTTTACGCGGTGGGCGAGTCGACGAAGAACGACGCGCAGCTCGCGGTGCTGGGCGCCCGCAAGGGTCTGCTGCCCTGGTCGCGGACGAAGCTGACCTCGTCGCAGCTCACGAAGGCGCAGCAGCACCTGGAGCGTGGGGACAAGGAGAAGGCGCTTTGGGCGACGAACCTGGCGCTGTACCTCGATCCGACGCTGACGGACGCGATGCGGATGAAGGAAGAGATCACGGGGGTCGAGTACGAGTACCACAACTTCTCGATCATGGAAGCCGCGTTGAATGACGCGGTGGACGAGGCGGTCAACAGCCAGCTCCCGGACCTGGACCCGATGGGGGAGGCCCCGGCGACCGAGGCCGCTCCGGCGGGGAGCGTGGACGGCGGCGAGGTGATCGAGTCGGTGTCGCCGAACGTGGAGGTGGTGGCGGTGGAAGCGGTCGAGCCGGTGGAGGCGTTCTCGGCGGGTGTCGAGGTCGTGTTCGAGGGCGAGCCGCAGGTCGAGATGGCGGGCACGGTGAACGTGTTCGAGGTGGTCGACAGCGTCTTCACGGGGGGCGACGAGACGTTCGACATGATGAGCAGCGTGGACGTGGAGCTGGAATAACCCCGGCGACCTAAACCACGCAGGCGATACAGCCGAAACAAAGCCCGGGGACGCGAGTCCCCGGGCTTGTTGTTTGCAGACCAGGAGACGCAACGTGACGAAGCAGAACCGCCTCGCGATGTGGACGATGTTGATGGCCGGGGTGGGCGCCGCGGTGCTCCCGGGTTGCGCGAGCAACAAGGGCGGCCACGAGGCGGCGGTCGCCGCGCACAAGGAGCGGTACAACGAGATCCGCTCGGGCCTGATCCTGAACATGGCGCAGCAGCAGTTCGACGGGGGCGACCTGGACCAGGCGGAGGCGTCGCTGAAGGACGCGCTGGCGATGGACCCGGAGAACCCGAAGCTGCACACGCTCTCGGGCCGGATCGCGCTGGAGCGGGGGCAGCTCGAGCGGGCGTACCGGCTGCTGGAGCTGGCGATCGAGCTGGACGTCGCGCAGGACTCGAAGCGGAAGACGTCGCGGAAGGACGCGGCGGAGAAGTCGAAGAAGGCGTCGAAGAAGGAGAAGGAGGAGCGGGAGGCGCCCGAGGCGGGCACGCCGCGGTTCCCCGAGCCCTTCTACTACCAGGGCGTGGTGCTGCAGCGTTGGCAGCAGTTCGACAAGGCGGAGGCGGCGTACCGGCAGGCGTACGAGCTGCAGCCGGACAACCCGTCGTTCCTGATGGCGCAGGCGGAGATGCTGGTGGAGCTGGGCCGGGCGGCGGACGCGATCGAGCTGCTGGAGGCCAAGCGGACGTACTTCGATCAGAACGCGGCGATGCGGGCGGCGATCGGCCACCTGTACCGGATGGAGGGCGAGCCGGCGAAGGCGGTGCCCTACTTCGAGCAGGCCGCGCTGCTCTCACCGGACAACCCGAAGCTGCCGGAGGAACTGGCGCTGACGCAGTTGGCGGCGGGTCAGAACGACCGGGCGGCGGCGGCGCTGGAGCGGCTGCTCCGCGAGCCGTCGCGGAAGGATCGGCTGGACCTGCGGCGGGCGCTGGCGACGGCGTATCTCCGCACCGGCCGCAACGACAAGGCCCGCGAGGTGTATCTGACGATCGCCCGCGGCCCGCAGGGTTCGGCGACCGACTGGGTGAAGCTCGGGGAGCTGGCGCTGAAGCAGAAGGATTACCCCGCGGCGCTCAACGCGGCGAACCGCGCGATGGCGATGGCGCCGCAGCAGCACGAGGGGTTCCTGCTCGCGGGCATGGCGCTGCAGAGGCGCGGGGCGCTGGAGGAGTCGCTGCGGATGTTCGACCGCGCGGCGGAGCTGTCGCCCGCGGACGGCGCGGCGCTGATCCTCCGCGGGATCTCGCTCGAGCGTGCCGGGCGGAAGACCGCGGCCGCGGAGGCGTACCGCGAGGCGCTGCGTCGCCAGCCGGACGATGCCCGGGCGCAGCGGCTGCTCTCGAACGTGCAGTGACGCGGCCCGGTGATGGATCGCGGGCCCCGGGGGGTCCGCGTGGAACGAAGCTCCCCGAGGAGATGCCCCCTTGTCGCCCCTGAAATGGCTGAGCCTGCTGGTAGCGCTGATGACGGCGGCGGCGACGGCCGCGGTGGCGACCTACGCGGTCGGGCCGGCGTGGCGGCAGGCGGGCGGGAACGCCGCCGACGTCCTGCTGATCGCGCTGCTCGTGGGCACGATGGTGGGCGGCTTCCTCTTCGTCCTGGCCTGCTCGTTCGACAACGAGGTGCGGCGCGCCACGGCGGTCGTCCGCTCGCTCATCGACGGCGACGCGAACCCCTCGGGCTCCGCCCCCCTGCGGTGGCGGTTCGGCCTCGGGCCCCTGGTCGACCTCGTGCAGCACTCCCAGGCCCGGCTCCGCGGCCGGGTGACGGAGCTGACCGTCTCCCGGCGGGCGATGGACATGCAGCTCAACTCGGTCGAGGTGCGACGCCACCACCTCGAGGCGGTGCTCAACACGATCCACGAGGCGGTGCTCGTGACCGACGCGCTCGACGAGCTGGTGCTGGCGAACGAGGCGGCGGCGAAGCTGCTCAACGTGGACCTCGTGGCCGCGCTGCGCAGGCCCGCGGAGGAGGTGATCCCCGACGGGTCGCTCGTGCGGATGATCCGCGACACCCGCGAGGGCGGGCGGAGCGTGCCGCGGCTGCTCCGCCGCGTGCAGCACGAGGTGACGCGGGGCGGTGACTCGAACGTGGTCGACGTGACGATGCAGTGCCTGTCGTCGGCGGCGGCGGGCGAGGAGCCGGGCGAGGACCGGCCGGGCTGCGGCGGCGTGGTGACGGTGCTGCGGGACGTGACGCGGGAGGTCGAATCGGCGGAGCGGCGGAGCGAGTTCGTCGCCAGCGTGTCGCACGAGCTGCGGACGCCCCTGTCGAGCATCAAGGGGTGCCTGGAGATGCTCATCGACGGCGAGGCCGCGGAGCCCGAGGCGCGCAACGAGTTCTACCACATCATCCAGAGCGAAACGAACCGGCTGCAGCGGCTGGTCGACAACATCCTGAGCATCAGCCGGATCGAGTCGGGGCTCGTGCGGACGGCGCCGCGGCCGCTGCCGCTGGCGGAGCTGCTGTCGGACGCGGAGAGCGCGGTCCGCCCGCACGCGCGCAGCAAGGGCGTGGAGATCACCCGCTGGGACGGGGCGGGCGCGGCGTCGTGCGTGGTGGCCGCGGACCGGGAGATGATCCAGGAGGTCCTGCTGAACCTGCTGAACAACGCGGTGAAGTTCACGCCGACGGGCGGCCGGATCACGATCGGCGCGGAGCTCGAACCGGAGGGCGCGTTCGCGCGGGTGACGGTCACCGACACGGGCGTGGGCATCCCCGCCGACGCGGTGCCGAACCTGTTCCAGAAGTTCTACCGGGTGCAGGACCACGCGCACCTGGGCAAGGGGACGGGGCTGGGCCTGAACCTCGTGAAGCACATCATCGAGAGCATCCACGGCGGCACGATCGGCGTGACCAGCGAAAAGGGTGCGGGGAGTGCATTCACGTTCACCCTCCCACTTGCCGACAACACGGTTAGGCCCGCCGCCGTGGCGGGGGCGTGGGACGAGATGGCCGAATCCGTGGGGGAGGGGCGACGATGAACCAGACGCCAACCATCCTCTGTGCCGATGACGAGGCGCACATCCTGCACGTCGTGAGCCTCAAGCTCCGCAACGCGGGCTACCGGGTGATCACCGCGAGCGACGGCGAGGAAGCGCTGCAGGCGGCGCTCGACAACCGCGTGGACCTGGTCATCACCGACTACCAGATGCCGTTCCTCAGCGGGCTGGAGCTGTGCCTGGAGCTGAAGCGGCACGCCGAGACCGCCGCGGTGCCGGCGCTGATGCTCACCGCCCGGGGCTTCGCCATCCCGCGGGAGCAACTGGACCGGACGAACATCGTCTCGGTGCTCGCGAAGCCGTTCAGCCCCCGCGACCTGCTGGCGCGGGTGCAGGAAGTCATCGGCCACTGCGTCACCGCCGGAGCTGTTGCCACACCGTGATGCTTGCCACCGCCACCATCCCGGACCTCACGCTGCCCCAGCGGCTCCACGAGCGGCTGCGGGCGCTGGGCGTCACGGTCGTCCAGGTCGCCCCGGGCGCCGCGCCGGAGGCGCTGACGCCGCCGCGCTGGGCCGAGCAGGCCATCCTCCGCTCGGGCTTCTTCTCGCGCTCGCTCACGCAGGCGTGGGACCGGCTGTCGTCGGAGGCGGAGCACGTCGTGGAGGTCTGGCCGGGCCTGTGGGTCGCGCCGCTGGGCGCCTCGGGTCGGCGGCGGCGGTCGCCGGAGCGGCGGCGCCAGCCGATGCTCGTCGCCCTGCTCCTCGGGCACGAACTCATCGAGAGCGAGCAGTGGCGCACGGTCTGCGACGAGCAACAGATCGACTTCCAGGTCGCGACCGCTCGCGTGGCGGTCGACACCCTGCTCTCGCCCCCCGAGGTGACGCGGCTCGCCGCCACGCTGACGTGGATGCACGCGGACTCGATGGAGATCGACCGCCGCTTCGGCGAGATCCAGGGCATGAGCAAGGAGCTCACCGCTTCGTACGAGGAGCTGAGCCTGCTCTACAAGCTCTCGACGAGCCTCACGGTGACGCAGCCGGCGGACGTGTTCCTCAGCGACGCCTGCCGGGAGTTGCAGCAGGTCGTCGGGCTGAGCTGGCTGACGCTGCAACTGGTCGAGAACGAGCCCCGGCTGGAGGCGCTCGCCGGGCGGACGTTCTCCGCCGGGCCGATGGCCGCGGACCCCGCGACGGTGACGAACATCGCGCTGATGCTGCTGGACCGCTACCGCGAGGCGTCGGGCCCGCAGGTGGTGGACGACACGCGGACGCTGGGCATCTCGGTCCTGCCGCGCATCGCCCGCGACCTGCTCGTGGTGCCGCTGCGCCTGGACGGCCGGCCGATCGCGATCCTCTTCGGCGGGGACAAGCGCAACGGCGCCCAGATCACCAGCGTCGACTCGAAGCTCTGCGACTCGCTGGCGAACAGCCTCACGATCTTCCTCCAGAACACGATGCTCTACGAGGACGTGCAGGCGATGTTCATGGGCACGCTGCACGCCCTCACCAGCGCCATCGACGCCAAGGACTCCTACACCCACGGCCACTCCGAGCGCGTCGCCCTCGTCGCCCGCATGATCGCCGAGGCGATCGGCCTCGACGAGCCCACCGTCGAGCGGATCTACATCAGCGGCATGATCCACGACGTCGGGAAGATCGGCGTGCCCGAGAGCGTGCTCACCAAGCCCGGCAAGCTCACCGACGAGGAGTTCGCCCAGGTCAAGCTCCACCCGCAGATCGGCGCCCGCATCCTGCAGGACATCCGGCAGATGCACGACCTGATCCCCGGCGTGCTCTACCACCACGAGAAGTGGAACGGACGCGGGTACCCCTTCGGGCTCCGCGGCGAGGCGATCCCGCTCTTCGGCCGGGTCATCGGCCTCGCCGACGCGTTCGACGCGATGAGCAGCAACCGCACCTACCGCAACGGGCTCCTGCTCGAAGAGGTGCTCGGGGAGATCCGTTCCTGCGCGGGGCAGCAGTTCGACCCGGAGCTCGCGGAGGCGTTCCTCGGGCTCGACCTGTCGCCGTATTACGAAACGATCAAGCGGCATCAGCGGCAGCGCCAGCTCGACGGCCGCGAGGCGCCCAGCCCCGCCGCCGCGTAACCGCCAGGGAGGACGCGACCATGCAGCTCACCCACCAGGACCGCGACACGCTCACCGTGCTGACGCTGCGCGGCGACCTGCTCGCGGGCGATGCCGACGCCTTCCGCAAGGCCGCCATCGACCGGATGGAGGCGAAGGTCCGCGACTTCGTCATCGACTGCGCCCGGCTGGACACGATCGACTCGCGGGGCATCGAGACGCTCCTGTGGCTCAAGGACGAGGCGGAGGACCGGCTCGGCCAGGTCCGCCTCGCGCGGGCGCCCGAGCACCTGCAGACGATCCTGGCGTGCACCCGCCTCGCGGGCCGGCTCGAGTGCGCCCCCGACGTCGACGCCGCCATCGGGAGCCTGCGCTAGGAGCCCTCTCATGATCGCCCCCCTCCCCACCCCGCACGAACACGCGCTCAAGCCGCTCCGCGTCGGCGAGATCCTGCTCGACAAGCAGCTCATCAGCCACGAGCAGATCGAGCAGGCGCTGGCGTTCCAGCGCAACCGCGGCCACGCCAAGCTCCTGGGCGAGGTCCTCGTCGAGCTCGGCTTCGTCACCGAAGAGCAGGTGATGGAGACCCTCGCCGACGCGTACGGGATCCCCTTCGTGCGGCTCAACGCCCGCTACGTCGACCCCGAGGTCGTCCAGCTCCTCGCCGGCGACTTCTGCGAGAAGCAGGGCGTGATCCCGATGTTCCTCATCGAGGGGAAGCTCACGCTCGCGGTCCACGAGCCGGCGAACGTCTTCGTCATCGAAGAGGTCGAGCGCCTGGCGGGCCACCCGGTCCAGATCGTGGCGGCGACGTCGCGGGACATCCGCGCGACGCTCGCGTCCCTCCGGCCCGGCGCGGGCGAGATCGTGATCGACGACCTCGTGCAGGAACTCCAGGAGGAGGAGCTCGAGCTCGTCGAGCGGCAGACCGCCAGCATCGACCTGTCGGACCTCGAGACCGCCGCGACCGAGTCGCCGGTCATCAAGCTCGTCAACCACGTGATCGCCGCCGCCGTCAACGAGCGCGCCAGCGACATCCACATCGAGCCGGACGACGGCAGCGTCCGCGTGCGGTACCGCATCGACGGGTTGCTCTTCGAGAAGATGAAGCCGCCCTACACGATGGTGTCGGCGATCGTCAGCCGCATCAAGATCATGGCGGGGCTGGACATTGCCGAGCGCCGCGTCCCGCAGGACGGCGGGATCAGCGTCGTCATCGACCGCCGCCAGGTCGACCTCCGCGTCTCGACCATGCCCGGGAAGTTCGGCGAAAAGGTCGTCATCCGCATCATCGACAAGAGCAGCCTCAGCGTCGGGCTCGACAAGCTGGGCTTCTCGCCCGACATGCTCGTGAAGTGGCGCTCGCTCGTGCAGCAGCCCAACGGCATCGTGCTCGTCACCGGGCCCACCGGCAGCGGCAAGAGCACCACGCTCTACGCCACGCTCAACGAGATCAACGACGCCTCGATCAACATCTCCACCGTCGAAGACCCCGTGGAGAACAACGTCAAGGGCGTCAACCAGTTCCAGGTGAACACCAAGGCGGGCTTCACGTTCGCGGGCGCGCTGCGGTCCCTGCTGCGTCAGGACCCGGACGTGGTGATGGTCGGCGAGGTCCGCGACGGCGAGACCGCGAAGATCGCCGTCCAGGCCGCGCTCACCGGGCACCTGGTCCTGTCGACCCTGCACACCAACGACGCGGTGAGCGCCGTGACGCGGCTGTTCAACATGGACGTCGAGTCGTACCTCGTCGCCGCCTCGGTGCGGGGCGTGCTCGCGCAGCGGCTGGTGCGGCGGATCTGCCCGCAGTGCAAGATCCCCGCGGAACTGACGGCGCCCGAGCAGGCGACGCTCGCCCGGCTCGCCGACGGGGCGGCCGTGCCCGCGCAGGTCTTCCGCGGCGAGGGGTGTACGAAGTGCCGCGGCACCGGGTTCTCCGGGCGGGTCGGCATCTACGAGCTCTACCTCCCGGACGACGAGTCGCTGGACGTCATCAGCCGGGGCGCCTCGTTGCAGGAGTTGCGTCAGCTCGCGCGGAAGTCGGGCTGCTGGACCACGCTGAGGCAGGACGGGCTGACCAAGGTCGCCGCGGGCGCGACGACGATGGACGAGTTGCTCAGCGCGACGACGGCGTAGAGGTTGGACGTGCTTGCGGCTCTCGGGGGCGCAAGCGTCGGAGGTGAATGATGCCACGCTTTGCCTACAAGGTGCGAGATGCGCGGGGCGAACTGGCCCAGGGGGTCGTGCAGGCGCTCACGCTGGAGGAAGCCGGCAGCACCCTCCGCGGCCAGGGGAAGTTCGTCGTCGACCTGGTGCTGAGCCGGGAGAACCCGGGTGCGCGGGTCGGCTCGCCCGATGCGGCGCGCTCGGAGCAGCCGCCCGGGCGGATCCGACGCGCGGAGGTGATCTCCTTCACGCACCAGATGGCGGTGATGGTCGACACCGGGGTGGCGCTGTCGGAAGCGCTGCACTGCGTCGTCGAGCAGACGAACAACGCCGCGTTCAAGTGGGTGCTCGAGGACGTGAAGTCCCACGTCGAATCGGGCGGCGAGTTATCCGTGGCGCTCGGGAAGCACCCGAAGGTCTTCCCGTCGGTGCTGACCGCCCTCGTCCGCGCCAGCGAGGCGTCGGGCATGCTCGGGCCGATGCTCGATCGGGTGTCGGGCTACATGCAGAAGGAGCACGCGACGGCGAAGAAGATCCGCGGGGCGATGATGTATCCGTCGTTCATGCTGCTGATGGTGGCGGCGGTGACGGTGTTCCTGATCGTGTTCGTCCTGCCGCAGTTCGCCGGGATCTACGCCGGCCGGGGCGTGACGCTCCCGGCGCCCACGCGCCTGCTCATGGGCATCAGCGGCGCCGTCACCGGGCACCCGTACCTGTGGGTGGGTGGTCTCGCGACCACGCTCGTCGCCATCGTCTTCGGCATCCGCACCGCCGCCGGCAAGCGGTTCGTCGACTGGCTCAAACTCACCGCGCCCATCATCGGGCCCCTCTACACCAAGCTCTACGTCACCCGCGGCTGCCGCACCATGGGCACCATGCTCGCCGCGGGCGTCCCGATCCTCGACATGGTCGGCATCGTCCGCCACGTCACGCAGAACCTCTACTACGGCGAGCTGTGGGACCACGTCGACGAGAGGCTCCGCCAGGGTTCGCAGCTCTCCGACGCCCTCTTCTCCGCGCCCAAGCTCATCCCCCGCAGCGTGGCGCAGATGATCCTCTCCGGCGAGAAGTCCGGCCGGCTCAGCCAGACGATGGACCGCATCGCCGAGTTCACCGAGGACGAGTTCGACGACCAGGTCAAAACCAGCACGCAGTTCATCGAGCCGCTGCTCATCGGCGTGATGGGCGGCGTGATCGGGTTCGTCGCCATCGCCCTGCTGCTGCCGATCTTCTCCGTCGGCAAGGTGATGAGCGGCACCTAGAACCCGGCGCCGAAGCGCAGCGCGAGTGTTCGTTACCCACGGCACACCAATGACAAGAGCCGCCCGAGGGGGGCGGCTCTTGTCCGTGATGGCGGGGTGGTGTGGCTACTTGAAGGCGGGGTCGTCCACCGCTTCGGGCGCCGCGGCGGGGGCTTCTTCCGCGGGGGCCGCCTCGGTCTCAGCCGCCGGGGCCGGAGCCGGGGGCGGGGTCGCCGCCTCTTCCGCGGCCGCGGGCGTCTCCGGGGTTTCCGGGGTGGCCGGGGTGGCCGGGGCCTCTTCGGGGGCGGCCGTCGGCGGGTCGAGCAGCACCGGGGACGGGGCCGCTTCCTCGGCCGCCGCGGGTGTCGGCGACGCGTCGGTCGACTCGGGGGCGATCGTCGGCGCCGTCGCCGGGCCGCTGGTCACGCGCGACCGGTCATACCGCACGTCGACCCGGACGGGCGTGCCGGGCAGGTCCACCGTGCCGTAGCCCAAGGCCTTGCCGAGCGGGACCTGGTCGAACGACAGCCCCTTGCCCGCGGGGTACAGCGCCCAGTTGACCTCGTTCGCGGGCGTGCCCTTGGTGAGGAAGATCTCGTCGTCGTGCCACACGCCGTCGCGCTCGAACTTGAGCACGAGCTTCTGGGCCTCGGGCACCGACTTGCTCCACAGCGGCTCGCCCGTCAGGGCGTCCACGATCGTCACGGTGCCCGGCCGGTCGAGCGGCATCGCGAACACGTGCTGATCGTCGCTGCGGCAACCTCCGAGCGCGGCCATGACCGCGACGGCGGGAACTGCCAGACAATGGGCGAGCTTGCGATGCATCCTTCTCGACTCCCTGATGTTCGGGTTTAGCGTCCTCAGAAGATACCCCGTCCCGGGTCCCGCGCCCAGCGGGATCGAGACGAGAACCACTTCCCCCCATCGCGGCCCCCTTCCCCGCCCGGTTATCCGGACCCTCGCCCGCCCCCCGCCATCCGTCACCGTCAGGCTCCGACGACGCCCTCGTCGCCCCGGCCGCCCCCGGGCTGCTCGAGTCGCCACCGCAGGGTCCCGCCGAAGCAGTCGATGTGGGCCATGAAGAATCGCCCGCGGAACCGCCAGAAGAGCGGCCAGATGACCTCCCGATCCGTGGCGGGGATCGCCAGCGCGGGGACCGCCGCCGGGTCGTGCCACTCCAGCCGGCCCTCGTCGAACTCCAGCGCCTCGATCGCGTCGGGGGCGAGCGGCCGGGTCAGCTCGTAGAGGAACATCAGCCAGTGCATCCGGTCGTCGAAGCCCGCTTCCGACACGATGCCGGTGAGGTGCAACTCCTCGTCGGTCACTTCGAGCCCGACCTCCTCGCGGATCTCCCGCTTGGCGCAGGTCGTGGGGCTCTCGCCGATCGCCTGCTCGAGCTTCCCGCCGATCGGGGAGTAGAGGTCGCGATTCGGGGGCTTGCGCCGGTGCAGCAGCAGCAGCCGACCCTCCGCGTCGAAGAGGTAGCAGAGGACGGCGATCTTGTAAGGCAGGGCTTCGGTCACGCGGCGATCATACGGGCTGTGCCGCCCGCCGCCCCCGCCGCAGGGGTCACCCCAGAGAAAAGCCCACGCATGGCATGCGTGGGCTTCGGGGGATCGTCTCGTCTCACGCTCGGCTCACGCCGCCTCGCTCGCGGGCGGCAGCGCGGCGAAGGCCGCCGCGTCGGGCGCCTCGGTCCAGTCCTCCGCGCCGGGGATCTCGAGGTCGGTGGGCTGGGTCTTGCGGTAGCCCAGCTTCCGCATGACCTCGAGGACCTCGGTCCAGGTGGGGTAGGGCCGGTTGTTCACCCGCTTGTAGGCGTCGATCGCCTTGATGAAGAGGAACTGCTCCGGGGTCATCTCCCCCTCTTCGGCCCTTTTGGCGAAGTCGGTGCGGCGGATGCCCGGGCCGCGCCGCCGCTCCAGGCCGGTGTACTGCGTACGCCGATCCACGACCGACGTACGTCGCTCGGGGCCGGTGTAGGGCTCGGCCTGCTCGTCGGGTTTCTGCCGGAGATGCGTCTGTGCCATGGGGGCTCCTCGGTGCGCGATGCCGGGCGCGGCTCGCGTGCATCGGGAGCCGACCGGCTACAGCTCTTCTTCCTCTTCTTCCTCGTCGTCGTCGTCGAAGAGGTCGTCCTCATCGTCGTCGTCGAGGAGGTCGTCCTCGTCGTCGTCGAGGAAGTCGTCGTCCTCGTCGTCATCGTCGTCGAGGTCGTCATCGTCATCGTCGTCCAGAACGTCGTCGTCCTCGAACTCTTCCTCGTCCGCGAGGCGGAAGTCCGCCTCGTCCGGTTCCGATGGTGACGGCTGTGCCTCGTAAGACGAGGGACTGAGCGTGAGCAGGGCCTCTTCCAGGAGCATGTTCATGGGGTCCTCCGACGTTGGTTCGCCGCGACGCCGCGGGATCGGTCTGGCACCAGGTCGTATCCGTTGGCCCGGCCCAAATCGGCGGTTACACTATCGGGCCGCTTCGGTTTGTCAACGGACTTCACCGATGCGTTTTGACGGGACGGCGCGGCCGACCGTCCCGCCCTCCCCCCGCCTCAGGAGTCTAGCCATCGCCACCCGCGCCGACGAGAGCGCCGCCACCCGTTGGCACGTCGCCGCCGCCTTCGCCGCCTGGGTCGTCCCGGGCCTCGGGCACTACCTGCTCGGCCAACGCGCCCGCGGCCTCATCCTCGGCGTCACCATCGGGGGGCTCTGGCTCGCCGGGGTCCTCATCGGCGGCGTCGACGCCCTCGACCGCGAGGACCACCCCGCCTGGTTCCTCGGCCAGATGCTCGTCGCCCCCAGCGTCGTCGTCAGCCACTGGTACCTCCCCACCTACCTCGAACAGGGCGGCCGCGAGCCACGCCCCCAGGTCGAGCCCGACGACCCCCCGCCGCCCTACGTCCCGTCCTACGGCCGGGTCAACGAGCAGGGCGTCCTCTATACCGCCCTCGCCGGCATGCTCAACCTCCTCGCGATCCTCGACGTCCTCTACCGCGACCCCACCGACCCCCGCCACCGGCACGTCCCCGCACCCCCCCGTAGCCCCTCGGCCCCGCCCGCCCCCGCACCGGAGGCCGCCCCGTGACCCCCCTCCTCGCCCTGCTCCCCCTCACCCTCGCCTACCGACCCTTCCTCGACCCCCTCCCGGTCGACCGGCTGTGGCTGTTCCTGCTCATCCCGCTCGTCGTCGCCATCAGCGTCGTCTACAAGACGATCAAGACCGCCGACCTCCGCCACGTCCCCCGCGAGGCCGCCCTGCTCTCGGCCCAGATCGTCGCCTTCATGGTCCTCGCCGCCGCCGGGCTGTGGCTGCTGACGGAACTGGC
>CAZKRE010000039.1:19915-21050 GCA_964555075.1 uncultured Phycisphaeraceae bacterium
CATGAAGCATCTGCTCCAACACCTCGTCACCGGCCAACCCCTCTCCCGTGAGCAGGCGGTCGAAGCCTTCGAGTTGATCATGACCGCCCCGCCCGACGGGGCGACGCCCAGCCAGATCGGGGCCGCCCTCGCCCTCATCCAGGCCCGCGGCCCGACCGTGGACGAGATGGTCGGCGCCGCCACCGTCATGCGGGCGAAGGTCAACCGCGTCCGCGTCCCCGACGGGCTCACCGTCGCCGACACCTGCGGCGTCGGGGGCACCCACTCGACCTTCTTCAACGTCTCCACCACCGCCGCCATCGTCGCCGCCTCCGTCGGCCGCCCCCGCGGCGTCGTCGTCGCGAAGCACGGCAACCGCTCGATCACCAGCCGGTCCGGCTCGTCGCAGCTTCTCGAAGCCCTGGGCGTCAACGTCCACGCGTCGGGTGAGACCCTCACCCGCTGCCTCGACGAGGCGGGCATCTGCTTCTGCTTCGCACCCGCCCACCACCCGGCCATGAAACACGCCGCGCCCGTCCGCCAGGAGCTGGGCATCCGCACGATCTTCAACTTCCTCGGGCCGCTCACGAATCCCGCCGGCGCGACCCGGCAGCTCATCGGCGTGCCCACCCGGCCCCTCACCCGCCTCTTCGCCGAGGTCCTCCGCGAACTCGGCACCGAGCGCGCGCTCGTCGTCCACTCCACCACCAGCGACGGGCTCACGCTGGGCGAACTCACCTGCTTCGGCGACAACTGCGCCGTCGAACTCCGAGCAGGCGAGATCCGCGAAACCCGGATCGACGCCGAGGCCCTCGGCCTGCCCCGATCCACCCCGGCCGACATCACGATCGACGGCCCGGAGGCCAGCGCCGACGTCGTCCGCCGCGTCTTTGCGGGCGAGCCCGGCCCCGCGGCCGACACCGTCCGCCTCAACGCCGCCGCCGCCCTCCTCATCGCCGACCTCGTCGATGACCTGCGCGAGGGCCTCCACGTCGCCGCCGCCGCCATCGCCGACGGCCGCGCCCGGGCCACGCTCGACAAGCTGGTCGCGATCACCCGCGCCGACACCCGCCCCGCCTGAGTCCGCGCGGCTTCCTCTCCCGCCGGGAGAGCTCACCTCCCGACACTTTTCCGGCTCCCTCTCCCTCCGGGAGAG
>CAZKRE010000040.1:0-20786 GCA_964555075.1 uncultured Phycisphaeraceae bacterium
AACCGTCACCCGGCCCTTCGGCCCGGAGCGGCCTCAGGGCCGGCGTCGGGGGGGCAGGGGAAGCGGGTGGCGAGGCCTTCGAGCAGGCGGGCGAAGACGGTGTCGGCGTCGGCGGTGGCGTCGAGGACGAGGTGGCGGTCGGGGTCGGCCTTCGCCTGGTCGAGGTAGCCGCGGCGGACCTTGCGGTGGTACTCGGCGCCCTTGAGTTCCATGCGGTCCAGCAGCGGGGAGAGGCGGGACGCGGCGGTGCGCTCGTCGACGTCGAAGATGACGGTGAGGTCGGGCCAGGTGTCGCCGAGCGCGATCTGGCCGACGGCGAGGATGTCGGGGAGGGGGAACCCGCCGGCGGCGCCCTGGTAGGCGAGGGTGGAGGAGATGAAGCGGTCGGCGAGGACGAGCTCGCCGCGCCCGAGGGCGGGGCGGACCCGCTGGGCGACGAGCTGGGCGCGGCTGGCCATGAAGAGCAGCAGTTCGCAGCGGACGTCGACGTCCTCCTGGGTGGAGGGGTCGAGGAGGAGGTCGCGGATGCGTTCGCCGATGTGCGTGCCGCCGGGCTCGCGGACCTCGCACACCGCGCCGCCGGCCGCCTGGACGTGGCGGGAGAAGCGGTGGAACTGGGTGGTCTTGCCCGAGCCGTCGGGCCCGTCGAAGACGAGGAACCGGCCGGCAAGGCCTGTCGGGGCAGGGTTTCCGGGGGGCGGAGGCATGGGGGGAGGATAGCGTGCGGGGCGGGAGCGATGAGCGGCAAACGAATCGCGATAAGGGGAGGGCGATGTGAAGTAGGATGCGGGTGACGCCCCGTTCCCTGATCGCTATCCGCTTATGCCCACTGGCTCCCCCGAGACCGATTCCTACCTCACCCCGTACCGCGAGGCACTCGAGCGGATCGGCAGCGAGTTCGACGTCACGCTGTGGGCGAACAAGCGGAGCCAGCAGCGGCGGTTCCAGGTGATGGCGCAGATGACGCACCTCGAGGGTAAGCGCGTGCTCGACGCCGGGTGCAGCCGGGGGGACTTCGCGGCGTTCCTGCTGGAGCACGGCGTGCGGTACGCGAAGTACGTCGGCGTCGACGGGCTGGAGAAGGTGGTCGCCTACGCGCGGGGGCGGGGCCTGGAGGGCGCCGAGTTCCACGCGGGGGACTTCGTGGCAAACCCGGGGCTGCTGCGGACGGGGGACCCGCAGGTGATCGCGATTTCGGGGTCGCTGAACACGATGAGCGACGCGGTGGTGGATCGGGTGCTGGAGAACGCGTGGGCGGCGGCGGGGGAGGAGCTGATCTTCAACTTCCTGTCGGACCGGTGCGGGCGGAAGGCGGTGCCGCAGGGCGACCCGGCCCGGCGGCTGGACACGATGCGGCTGCTCGACTGGGCGATGAAGAAGACCTGGGCGGTGCAGTTCCGGCAGGACTACTTCCAGCACGGCCACGACGCGACGATCCTGATGCGGAAGGGGTAGGGCGAGGGGGGCGGAAGGGGCCGAGGGCGGAACGGCCGGTAGAATCGACCTTCTATGACAGCGGAGCGTCACTTTCTGGGTTGGGACCGGCCGCTGTTGCCGCGGGCGGCGGGGTGGTTGCGCGAGCGGTATGGGGGGGCGGCGGGAGGGGGAGGGGCGGACCTGTCGGAGGTGCTGGTGGTCGTGCCGACGGCGCGGGCGGGGCGGCGGCTGATGGAGCTGCTGGTGTCGGGGGCGGGGGATCGGGGGCTGCTGCCGCCGACGATCGTGACCCCCGGGAGCCTGCCGGAGCGGCTGTACCGGTGTGACGACACGGCCGATTCGCTGATGTGCCTGCTCGCGCGGGTGAAGGTGCTTCGGGACCTGCCCCCGGAAAAGGTGCAAAGGCTGACGGGGGACCCGCCGGGGGCGGAGGACCTGCGGGGGTGGTGGGGGCTGGCGAGCGAGCTGTCGGAGCTGGCGGACGTGCTGGCGGCGGACGGGGTGACGGTGGGGGAGGTGGTCGAGGCGACGGGGGACCCGGCGCGGTGGGTGGTGCTGGCGGAGATCGAGGAGGCCTGCCGGGCGTGCCTGGCGGAGCAGGGGCTGGTGGACTGCGCGGAGGCGCGGCGGCGGGCGCTGGTGGGCGAGGGGGAGGGGGGGTGTCGGGCGCCGGGGCCGATCGTGCTGGTGGGGGTGGCGGACCTGAACCGGCTGACGCGGCGGTTCCTGGAGCGGGTGGCGGGGGACGTGACGGCGCTGATCGGGGCGCCGGCGGGGGAGGCGGGGGCGTTCGACGCGTTCGGGGCGCTGGTGGTGGACGCGTGGGCGGACCGGGACGTGGCGGTGGCGGACGAGCGGTGGGTGGTGGCGGACCGGCCATCGGACCAGGCGCGGGCGGTGCTGGAGGCGGTGGCGGCGGCGAGCCGGGCGCGGGAGGGGGCGCGCGAGGGGGGGGCGCGGCTGTCGGCGGACCAGGTGACGGTGGGGCTGGGGGACGAGTCGCTGGGGCCGGCGGTGGAGCGGGTGCTGCGGCTGTCGGGGGTGCCGGCGAGGCGGGCGGCGGGGATGACGGTGGGGCGGACGCGGCCGGCGCTGCTGCTGGGGGCGGTCGGGCGGTACCTGCGGACGCGGCGGTTCGATGACTTTGCGGCGCTGGTCCGGCACCCGGACGTGCCGGCTGCGGGACGGGGGGTGGGGGACTGGCTGACGCTGCTGGACCGTTACGCGACGGAGCACCTGCAGGGGCGGGTGACGGGGGCGTGGCTGGGGGAGGCGGCGCCGCGGCTGAAGGGGGTGTACGACGCGGTGCACGGGCTGCTGCCCGAGGGGGCGGGGGAGGAGCGGCCTCTGCCGGCGTGGGCGGGGCCGATCGCGGGGATGCTCGAGGGGTTTTACGCGCGGACGACGCTCCGCCGGGGCGACGCGGCGGACGCGGCGATGATCGCGGGGCTGGAGTGTTTGCGGGAAGCGCTGGAGCGGCTGGCGGGGCTGGACGGGGCGGGGGTGTGTACGCCGGACGTGAACCTGGCGGGGGCGATTGCGCTGGTGCTGGAGCTGGCGGGGGTCGGCGTGGTGCCGGGGTTGGGGGCGGACGAGCCGGCGGTGGAGGTGGTGGGTTTCCTGGAGCTGCCGCTGGACGATGCGGACGTGCTGGTGGTGACGGGGCTGAACGAGGGGGCGGTGCCGTCGGGGGTGGGGGCGGACGCGCTGTTGCCGGGGAAGCTGCGGGCGAAGCTGGGGGTGAGCGACAACCGTCGGCGGCTGGCGCGGGACCTGTACGCGTTGACGTCGCTGCTGCACCGTGAGGCGGACGTGACGCTGATCTCCGGCCGACACGGCGCGGGGGGCGAACCACTGGCGCCGAGCCGGCTGCTGCTGCGGTGCGAGCCGGGGCGGATGGCGGCGCGGCTGAGGCGGTTTTACGAGGAGTCGGGGGCGGGCGGATCGCCGCGGCGGCTGCTGCTCACGCCGGGGGTGGAGGCGGGCCGACCGAGCGCGTTCCACGTCCCGCGGCCGAGCACGAACGGCTCGACGCCGCGGCTCGAGCGGCTGCGGGTGACGGCGTTTCGGGACTACCTCGCGTGCCCGTACCGGTTCTACCTGCGTCACGTGCTGCGGCTGACGGGCAGCGATGACGAAGCGGTGGAGATGAGCGGCGGGCACTTCGGGACACTGGCGCACCGGGTGCTCAGCGCGTTCGGGCGGAGCGACCTGCGGGACGAGACGCACGCGCGGGCGATCGAGGCGTTTCTGGAGACGGCGCTGGACGCGGAGGTGCGGGCGTGGTTCGGGCCCGAGCCGGGCGCGGCGGTGGTGCTGCAGCGGGAGCAGCTCCGCGAGCGGCTGGGTGCGTTCGCGCAGTGGCAGGCGGAGCAGGTACGGGCGGGTTGGCGGATCGTGCCGGAGCGGGTCGAGTGCCGGTGCGAGGCGGCGCTCGAGGTGGATGGGGAGCCGTTCACGATCCGGGGGGATATCGACCGCGTGGACCGGCACCCGGACCTGGGCTGGCGGATCATCGACTACAAGACGCAGGACCGGGGGGACGATCCGGAGGAGACGCACCGGTCGGGGCCGAAGAGCGACCGGCAGTGGACGGACCTGCAGTTGCCGCTGTATCGGGAGCTGGCGCGGGGGCTGGGGTGCGGCGGGGTGATCGAGCTGGGGTACGTGTCGCTGCCGCGGGACGTGGGGGGCGTGGGCTGGCTGCCGGCGGGTTGGAGCGAGGCGGAGTTGGACGGCGCGGTGGAGCGGGCGCGGGAGATCGTGCGGCAGGTCCGGGCGGGGGTGTTCTGGCCGCCGAGCGATCCGCCGGCGTACGAGGATGATTATGTGGGGGTGTGCTTCGATCGGATCATCGACCGGGCGGCGGCGATCGCGGGCGCGGGTGAAGGAAACAGGAAGCCATGAAGCCAGGAGGAGAGATAGAAGACGGACGCGGGTGTCGCGATTCCTGGTTTCCTGGGTTCCCGCTCATTCGCTTTCCTGTTGGAGGTCCTGTGCGCTCCGCGGGGGTCCGGATCGAGTTGCGTCCCGCTTTCATCAACATGTTCCGGGGGGTGAGTCATCGTGTCTGAGCGTTCGCCGCACATGGTGATCCGGGCGTCGGCGGGTTCGGGGAAGACGTTTGCGCTGAGCAGCCGGTACCTGAAGCTGCTGCGGCTTGGGGCGCAGCCGGACGAGATCCTGGCGACGACGTTCACGCGGAAGGCGGCGGGGGAGATCCTGGGGCGGGTGCTCCTGCGGCTGGCGGAGGCGGCGAGCAGCGAAGCGGGGGCGGCGGCGCTGGAGCGGGACCTGGGGGCGGGGCGGGTCGACCTGGCGCTGGCGCAGGGGTTGCTGCTGCGGCTGCGTGAGCACATCGGGGCGCTGGCGATCTCGACGCTCGACAGCTTCTTCCACCGGATGGCGGGGTGTTTCCGGTTCGAGCTGGGGTTGCCGCGGCAGCCGATGATCGTGGCGGAGTCGCACCCGGTGGTGCGGCAACTGCGGCGGGAGGCGATCGACGCCATGCTCGGCGACGAGGCGCCCGAGGTGCTGATCGGGCTCCTGCGTCGGCTGCACCACGACGCGGCGCAGCGGCGGGTCACCGACGCGATCGACGAGGTCGTGGGGACGCTGTACCCGGTGTACCGGCAGACGGCCGAGTCGGCGTGGCACCAGCTCGCGGCCCCGCCGACGCTCGAGCGGGAGCAGGTCATCGACGCGGTGGGCCTGCTGCGCGACGCGGAAGGGGAGCTCCCGGACGCGCGGTTCGCCAAGGCGTGGCGGGGGGACCTCGTCGCGGCGGAGCGGGGCGACTGGGAGGGGTTCCTCTGCGGCGGGCTGGCGTCCAAGATCGGCGGCGGCGTCGAGACGTACTACAAGAAGGAGATCCCGGCGGGGCTCGTGGCGGCGTACCGGCCGCTGATCGTCCACGCGCGGGCGTCGATCGTGAAGCGGGTCGCGGAGCAGACGGAGGCGACGTACGGGCTGCTGGCGCGGTTCGACGCGCACTACGCGCGGCTGCGGCGGGAGCACGCGGTGCTGCTGTTTTCCGACCTGCCGCTGATGCTCGTGCGACGGGTGGGAGCGGGTTCCGGGGGGGATCCGACCCTTCGCTCGCGGACTCGCTCAGAGTCGGCGTGGGAGGAGGAAACGCTTCCGGGGATGGAGGCGCTGTACTACCGGCTGGACAGCCGGGTGCAGCACCTGCTGCTGGACGAGTTTCAGGACACGAGCCCGCTGCAGTGGCGGGTGCTGCGGCCGTTCGCGGAGGAGATCCGCGCGGGCGAGGGGTCGCTCGTGCGGGACGGCGCGCCGGCGCGATCGTTCTTCTGCGTGGGCGACGTGAAGCAGGCGATCTACGGGTGGCGGGACGGGTGCGCGGAGGTGTTCGACCAGGTGCTGGAGGACCTGCACCTGCCGGCGGGGATCGTGCAGGAGCGGAGCGAGAGCCGGCGGACGGCGCAGGTGGTGCTGGACGTGGTGAACGAGGTGTTCGGCTCGGTGGCGGATTCGCCGCCGCTGGTGGAGCTGCGGGAGCACGCGGAGCGGTGGGCGTGCGGGTTCCGTCGGCACACGGCGTACGACCGCGCGAAGCCCGGCTATGTGCGGATCGACGCCTCGCCCGAAACGGGCGAGGGGGAGGATGCGCGGGCGGCGCACCTGGACTTCGTCGTCGAACGGGTCGCGGAACTGGCGGTGGCGCACCCGAGCCGGACGATCGGCGTGCTCGTGCGGACGAACGCGACGGCGGCAAGCCTGCTGCACAAGCTGCGCACCCTCGGACTGGCGGCGTCGGGGGAGGGGGGCGCGCCGCTGACGAGCGACCCGGCGGTGGAGACGCTCCTCTCGGTGCTGACGCTCGCGGACCATCCGGGGCACACGGCGGCGGCGCACGCGGTGCGGCACTCGCCGCTGGGGGAGGTGCTGTTCGGACGCGCAGGGGGCGAGCGGGCCAGCGCCGCGGCGCGGGAGGCGAGCGAGCGCGGTGATGGGCACGCAACGACGCCCGCGTCTCACCCCGACGCTTTCTCCGAGGGGGAGAGGGGGCCGGAGCGGACAGCGACTGAGGTCGCGCGGGGGGTGCGGCGGGCGCTGCTGGATCACGGCTACGCGGGGGCGATCACGCGGTGGGCGGAGCACCTGTCGGGCCACTGCAACGCCCGGAGCGTGGAGCGGCTGGTGCAGCTCATCGAGCTGGCGGAGCAGTACGACGCGGTGGCGACGCTGCGGGCGCGGGACTTCGTGCGGTTTGTCGAGGCGACGACGGTGGAGGACCCGTCCCCGGCGGCGGTGCGGGTGATGACGGTTCACAAGGCCAAGGGGCTGGAGTTCGACGCGGTCGTGCTGACGGAACTGGGCGGGCTGATCGGGCAGACGGGCCGGACGACGCTGTGGCAGTACCGCCCGACGCCGACGGCGGAGAGCGTCGCGGTGTATCGGAGCGTGCGGAAGGAGCTGCGGCCGATCGTGGCGGAGCACCAGCCGAACATCGTGGAGGCGTACGAGCAGGAGGTGGGTCGGCGGGTGGGGGACGACCTGTCGTCGCTGTACGTGGCGATGACGCGTCCGCGGCACGCGTTGCACGTGGTGCTCGAGCCGCTGACGCGGACGAAGAGCGGGTGGGGGAGCCCGGGGCTGTCCAACGCGTGCGCGGCGTCGGTGCTGCGGCACGCGTTGACGGACGTGAGCGACCCTCGGCCGGCGGGGCTGCTGATGGAGCGGGGGGAGGCGGGGTGGGACGATCGTGCCGGGGTTGCTCCGGGGGTTGCTCCGGCGGTTGAATCGCCGCCGATCTCGGACCCGGCGCCGGTGGAGGTGCGGCTGCGGGGCGGGGCCGCGCGGCGGGGCTGGGGCGTGGTGTCGCCGTCACGGCTGGTGGAGGGGCCGACGGTGCGGGCGGGAGAGCTGGTCTCCCTGCGTGGCCGGGTGGCGCGGGAGCGGGGGACGGACGTGCACGACGAGCTGGCGGGGGTTGGTTGGCTGGACGAGGTGGACGAGTCGGCGCTTTCCGAGCCGGTGCGCCAGGCGCTGGCGAGGCCGGCGGTGCGGGAGCTGTTCGAGCGGCCGGCGGCGGGCGACGGGGCGGAGCTGTGGCGGGAGCGGGCGTTCGCGGTGCGGCTGGGTGGTCGGCTGCTGCGGGGGCGGTTCGACCGTGTGGTGCTGACGAACGACGGGGCGACGGTCATCGACTTCAAGACGGATCGGGCGGGGGGGCGACTGCGTGAAATCGTCGATCACTACCGGCCCCAGATGGCGGCGTACCGCGGGGCGGTGGCGCGGATGCGGGGCATCCCGGAGGAGCGGGTGGCGGTGAAGCTGGCGTTCGTGAACGAGGGCGTCGTCGTCGACGCGTGAGGGTCAGCGGGCGGTGCGGAGGCGGGAGGGGTTCTGCCCCGTGGCGGCGCGGAGCTGGCGGGTCATCGTGCGGGGGGTGGCGAAGCCCGCCTGGCGGGCGACGTCGGCGAGCGGCAGGCCCGAGTCGCGGAGCAGTCGCAGCGCCCGGCGGCGCTTGGCATCGGCGACGAAGCCCATCGCGGGCTGCCCGACGCGGTCGCGGAACGAGCGGGAAAGGTGCTCCCGCGCGCAGCCGAACCGTTGTGCCACCGCGTCGAGCGACGAGACCAGGTGCGGCTGGCGGAGGATCGCGTCGATCGCCTGCTGGACGGGGGGCAGCCCCAGCCGCCAGGACTCCTCGGCCTGCTCGAAGAGGTGCATGACGAGCGTGTGGACGGCGGCGGCGATGGTGGTGGGCGGCGCGGCGCGCGCCGGTTCGGCGAGCTCGATGAGTTCCTCGAGTTCGCGGAAGAGCGGGTGATCGACGCCGACCTCCCTCCGGCAGCCGTAGCGCTCGCAGAGCGTATCGGCGTGCTGTCGGAGGCCGGCGCCGGAGAGGGTGACCCAGGAGCAGATGTAGGGCGCGGGGAGCGGCTCGCGGAGGCCGTAGGCGGTGTCCTCGCCATAGGTAAAGAGGAGGATCGACCCGGGGCGGACGGGGTCGCCGGCTGGGGATCGGCGGTCGGGGTGGTAGGCGATTTCGCCGGCGTGGGTCACCTGCACGACGACGGTGCCGGCGGGGTCGCGGCTGCCGTTCTCCCACCAGTAGCGGTGGCCGGCGGGGGTCCGCTGGTGGAGGCCGAACGAGGCGACCCGCCAGAGCGTCCCGGGATCGGGCGGGGGTTGGGGTGTGGCGGGCATGTCACAAAATGTACATGATCTGTCACGGCTTGGGCGTTGCCGAGACGGGAAAACGGTGTCACAGTGTCACGAGATGGCCCTCATGTGCCGAGGGCCCCGACTTCCTGGAGCCGTATTCATGACCGCTGTTGTCACGCCCGCCGTCGATGAGACCCAGACCGGGCACGCCGCCCATACCCGCGCCGCCGACTCGCAGGAGGGGCTCAAGGGCAAGTTCCTTCGCCCGATCCAGGTGACGTTTCTCGGGGCGGGATCGGGGTTCTGCCCGTCGCTGTGTCGGGACGTGCTGCTCACGCCGGGGAACGACCGGGGCGAGATCCGCCTGGTGGACGTGGACAAGGACCGGCTGTCGACGATGCACCGGGTGGTGGGGAAGCTGATCCGGGACCTGGGCCGGGAAGGCGGTTGGACGGTGCGGGCGTCGACGGACCGGCGGGAGGTGCTGCCGGGCACGACGTACGCGGTGTGCTGCGTGGAGGTGTCGGGGCTGGAGTGCGTGAAGTGGGACAACGACATCCCGCTGAAGTACGGGGTGGACCAGTGCATCGGGGACACGATCGGGCCGGGCGGCCTCTTCAAGGGGTTCCGCACGGTGCCGGTGTTTCTGGAGATCCTGCGGGACATGCGTGAGCTGTGCCCGGACGCGATCATGCTGAACTACACGAACCCGATGAACATGATGTGCCTGGCGGCGGGGCGCGCGGTGCCGGAGATCCAGGTCGTCGGGCTGTGCCACAGCGTGCAGGGGACGAGCCACCTGCTGGCGGACTACGCGGGGGTGGCGTACGACGAGATGGCGTGGGAGTGCGCGGGGATCAACCACCTGGCGTGGTTCACGAAGCTCGAGCACGAGGGGAAGAGCCTGTACGAGACGGTGCTGTACGAGAAGTTCCGCCGGGAGGTGGAGGAGGGGGTGCGCGAGGCGGAGGCGGGGCTCGCCCGGTATGACGCGGCGGACAACTGGGAGGGCAAGGATCGACCCGAGCAGAAGTACAAGCAGCGGGACCTGATCCGCAAGGACATGTGCCTGCAGTTCGGGGCGTTCATCACCGAGAGCTCGGGCCACCTGAGCGAATACCTGCCCTACTACCGCAAGAACGACGAGGGGCGGAAGCTGCTGCGGCTGGGGTACGAGGGCGGGAGCCGGTTCTACGCGACGAACTGGCCGACCTGGCGGCGGAACGCGGACGACCACCGCAACAAGCTGGTGAAGGGCGAGGCGGCGATCGAGGCGAAGCGGTCGTGGGAGTACGCCTCGTGGATCATCGAGGCCCGCGAGAAGGATCAGCCGTTCCGGATCCACGGCAACGTGATGAACGCGCCGCTGGCGGCGGGCTGGCAGAACCGCGGGTCGAGCCGGGGCGAGGCGGGCAAGCTGATCACGAACCTGCCGGGCGACGGGTGCGTGGAGGTGTCGTGCATGGTCGACCGCACGGGCATCCATCCGACGCGTTACGGCGCGCTGCCGGCGCAGATGGCCCACGTCTGCGCGAGCAACATGGCGGTGTTCGACCTGGCGGCGACGGCGGTGATGGAGAAGAGCAAGGAGGCGGCGGTTCACGCGATGCTGCTCGACCCGCTCTGCGCGGCGGTGCTGTCGCCGCGGGAGATCCGGAAGATGACGCTCGAGATGTTCGACGCGGAGCGGGATTTCCTGCCGACGTATCGCTGATCGCGGCGGGGTGAGAACGGATGAAGAGGCCGTCGGCGTGATGCCGGCGGCCTCTTTGCGTTGCCGGGCGCGCCAGCCGATCATGCCCGCCATGCGGGAATCGACGCGAGCGCCGACGGTGGGCGATCTGGCCGAGCTGTCGGCTCGGCTCGATCGGGATGGCGCGCGTGCGCGGGCGGCGCTGTGGCGGCGGGATCGGGAGATCGGGCGGGAGCTCGCGGGGTTGCGGGGCGAGCCGGCGCGGCAACTGGTGGCGTGGAGCCGGCGGGTTGGGGAGGTCGAGGGGCCTCGCGAAGCCGCGAGCCGCTTGAATGGGGAGCGGGTGGATCGGGCGCAGCGGGGGGTGAGCGCGCTGGTGACGGTGGCAGGGGCCGCGGTCGGCTGGGGCGTGGCGGCGGCGGTGTTCTGGTACACGGGGGAGCGGCCGATCAACGTGATCGCGGTGCTCGCGGTGTTCGTGTTCCTGCAGGTGGCGCTGCTGGTGCTGACGGCGGTGGCGGCCCTGCCGGAGGGTTGGCTGCGCCGGGTGCCGGGGGCGGAGGCGGCGGGGGACGCGGTGCGGCTGCTGAGCCCGGGCCGGGTGGCGCTGGCGGTGGCGGCGGTGCTGTCGCCGAAGCAGCGGGACGCGATCGAGGGCGCGGTGGGGCGGATCGAGGGGCATCGGCGGGTGTACGGGCGGGTGCAGAAGTGGGTGCTGCTGCGGTGGTCGCAGCTGTTCGCGCTGGCGTTCAACGCGGCCGCGGTGGCGCACTTCGCGGCGCTGATCACGTTCACGGATCTCGCGTTTGGGTGGAGCACGACGCTGCCGGCGGAGGCGCCGCAGGTCCACGCGGCCGCGACGGCGCTGGCGGCGCCGTGGGGCTGGGCGCTGCCGGACGCGGTGCCGACGCGGCAACTGGTGGAGGCGACGCAGTTCGTGCGCTTCGGCGACGTGACGCGGGCGGGGCTGACGGAGGAGGACGCCGCGCGGTTCGGCGGGTGGTGGCCGTTCGTGCTGCTGTGCATGGTGCTCTACGGCGTGCTGCCGCGCGCGGTCTCGCTGGCGGTGGCGCTGGTTCGGCTGCGGCGGGCGATCGAGTGGACGGTGGCGCACACGCCCGGCGCGGCGGCGGTGCTGGACCGGCTCAACAGCGAGTATGTGGAGACGCGGGCGGAGGAGGCGGGCGGCGAGTCGGACGAGGCGGAGACGCCGACCGCCGCGCCGTCCCCTGCGGCGCCCGGGGGGGCTCGATTCGTGGTCAACTGGGCGGGGGTGCCGCTGCCGGACGAGGTGCTGGCGGAACCCTTCGGGTCGGCGAGGGTGTACGCGTGCGGCGGGGCGAAGACGCTGGACGAGGATCGGGAAACGGCGCGACGCGCGGTGGCGGAGACGGGCGGTTCCGCGGGGGCGGGGGGCGTGGTGCTGGTGGCGAAGAGCTGGGAGCCGCCGATGCTGGAGGTGGTGGATTTTCTCGCGGACCTGCGGGCGGCGCTGGGGGAGGGTGTCGCGGTGACCGTGGTGCCGGTGAAGGTGGACGGCGGGCGGTTGGCCGCGGGCGACGCGGCGCACGTGGCGCAGTGGCAGCGGCGGGTGGCGTCGGCGGGGGACCCTTGGGCGGTCGTGGGGACGCCGCCGGGCCGTGAGGAGGTTGCGCCGTGACGACACCCGGGCTCGTGCCCCCGGCCTTCGCCGTGGTGGGCCACCCCAACAAGGGCAAGAGCAGCATCGTCGCCACGCTCGCGCGGGACGACTCGGTGGAGATCCGCGCGGAGCCGGGCACGACGAAGCGGGCCCACCGGTACCCGATGCGCGTGGACGATGAAGTGCTGTACGTCCTGATCGACACGCCCGGCTTCGAGCGGCCGAAGGCGGCGCTCGACTGGATGCGGAAACACGAGACGACGGCGGCGAAGCACCCGGAGGTGGTGCGGCAGTTCGTCGCGGCGCACCGGGGCGATCCGCGCTTCGCGCACGAGACGGAACTGCTGCGGCCGGTGATGGAGGGCGCGGGGATCCTCTACGTCGTCGACGGCTCGGTGCCGTACGGGCCGGAGTATGAGGCGGAGATGGAGATCCTCCGCTGGACGGGGCAGCCGAGCCTCGCGCTGATCAACCCGATCGGCGCGGCGAACCACATCGACGAGTGGGAGGCGGCGCTGTCGCAATACTTCCGCGTGGTGCGGGTGTTCAACGCGGTGACGGCGGAGTTCGACAAGCGGCTGGAACTGCTGCGGGCGTTCGCGCAGCTTCGCGAGACGTGGCACGCGCCGCTGGGGCGGGCGGTGGAGGTGCTGCGAGCGGACCGGGAGCGGCGTCGGCGGCGGGCGGCGCGGCTGATCGCGGATCTCCTGGTGGACATGCTGACGCTCTCGGTGTCTCGCGGGATCGGCGCCGACGAGGAGCCGGGCCGGTACCGCGAGGAACTGGAGCGGCAGTACCGGGAGCGGCTGCGGGACCTGGAGCGGGTGGAGCGGGACGCGGTGCAGGAGGTGTACGAACACTTCAGCCTCGAGCGACGGGAGGAGGAGACGCCGACGCATCCCGACGCGGAGGAAGACCTGTTCAGCGAGCGGGCGTGGCGGGTGTTCGGTTTGAGCCGGCGGGACTTCGTGATGATGTTCGCGGGCACGGGGGCCACGGCGGGGATCGCGCTCGACATCGCCGCGGGCGGCTTCACGCTCGGGGCGGCGACGGCGCTCGGGGCGTTCGGCGGGGTCGTGGGCGGGGTGATGGGGTATCTCTCGGCCCAGAAGCTCGCGCAGGTCAAGGTGCTCGATCTTTCCGCGGGCCGGAAGGAGCTGCGGTACGGCCCGAGCCGCAACCCGAACCTGCCGTTCGTCGCGCTCGGGCGTGCCCGGCTGCATCACCTGCTCGTCGCGGGGCGGACGCACGCTCAGCGGGGCGAGCTGCACGTGGCGGGGGAGGACCTGCACCTGTCGGACAGCGAGCGGAAGCAACTGCAGCGTTCGTTCTCGGCGGTGCAGAAGCGGCCGGAGGATGCGGGCGTGGCGGGGTCGGCACGCGAGGAACTGGCCCGGTTCATCGAGGGGCTGCTTGCGCAGGACGAGAAGCGGTAGCCCGGCGTCAATCGGCCTGGGCGAGGAGCCGGAGGGCACGGGGTGTGAGCAGCCACTGCAACGCGCCGTCGCCGTCGCCGCCCGCACGCCGCAGCGGCGCCTCGAGCATGGCCGCGCCCGCTTTCTTCAGGTGAACCCGCGCGCCCGTGAGCTGCTCCACGACCCCGCTCAGCGACGGCTCGTGCCCGACGATGAGCAGGTCCTTCTCGTCCCGGCCGGCCAGCATGCGGAGGATGGGAGCGGGCGTGTCGGACGCCAGGTCGTTCACGGTCTCGGGCTTGAGCTCGAAGACGCTTCCGAGCAGGGCGGCCGTCTGCGCCGCGCGAGTCTTGGGACTTGTAAGGATGCGGGTCGGGCGGTCGATGAGGCGAGACAACCCGCGTGCGGCCTCGGCGGTGCGCTCCAGGCCAAGGGGCGTGAGGGCCCGCTCGGCATCGGCGATCCCTTCGGCCGGGTCTTCGGCGATCCCGTGGCGAAAGAGGACGAGCTGCATGGTTGGCCCCTTGGTGATGGTCGCGGCGACTCCGCGGCCGAGGCCGCGCGTGTGCAGGCAGTTTATCGGTAGGCTGGCGTGATGCTTCCGGTGCGTGCTATTCAGGAGGAGATCACGGCGACGCTCGCGGTGTCGAACCGGCTCGTGCTGACGGCGCCGACGGGTTCGGGCAAGACCACGCAGGTGCCGCAGATGCTGCTGGGGCACGGGGCGGTGGGCGGGCGGATCATCGTGCTGCAGCCGCGCCGGCTTGCGGCGAGGCTGATGGCAACCCGCGTGGCGCAGGAGCTGGGGTCGCCGCTTGGGCAGCGGGTGGGCTATCAGACGCGGCACGAGCGGGTGCTGAGCGAGGCGACGCGGGTCCTCTTCATGACCGAGGGGCTGCTGCTGCGGCAGATGCAGGGCGACCCGTCGCTCCGCGGCATCGGCGCCGTGGTGCTCGACGAGTTCCACGAGCGGAGCCTGACGGGCGACCTGCTCGTCGGGCTGCTGGGGCAACTGCAGCGGGAACGCCGGCCGGACCTGCGCCTGGTGGTGATGTCCGCCACGCTCGACACGAGCGGGCTGAGCCGATACCTCGGCTGCCCCGTCCTCGAGGCGCACGGCCGATCGTTCCCGGTATCGATCGACCACGTCGCGGCACGCCCGATGCAGCCCGTCTGGCAGGTCGCCGCGGCGGCGGTGCGGGCGGTGCTGGAACGCGAGCCGGAGGGGGACGTGCTCGTGTTCATGCCCGGTGCGTACGAGATCCGGCGGACGATCGAGGCGTGTCTTCGCGTGGTCGGGGCGGACGTTTCGCTCCGGGGGCTGCACGGCGCGCTCCCGCCTGCGGAGCAGGATCGGGCG
The DNA here is from genome assembly GCA_964555075.1 of uncultured Phycisphaeraceae bacterium. GTDB lineage: Bacteria > Planctomycetota > Phycisphaerae > Phycisphaerales > Phycisphaeraceae > CAZKRE01. The sequence goes on from CAZKRE010000040.1 coordinate 14,685, forward strand.
CTCGCGCCGTCGAGCGGTCGGAGGGTGATCGTCGCGACGAACGTGGCGGAAACGTCGATCACGATCGAGGGTGTCCGACACGTGGTTGATTCGGGGCTCGCGCGGATCCACCGCTTCGATCCCAGGCGGGGGTTGAACGTGCTGCAGACGGGGCCGATCAGTCAGGCGTCCGCCACGCAGCGGGCCGGCCGCGCCGGCCGCACGGCGCCGGGCACCTGCCTGCGGCTATGGCCGAAGCAGGAGCACGCCGGCCGACCGAGGCACGACACGCCCGAGATCCTCCGGCTGGACCTCGCGGAGCCGATGCTGCGGCTGAAGGACCTGGGCGTGGACGACACGCGGGCGTTCCCGTGGCTCGATCCGCCGGAGGAGGGGGCTCTGGCGCGGGCGGAGGCGGAACTCGCGATGCTCCACGCGACGGACGAGCGGGGCGGGCTGACGGAGATCGGGCGGCAGATGGCGCGACTCCCGATGCACCCGCGCCTCGCGCGGATGCTGCTGGCCGCGAATGATCGGGGGTGTCTCGGGCGGGCGATCGTGTGGGCGGCGCTCGTGAGCGAGCGGGACATCGTGCGGGGGGATCAGCGGCCGCCTGACGGAGCCGCGGGTGAAGATGAAGTGTTGTCCGACCTCGCGTTGCGGGAGCGGCTGTTCGATCAGGCGCGGCGCAGCCGCTTCGATGGAGACACCTGTCGGCGGCTGGGCCTCGACGCCGGCGCCTGTCGCGAACTCGACCGGACCCGGAAGCTGATCGAGCGTGCCGTTCCGCATCAGGGGCTCGCTTCGGATGCTTGGGGCGGGGTGGACGATGTCCTCCGATGCCTGCTGGTGGCCTTCCCGGATCATGTCGCGATGCACCACGACCCGCGGCATCGCCGATGCCAGCTCCCGGGCCACAAGCGAGTCATCCTCGACAAGCAAAGCGTGGTGCGGAACCCCGGGCCGCTGCTGGCGCTCGACGTGCGTGAGCTCGCGCGCGGCGGCGAGGCGACGACGGTCCTGTCGCTTTGCAGCGAGCTTCGGCCGGAATGGCTCGCCGAGGTGCATCCCGACCGGATCGGGCGGCGCACGACTGTCGCGTGGAGCGACGAGCGGCAGCGCGTTGAGGCGGTCGAGGAACAGGTGTTCGGCGAGCTGGTGCTGTCAAGCGTCCACCGGCCGGCGACGCCCGCGCAGGCGGCGGACGTGCTGGTGCAGCGGGTCCAGCGGGGCGAGCTGCGCCTCGAGCACTGGGACGAGCAGGTGGACCAGTGGATCGCCCGCACCCGATGTGTCGCCGAGTGGGCGCCCGGGCACGAGCTCGTGGGATACGACGAGCGGGACATGGCCGTGATCCTGCACGAGATCATCGACGGCGCCACCACGGCGGGGGAGGCGAGGGGGCGGCGTGTGCTGGACGCGGTCCGCGGCGCCCTCTCCTGGGATGACCAGCAGCTCGTGGAGAAGCTGGCGCCGGCCGAGGTGGCGTTGCCGTCGGGGCGGCGGATGAAGCTGGTTTACCACGTCGGGCAGTCGCCCCGCGGCCGGGCGAAGATCCAGGATTTGTACGGCCTGGACGAGACGCCCCGCGTCGCCGCCGGTCGCGTCCCGGTGCGGCTGGAGATCCTGGGCCCGAACTTCCGCCCCGTGCAGGTCACCGATGACCTCGCCAACTTCTGGAAGACGCTCTACCCCACGATCCGCAACGGGCTCAAACGCCGATACCCGAAGCACGAGTGGCGTTGAAGGGCGTATCCTCTGTCGCATGCCCGAAGTCGGCCGCGATGATCTCCTGCTGCAGTACCTCGACCTGCTCCCGTTCGAGCCCTACCCGATCCAGGAAGAGGCGCTGCTGCGCTACTTCGAGTCGGACCAGGGCGTGCTCGTCTCGGCGCCCACCGGGATGGGCAAGACGCTCATCGCGGAGGCGGTGGTGTACGAGGCGCTGGTGACGAATCGGCGGGCGTATTACACCACGCCGCTCATCGCGCTGACCGAGCAGAAGTTCGCCGAGGTGCAGGACGCCGCCGAGCGGTGGGGCTTCCCGCGGGAGCGCATCGGGCTCGTCACGGGCAACCGCTCCGTGAACCCGCACGCCACGGTGCTCGTCGTCGTCGCGGAGATCCTGCTCAACCGGTTGCTGCACAAGGAGGCGTTCGACTTCGCCGACGTCTCGGCCGTGGTGATGGACGAGTTCCACTCGTTCGCGGAGCCGGAGCGGGGCATCGTCTGGGAGCTGTCGCTGGCGCTCCTGCCGAAGCACGTCCGGCTGATGCTGCTGTCGGCCACGGTGGGCAACGCGACGCAGTTCCTCCATTGGCTCGAACACAGCCACGGCCGACGGCTGACGCTCGTGCAGAACGAGGAGCGGCGCGTCCCGCTGACGTATCACTGGGTCGGCGACGAGCTGCTGCCGGACCTGCTCGTGAAGATGGCGTCCGGCGACGAGGCGGCGAGGAAGACGCCGGCACTCGTGTTCTGCTTCGACCGCGAGCGGTGCTGGTCGGTGGCGGAGCTGCTGCGCGGGCGGGACATGCTAAGCGGCGACCAGCAGAAGCAGCTCGCGGACCGGCTCGAAGCGCACGACTGGTCGCAGGGGGCGGGGCCGAAGCTCAAGCGGATCCTGATGCGCGGCGTCGGCATCCACCACGCGGGGCTGCTGCCGAAGTACCGCCGCCTCGTCGAGGAACTCTTCATCGACAAGCTGCTGTCGATCTGCGTCTGCACGGAGACGCTCGCCGCGGGGATGAACCTGCCGGCACGATCGGTCGTGCTCACCACGCTGATGAAGGGCCCCAGGGGGAAGAAGAAGCTGATCCCCGCGAGCTCGGCGCACCAGATGTTCGGCCGGGCCGGTCGGCCGCAGTTCGACACCGAGGGGCACGTCTACGCGGTGGCGCACGAGGACGACGTGAAGATCCTCCGCCACAAGGACAAGATCGCGCAGATCCCCGAAGACACGAAAGACCCGCAGCTCATGAAGGCGCGGAAGCGGCTGATCAAGCAGACGCCGACGCGGCGGGAAGGGGAGCAGTACTGGTCGGAGCCGCAGTTCGAGAAGCTCCAGACCGCCGAGCCGGGCAGGCTCGAGTCGAAGGGCCACCTGCCGTGGCGGCTGCTGGCGTTCCTGCTCGACGCGTCGAGCGACGTGTCGCTGCTGCGGGGCGCCGCGTCGAAGCGGCTGATGCCCGAGCCGGAGATCGCCGCCGGGCAGCGGCAGCTCACGCAGATGCTCATCGAGCTGCACACGCAGGGATACGTCACGCTCGACCCGCCCCCGCCCGCCCCGCCCGAGGAGGGCAAGGCCACTGCAACGCCGACGGCCGAGGCAGCGCCCAAGGCACATTCGGAGGGCGTCCAGGCCCTGCTCGACAGCCTGACGCTCGGCGGCGCGCCGACCGCCCGCGCCGCGCCGGGTGCGCAACCCTCCGGCAAGCCCGCGGACCGTGCCGCCCCGCCCGACCCGCTTGCCGACTACGAGCCCCGCGAGGCCCGCGCAACGCCCGCGCTCAAGACCCTCCTCGCCTTCCGCGCGGTCCACCCGCTCTACGGCGGGTTCCTCCTCGACTACCTCGGCATGGCCGAGCGGCACGAGCGCCTCCAGATCTTCGAGTCGCTGCTCGAGATGCCCGACTCGGTGGCCCGCTGCGTCCGCGTCCCCTTCCCCCAGGACCTGCCACCGGGCGAGATGACGCTCGAGATGGTCGACCCCGCCGTCCTCCGCTCGGGCCTCGCCACCCACGACGAGATGTACCCGCCCCCGCCCCACGAGCAGGAGCGCCCCTTCGGCGAGCCGCCCAAGTTCCCCATCCCCCTCGCCGAGAAGCTGCACCTGGTCTTCCAGAGCCAGGTCCGCCACGGCGGCCGCGTGCGCATCACCCCCGTCTGGGCCGCGGGCGAACTGCTCACCATGGGCGGCCGCTTCAACCAGTTCATCACCACCCGCGAACTGCAGAAGCAGGAGGGCATCATCTTCCGCCACATCCTGCGGCTGATCCTGCTCTGCGAAGAGTTCATGCAGGTCACGCCCCACGGCATCACGCCCGACGCGTGGCAGGCGGAACTCCGCGAGCTCTCGTCCCTCCTGACCGAAAGCTGCCGCGCAGTCGACGCGAGTTCGACCGACGAAGTGCTGCGGCGGGGCGACTGAGCGTCGATCGGAGCCCGGCGGAGGCTCCGCGCCGCTCCCGGCTCATAGTGTGTATATGTATTGACGTTCGGACGGCGAGCGATAGGCTCAGCCCCCCGTCGTGGCTGGCGGGTTCTGATTCCATCAACCTCCGCCCCGATCGGGCGGTCCGAGAGCGGTTCCATAAGTGACGTCCAGATCGGCCTGATCGGGTGCGGGAAGCGGCTGTTCGAGGTGGTCCGGCGGATGTGCGAGCTCGAGCCGCGGATCCGCGTCGGTGGCGTCGCCGAGCCCTCGCCGGCGAATCTCGCCCACGCGGAAGCCGCGTTCCCTGGTGTCAGGGTCTATCGCGACGCAGCCGAACTCGCCGCCGTGATCGTCTGTCCTGGGTGTCCGTGGGCTCGATCAACAGCCTGCATCGCGAACACGCGGTGGCCTGCCTCGGTGCGGGCCGCGACGTCTTCTGCGAGAAGCCGCTGGCGACGACGGTTGACGACTGCCTCGCGATCCGCGACGCGGTCGAGCGATCGGGCAGGCGGTTCTCGCTCGGGCTGACCATGCGGTACGGCAGGATGAACCGGATCATCAAGCGGATGATCGAGGAGGGGAAGGCCGGGGTGCCCATCAGCCTCGAGATGAACGAGACGCTCGGCTTCAACCACGGCGGGATGATCCACAGCAACTGGCGCCGGTTCACCGAACTGGCGGGTACGCACCTGCTCGAGAAGTGCTGCCACGACATCGACTGCACCGACTGGTTCCTGGGCTCGCTCGGGCGACGGGTCGCGAGCTTCGGCGGGTGCAACTTCTTCACACGGCGCTTCCGGGACCAGGTCGATCGCATCGGGCGCGGCCCGGCCGGCGAGATACCGTTCCGTGCCGACGCGCGGAGCGAGACCGATCCGTTCACAGCCGAGAAGGACATCGTCGACAACCAGGTCGTGATCATGGAGTACGAGAACGGAGCCCGGGCGACGTTCCACCTCAACTGCAGTACCTCCATCCCGGAGCGGCGGTTCTACCTCTGCGGCAGCGAGGGGACGATCCGCGCCGACCGGCACAGCGGCCGCCTGGAGTTCCAGCCCATCGGGTGGGACGAGCCGATAGTCGTCTACCCCGATACCCGGACCGACGGCGGGCACGGTGGCTCCGACGAGGTGCTCTGCCGGGAGGTCATCGATTCGATGCTCCACGACGCCGCGCCCAAGGCCGGGGTGGCGGAGGAATCCGCTCGGCCGTCACCTGCTTCGCGATCGATGAGGCGATGGAGCAGGGGCGGGTGGTGCAGATGGAACCGTATTGGCAGCGGGTGGTCGCGACCCGGATCGACAGGCGACGCAGCTCCCCCACGTCCTCGAGATGCAGCGACACCCGCCACGGCCCGGCGCGGCCCTCTACGCCTTCCGCGTCCGGCCCCGCCTCGAACGGGTAAGGCCCGTCTACCCCCTGCAGGACCACGTGCCCGTGCCACCGCGTCCCAGTCACCCGGTCCATCAGGACCACCTCTTGCCGCTCGCGATCGAAGCTGAAAATCGTCGACTCCTCACGATCGCGGCAGGCAACCGGCCCGGCGGGTACGACCGTCAGCCCCTCCGCAGGTGCGCCGGCGCCTCGCCAACCGGTATAGCCGCAGGGCCGAACTTACCGAGCCTCGAGCGTCCCCGATCGAGGCTCGCGGCCATGCGCAGTTGCTTCGTACTTCGGGTCGCCCCCCCCGCGTAAGATTGGCCCGGGCGGGGCGAGGACGGTGACAGGTGAATGGGCGATACAGCGCTCAAACCTGTGACCTCACCGTGGGAAGAAGCCGGGGGCATTCCCCTCGCGGGTAGAAAAGCGACGTGCCCGAAGCGCAGCACGGTGTCTCGCATTGGAACGCCACCGCCTGAGCTGCGAAGCGCACGATCGGTTTGCATAACAGCTTCAACTGAAGCCAATAGGTACCTCTGAAGGTTGCCAGGCCCTCGGCGGCTGATAGGTAAAACAAAAGCAGGTTC
>CAZKRE010000041.1:0-20775 GCA_964555075.1 uncultured Phycisphaeraceae bacterium
CGCGAGCTGGGTTCAGACCGGCGTGAGCCAGGTCGGTCCCTATCTGCTGTGGGCGGAGCAACCTTGAAAGAATTCTTCCCTAGTACGAGAGGATTAGGAAGGACGGACCCCTGGTGTGCCAGTTGGATCGCTAGATCCACAGCTGGGTAGCTAAGTCCGGCAGGGATAACCGCTGAAAGCATCTAAGCGGGAAGCCTCCCTCGAGATAAGGCATGGATGAGACCCCGGGTAGACCACCCGGTTGATAGGCCGCAGGTGTAAAGGCCGAAATGCCCTCAGCCAAGCGGTACTAACGGTCGATCGCTTAGTCACGCCGACCCACGACCCACCCGTCCGGGTGGGCCCTGGTTCGATGACAAGCTCCTCAGTCTCATCAAGACAAGAGCACAACACAAGGTCCGGTCTCACACCCGGGCACACCTAACTATTCCGCTGTCAACGTGACGGCGGTGATCGGCGAAAGCCGACCACCCCCTTTGCTGGTGACCATAGCGACAGGGTCACACCCGTTCCCATCCCGAACACGGCCGTTAAGCCTGTCGCGCCGATGATACTGCCTCTGCGGGAAAGTAGGTCATCGCCAGCTTCAACGACCCTCGGGCCCTAAAGGCACGAGGGTCGCTTCTTTTAAGCCTTGCAGGTCCCCGCCTGCAAGGCTTTTTTTATGCGCACCCCCGCCCATGCGCCCGCGATCCACCACGACGGCGGCCGACCGGCCTGTTCCGATGGCCGTTGTGTTGTACATTCTCAGGCGCCCCGCCCGGCGGCCGTCATCCGACGGCGTCGCTCCGGGCGTCGCTTCGCGAGGTGACGGCTATGAGTATGTCGAACGACCTGTCCCACGTCCGGCTGATGCCGCACGATGACCATCCCACCCTCAACCTCGCGGCCGAGGAACTCACGCGGTTCCTCGCCCAGAGTGCGGGGTCGGCTGTCACGAACGAGGGCGGTTGTCCCCTTCAGCTCGTCGTCGATCCGAGCCTCGAGGGTTATCGTGTCCAGGCGGGTCCGGAGGGACTGACCTTCACCGGGCAGGGGCCGGTCGAGGTTCTTTACAGCGTCTACCACTTCGCGGAGCAGGAGCTGGGGTTCTGCTTCTTCGAGCCGGGCGTCGAGCGGGTTGAGAAGCGGGGGGCGGCGGCATTGCCCCTGGGCACGGTGCTCGAGCAGGGCCCGCCGCTGCTTCGAAACCGGGGCCTGATCCAGGAGTTCCCCCCTTCGCCGGAGTCGTACGCCCTCGCGGACTGGATGGCCCGCAACCGGCTCAACTATCTCCTGATCTGGATGAAGTTCTACGACCAGTTCACGGACGACCTCAAGGCCCATTTCCGCGACCGGGGCATCCGCGTCGAGCCGGGGCACCACAACTTCGACTACTACATCCCGATGGCCCGCTACCGCGAGTCCCACCCGGAGTACTTCGCGTTCCGCGACGGCCGCCGCGTCGCGTACGACGCCTCGGACACCGCGTTCCTGCACTCCAAGCAGTTGTGCGTCACCAACCCCGGGCTCCGGGACGAGCTGGTGAAGAGCATGGCCAGGTACGTCGAGCAGAACCCCGAGGTGGAGATCCTCTCGCTGGTGCCCAACGACGGGTTCGGGTGGTGCGAGTGCGAAAGCTGCCAGCGGTTCTACCGCCCCGACGCGCGGGGCGACTTCCACACCATCGCGTCTCACGTCTACCCCGCGCAGGACCTGTATCACGACCTGATCCGCGACATCGCGGGCCGGCTGAGCCGGGAACTCCCGCAGGTGCGGCTGTCGCTCGTCGCGTACGTCAACTACGTGGACCCGGCCGATGGATTCGTGCTGAACTCGAACCAGACCGTCCACCTCGCGCCGTACTGGCGCTGCATCAACCACCGGCTCGACGATCCGGCCTGCCCGATCAACCGCCGCTACATGGAGTCGATCGACCGCTGGGACGCCGCCCGCCGCGGCGGCACGATCAACCTCTACGAGTACTACATGGGCGTCCGCATGTACGTCTCGCTCCCGATGGTCCACCACGTCCGGATCTTCGACGAGCTGCCCTCGCTCGCCCGCCACGGCGTGGACGGCGTCCTCACGCAGTTCGACCTCGACCACTGGACCGCCTACGGGATGAACTACTACCTCATGGCGAAGGCGGCCTACGGCGAAGGCCCGGCCGCCGTCGCGACCGCCCTCGGGCGCCTCTTCGGCGACGACCGGGCGGAGGCGGAGCAGTTCTGGGCCGCGCTGCGCGAGCTGCAGGACAGCGCCGGCCCGTGCCACATCCCGATCCCGCGCTTCCTCTTCAACCGGACCGACGTCGACCAGTACGAGCGGCTGGTCGACCAGGCGGAACGCCTGGCGTCCCGGAAGCCGGACGACGCCTACCGCCAGGCGCTCGTCTCCTGGATGCGGTACCTGCTGCGGTTCAAGCAGGTCTTCAACCGCTACCGGGCAGGGGAGGACGTTCGGCCGGAGCTCGACGCGTTCCAGGCGTGGGCCGAGGGCCTGCGCGGGCAGCGCGTCTACGTCGCCCGGAGCCTGGCGGCGCTGCTGAAGGCCTGGAGGACCGCCATCGACCGCGGCCAGCCCTGGTACCACTTCAACATCGACTGGGAAGACGGCTACATCCGCGCGTACGACGAACGGTGGGCCCAGCCGGCGCCGGCCACCGAGACCGGCGGCGCCGCGGGTTCGCCTGCCCACCCAGCCCCGGCCCGTGTTCCAAGCCGATAAAGGTATCGACGCCGCCGCCGCTCCCCGACAGGCTCCCGCGATCGTTCGTCCCTTCCCTGCCCCCGGGGGGGCAGGTACGGTTCAGACCTGCCACGTCGTGTGACCGCCAGCGCGACGACGCTGATTCCGTGTGTCCTATCCTTGCCGCACCGAATTTTCTTGACCGTCACGCCGAGTCGTGATAGTTTGATTGCGCGGGAAGTCACCGGCAGGGCTCGTGGCTTGATCTGTCGTGGGGGCCCGCGTTGTGAAGGCTGCGATGATGTCGGATCCTGTTGAATCGACATTCCAGCGAGTTCGGATGGCGGACGTCGCGAAGCAAGCTCGCGTGTCGCGGACCACGGCAGCCAAGGTGCTGTTCGATACCGGCGGCAGCAACACGCGCGTGGGCAAGAAGACCGCCGAGCGGATTCGTCAGATCGCCCACGACATGCGGTACCAGCCGCACCTCGTCGCCCAGCAGCTTGCGGGTAAGCCGGCGCGGCTGATCGGGGTCATCCTCGACGCGAAAGCTCCCCCCCAGTTCGCCCGCATGCTCGAAACCATTGAGGGCGTGGCGGCCGAGCGGAACTTCCGCCTCCTGGTCGGGTACGTCAACGAGAGTTTCGAACAGATCGCGGAGTACGCCAGGGAGTTTCGGGGCCGCGGGGTCGAGGGGGTCATCTGCCTGGCCCACAACTATCCTGATTACGGCCACCGCATCCCGCCGCTCTTCAACGACGTCCCGAACACCCTCTTCATTCACAAACCACTGGGCGTCGAAAGCGCGCCTTATGTGACCCCCGATTACGAAAAGGTCGGGTACCTGGGCACGTGGCACCTGCTCAAACAGGGGTGCCGGCGGATCGTCCTGTTACGCTCGCAGAGCCGGTACGGGGGGATGCTGGACTGGAAAGCCGGCTATCGGCGGGCCATGGAGGAAAGCGGGCATGCCTATCAGCCGGAACTGGTCTGGCACGGTCCGACGCTGCGGATCAATCGGGCACGGCTGGTGAATCGCTGCCTTGATGAGGTGCTGCCCCTCAAGCCAGATGCGATCTTCGCAAGCAACGACGAATCGGCGCTGTGGGTGATCCGTGGCCTGCGCGACCGAGGTATCCGTGTGCCTCAGGATATCGCCGTGCTCAGCGGCTGTCGGCAGACCTTCGGACACGCCGCGGTCCCCGCCATCACCGCCATCGACCAGCGCGGGCGCTCGGTTGCGAAACAAGCTGCGCGGCTCGTCTGCCGGATGGCCGAGGGTGACGCGCGAGCCAGTCGGCAGGCCTGCGAGGGCATCGTGGTTCAGCCTCGCTTGGTCATCGCTGAGTCCTGCGGCGCAACAGATCAAGAGGTGATGCGGCACTCGTCATCCACGAGGAGACATAGCACGAATACGACCCGTTAATACGACCCGCTTCTGCATCATGTACCGTCCGATCCTTTTACCTCTAGGGAGAAATGAGATGAAGCTTCCACGCCCACAACGTTTGATTGCCCGCACAATCACCTTTGCAGGACTCTGCCTTGGCCCGGCCGTGTTGGCCCTCGGCACCTCGGCCCATGCGGCCGTGATTGTCAGCTCTGGCCTGACCCGCATCAATGACTCGGAAGCGCAGATGACGGCCGTCGATGACAACGTCACGGTCTCGGCGTACACCGCTGGTGGCGCTACCCGGATCAGTGCAAGCAATAACCACTGGGTCCGAGTGGACGATGGCACCAATGCCGCCGATCTTGCGACGATCACGGCATCCCGCACCGCGAACCTCTATGGCGAGTTCACGGTCACCCCGGACGACGGGATGCAGCTGGATCTGACATCCCTCGACATCGGCATGCAGATTGCGCGCGGCACCTCTGAAGAAACCTTCATCGTCCACCTCCGCAGCAGCCTTGACGGCTACACGAATGACATCGACACCGCCTCCATGGTGGGCGGCGGCGCCACCGCTATTGTCGATGGTTCCGGCTCATTCGACCTGAGCGGCGTCCAGAACCTAACCGGCGCCACGACGTTCCGGATGTACATGGTGACGGACGTCACAGACAAGAACGGCGCCCAATATGTCCGCATTATGCCCGACGTCGTGCTCCACGGCACGGTCGTCCCCGAGCCGGGGTCGATCGCCCTTGCCGGGCTTGGGGCGCTCTGCGTGCTGATGCGGCGACGTGCAGCGGCGTGAGATCCGGTTCGCTGAAAGACAAGCAAAACCTTCGCCTGATTGCCATACAAGAAAAAGACGACCCCATGATTGTGATGAAGAACTGGATCTGTGCGGCCGTTGGTTGGGTGGCTCTTGGCGCCGCCGCATGCCCCCTCCCCGCGCTCGCGCAGGCGAGCGGGGAGGCGGTCGGTTCCGTCGTCCAGCTCGACCGGGACGGCACCATGCTGCTCAACGGCGAGCGGACGTTCGTCTACGGCCTGTATCGTGATCCCTCCGACGACTGGCGGCGGTTCGACGGGATCAGGCAGGCCGACGCCAACCTGACCCACAGCTACTATTTCGAAGAGGCGCGCATCCGCTCGGATAGCGACCTCGAGGCATACATCGCCGACGCCAGGGAGTATCTCGACCGGGCGCATCAGCATGGGGTGGGTGTTGCACTGGGCTTGCCGCGGCACCTGGTGTGGGGGGCCGAGTTGGACACGCTCGAGCGGATCATCACCGCCGTCCGGGACAAGCCGGCTCTCTGGTTCTGGTACCTGTTCGACGAGCCGCGCGACAAGGGCGAGCCCGAGGCGTTGAAGCAATGCTATGCGCTGATCAAGAAGGTTGATCCGAACCATCCCGTCGTCCTCGTCGACAACGTGCGCTGGCTCCGCGTACACGCCGAAGCGGCCGACCTGCTCTGGGTCGACGTCTACTCGGTCCCCTGGGGCATCATGCCACTGGTCGACAGCGTCGCGCGGGTGCAGAAGACACACCCGGACAAGACCGTCTGGCTGGTGGCCAGCGCGAGCGCGGAACTGGCATGGGCACGCAGCGAGGCGCAGGGCAGGCAGCCCGTTCCCGACGCGGCCCACAGGCCGAACCCGAAGGAGATCCGTGCGCTGGGGCACGGCATCATCGCCGGCGGATCACAGGCGGTCATCTACTGGCTCGCCCCAAATCGCTGGCAGGATGTTCGGACGCGGACACCGCAGGTCTGGCGTTCGCTGGTCGATATGGGCACGGAGATTCGGACGCTCCTGCCCGTCCTCGAGTCCAACGAGCCGGTGCCGGCTGTCAAGATCGAGGTGGAGTACGAATCGCGACAGCGTCGGATGGACCGCTCGTGGCTTTCGGGCAAGACGAAAGATTCGTATGACGAGCCGAACGAAATCGTTGCCTGGAAGCGGATGCACGAAGGCAGCCTCTATGTCGGGCTCGTGAACGCCGGCTATCAAACGCAGGTCAACGTCACCATCGAGCTGCCGTTCGAGTTCGAACGGGTCGTTCAGTATCCGGACGCCATCCCGGTCATCGAGCACACCTCTGAGGGGACGACGATTGATTACGACCGGATCCCCGTGGTCGTCCGGGACATCGAGCAACGCGACCGGATCAGGATCGTCATGAACGAAGCGGACACGGTCGTCTGGCGGATCGACCCGGCGCCGTAGCGGATGAGAATGCTTGAGATCGCTGGCCGGGTTGTTGGACCGGGCGAGAGGATCGCCTGATCTGATCTGATCGCAAACGCGGATCCCCACGCACGAACCCTGCAGGAGTAGCCCCATGAAGACCCGTCGGATTCATCGCGACGCATTCACACTGATCGAGCTTCTCGTGGTGATTTCGATCATCGCCCTGCTGGTCAGCATCCTGCTCCCGGCCCTTCAAGGGGCGCGCGCCGAAGGGCGCGCCGTTTCGTGCATGTCCGGCATGCGGCAGATCGGCCTGGGCCTGCATATGTACTCGGTTGATTCATCGGGCCATATCCCAGCGGTGACTCCGGCTCCGAGCAGATACTGGTACCACCTGCTGGGTCCCTATGTGGGTGAGTTCAAGTATGTCAGTGCGCCAGAGGGTGTCTGGCATTGTCCGGATAAGGTCGAGCCGCTGAGTTGGGCTCCGCAGTTTCTCTCTCGAAGCTACGCGTACAACCGTGAAATCAGGGGTTTCTCCGCTGGGCAAAAGTTCTTGCGTCTGAGCGACGTGGAGCGGCGGGTCGTCGTCATCGAATATGGCAACCCACAAGCGTCGGAAAGTGGCGTAGGGTTTGCACGCCATGTCGACCCGCGCCACAGGGGAACGGCCAACTACCTCCATGGTGACGGCCATGTGATGCGCAGCGGTGAGGATCCGCAGGTCAAGGGCAACATCCCCGGCCTTCATGAGCCTTGATGGGCGACCGGGGATGCAGTCGATGGACGGGGCGAGGGAAACGGGGGAGCAGGGCGGGAGCGGTGGCGCGGGTCGAGTGCTGCGGTGCCCCGTGACCCCGTGCCTGCCCCGGCGGCTACGTCGATAACATGCTCCACCGCGCGGCCGGGCGGCTGACACGCTTCCGCAAGGCGGGGTTGCGGGGCGTGCGTGCGGTCTTCGTCGAGATCCGCGGCCGGTTCCTCGCGGGCGAGCCCTTCGCCGAGTGCGATGAGCCGGATGAATCTTCATCTGATCCTGTCGGGTTGGCGGGGCGTTCGGGCGCCGACTCTGCGTTGACCGTGGGTCGCCCGGCGGTACAATAATAAATGATCGAAGGTTGGCGGGTAAGTAGGAAGCGGTTCCCGCCCGGCCCCGGCGGTTCCGCGGGTCGGCGTGGCCTACGCCTGGCGTGATGTGGCGTGAACTGTCCTGAAGGACACGGGGGGGTGGACGGCCGGGAACGCGGCAACTTCTGAATGTAGAGGGGTTTACGAGGGGGATGGGGCGTGATCGCGGCTGGCTTTCAGGACACGCCTACGCCAGGTCGTAAGTGTCGGCTGCACCGGCGGATAGGCTGAATCGGCTCGTCAGGGGGGGAGGGGGTCGTGTCGGAGACGCCAGGCGGGAGCGGCCGGGTTGGGCGGTTGAGGAGTGGGGGAGGGCGGGTGTGGGGGGCGGGGTGTTGCCGGGGATTGGGTGGGATAGGATGGGGAGCATGGAATCGAGAGCGGGTCAACTGCTGATTGCGTCGCCGAAGCTGCTGGACCCGAACTTTGCGCGGACGGTGACGCTGATCGTGGAGCACGGGGAGTCGGGGGCGCTGGGGCTGGTGCTGAATCGGCGGACGGAGACGCGGATGAACGAGGCGTGGGAGCAGGTGTCGGATGCGCCTTGCGAGCACCGGGGGTGGGTGTACCGGGGCGGGCCTTGCGAGGGGCCGCTGATGGCGGTGCACACGCATTCGGAGCGGTCGCAGTTCGAGCCGCTGCCGGGGGTGCACGTGACGGCGGACCGGGAGGACCTGGAGTGGCTGATGGCGGCGGACGCGGGGCCGATGCGGTGCTTCGTGGGGTACGCGGGGTGGGGCGCGGGGCAACTGGAGGTGGAGGTGGAGACGTCGAGCTGGCTGCTGGTGCGGGCGGACGAGACGGAGGTGTTCGACCGGGCGGCGGAGGGTCAGTGGGCGGCGCTGCTGAGGCGGGTGGACCCGGCGCAGGCGGCGCTGGCGCTGAACCCGCGGATCGTGCCGAGCGACCCGAGCCACAACTAGCCGAGGGTGAGGGGGCCGGGGGCCGGGGCGGGCCGGGGGCAGCGCGGGGGCGGGGAGGGCGACGGCAGGCGGTTCAGGCGCCTACAGTCGGTTAGGATCACGTATTCGGAAGAGCGCCATGGCCACTTATAAGCATCCGCACGGGACGACGTTTCACCAGACGATCGTGTTGTCGATCATCGCCCGGGAGGCGCCGATCACGAGCGGCGAGATCGCGGCGCGTTACGAGGAGCTGACGGGGATCGAGGTGGCGTACAACTACCAGTACATCATCACGCGGCGGATGGCGGACCGGGGGCTGATCAAGTCGGTGGGGGGGAAGAAGCAGACGGTGCTGCGGTGGTCGATCACGCCCGCGGGGCGGAAGGTCCTGGCGGGGACGCGGCCGCTGGTGAAGCTGTTGAGCGGGATGTAGCGGGGAGCGAGGGGGGGAGGCGAGGCGAGGGGCGAGGGGGGCGAAAGGGGGCTGAGCGTTGTGCCCGATTGCGTCTTGATTCAGGAGGGGCGGGGGTATAATCGGGCGGTCATCGACTGGAGCGCCGGGCGCCGGCCACGGTTCGATCTATGCGTCCCGTCTGAGCGATCGACCGGATCCCGGTACCCAAGGCCCCACCTCGGCGACCCCGTGCCGGGCGATGCCTTGCGCCCGCCGGCGAGACGAGACAGAACCGCCCCGGCGTGGGGCGGCGTGACACGTGATGGGGCCGGCGCGGCAGGAGCCCGGGCCGGCGCCCGTCACCGGACGCCTGGAGAGATGGCTCGATGAAGATCTACGTGGGTAACCTCAGCTTCCGGACCACCGAAGAGGACCTCCGCCTGCTGTTCGAGCAGTACGGCGGGGTGGACGAGGCGGCGATCGTGATGGATCGGGAGACCGACCGTTCGCGCGGGTTCGGGTTCGTCACGATGCAGAACGACGGGGAAGCGCAGGCGGCGATCGAGGCGCTGAACGGCCAGGAGTTCGAGGGGCGGACGCTGACGGTGAACGAGGCCCGGCCGAAGCCCGCGGGCGGCGGGGGCGGTCGGGGTGGCTATGGGGGTGGCGGCGGCGGCTACGGTGGTGGCGGTGGTGGCGGTGGCGGCGGTGGCGGGGGCGGGTACGGCAACCGCCGCGGCGGTGGCGACCGGGGCAGCGACTGGTAGCCGGCGGGCGGTCCGGTGCGATGTCGATGCAACTTGTGCGAGCTTCGCGGTCCGCTGGCGGGGCTCGTTCTTCGATGCTGCCTCTTGACCGTGGATGACCGCCGCCGGATGATGATGGCCACGTTTCTCATCTGGCCTTGGGGGATCGACATGATCAAGTTCCGGTGTGCGGGGTGTGGTCAGAAGCTCGGCGTGCCCGACGCGTACGGGGGCAAGCGGGTCAAGTGCAGCGGCTGTGGCGAGCCGGTGGCGGTGCCGGCGGCGGTGGCCGCATCGGGCGAGGCGCTTGGGCCGGGCGACGAGGTCGCGGCGCTTGAGCCGGCAGGGGCACCGGCCCTGGTGGCGAGGGCGGCGGCGCAGCCGGGCGGGTCGGAGCGCGTGTGTCCGAAGTGCGGCGCCGCGTGCGGGGCGTCGGCGGCGCTGTGCACGCGGTGCGGCCACAGCTTCAAGTTCGGGGTGAACGTGCAGACGGTCGCCCGAGCGCGGACCGCGGCGTCGTTCACCGGGCGGACGACCTTCGCGATCGTGGGCGGGGCGATCGCGGCGGGCCTGGGCGCGGCGCTGTGGGCGGGCGTGGTGATCGGCACGGGGTACGAGATCGGGTGGGTGGCGTGGGGTGTGGGGCTGCTCGTGGGGCTCGTCGTCGCGGGGGTGGCTCGCAGCACCAGCCCCGGCGTGGGGCTCGCCGCGGCGGGTCTGGCGCTGGCGGGTCTCCTGCTGGGCAAGCTGCTGATCTTCCAGTGGGGCGCACCGGCGATCGCGACGCAGGAGATCGAAGCGAGCGCGGCGATGATGCGGCAGGCGGTCGCGGTTCAGATGGTGGAGGCGGGCGAGGCGACGGAGGAACTGATTGCCGCGGTCGGGGGGATGAGCTTCGGCGGGGAGGTGGACGACGGGGCGTTCGCGCCGGTGGATGCGAAACTCGCCGCCATGTCCGGGGACGAGCGGCACCGTGCGGCGGAGCATCTGGCGGCGGCGGTGCTCGACGCGATCCCGATGGGGGAGCGGGTCCAGATGCAGCTCTCGCCGTTTGACCTGCTCTGGGGGTTCCTCGCGGTGGGGACGGCGTTCAAGATCGGCGCGGGCGGAGCCGGGGGAGATTGACGACGGCGACGACCTTCGCGGATCGCGGGCCTCAGGCCGTGCTGCTGCTCTCCCTCGGCGTGGTGTCGTGGCTGGGGATGATGGGGGTGCACGAGCTGGGGCACGTGCTGGGCGCGTGGGCGACGGGCGGGCGGGTGCAGCAGGTGGTGTGGCACCCGCTGGTGCTGTCGCGGACGGACGTGGCGGCGGACCGGTCGCCCGGGGTGACGGTGTGGGCCGGGCCGATCGTGGGTGCGGTGCTGCCGGCGGTGGTGTACGGGGTGGCGGCCGGGTTGCGGTGGGGTGCGGCGCCGCTGCTGGGGTTCTTCGCGGGGTTCTGCCTGATTGCGAACGGAGCCTACATCGGGATCGGCGCGTTCGAAGGTGTCGCCGACGCGGGGGTGATGCTGGTGCTCGGTGCGCCGCGGTGGACACTGGTGGTGTTCGGCGTGGTGACGACGGCGGCGGGCTTTGCGGTCTGGCGCCGGGAGAGTGGCTGGTTCGGCTTTGGGTCGGCGCCGCGGCGGGTGGGGGCGCGGTCGGCGGCCGCTGCACTTGCCCTCGCGGTGGTCGCGGTGGCCGTGGGCCTGCTCTTCGGGAACCGGGGCGCGTCGTAGGTCAGGCGTCACGACGCAGCCACACCGCCATCCCGCCCGGTGCCCGGTTGGCCCAGGCGTAGTAGGGCACGGCGGTGAATCGGGTATCGCGCTGCTGTTCTCGCGTCTGTTCCCGCGTCCGCCGCAGGGGCCGGTAGAGCGACTCATGATCCGCCCACGCGGCATCCGGCGGGGCGACGGCGGCGTCAGCGGTCAGGGTGACGACGCCGCCGAGCAGGTCTTCCCGCACCGCGTCGCGGAGTTCGGCGTCATCGGGCAGGACGAGGTCCCGCACGTCGAGGCCCGGGTGATCGACGCCTTCGACGCAGTAGAGGATCGGCCCGCGGGCGAGCGCGATCCGGCCGTGATCCTCCGAGACGTGTGGGTGGGCCTCGACGCGGCGGGGCGGCATCGGCAGGTGCAGTTCGACCACGTCGCCAGCCTGCCAGCGCCGCGCGACGCGGTGGTACGTGCCGGCGGTGGCGGGGGTCGCTCCGCCGCCGGGCTCGCGGACGGTTGCGCCCTCGGCCCAGGCGGGGATCCGCAGCATCAGCGCCGCGTCGCCATCGGCGTCGATCTCGATGCGGACCCGGCCGTCCCACGGGTAGTCGGTCCGCTGACGGATGCGGAGGGGCAGGCCGTTGCCGAGGGTGAGCGTGGCGTCGCTCTGGGCGTAGAGGTGGATCCAGGCCGCGTCATCGTCCACGGCGTAGAAGTAGCCCGGGAGCGACGAGAGCATGCGGGCGACGTTGGGCGGGCAGCACGCGCAGCCGAACCACGGCTGTCGCCGGTGGGTGCCGTCGTCGGCGAGGGGGTTCTGATAGAAGTAGGACTGCCCGTCGAGCGACAGGCCGGGCAGGACGCCGTTGTAGAGCGTCCACTCGATCAGGTCGGCGAAGGCGGGCTGGCCGGTGAGCAGGAGCATCCGCCAGTTCCACATGACGCTGGCGATGGCGGCGCAGGTCTCGGCGTAAGCGCGTTCGTTGGGCAGTTCGAAGTCCTTGCCGAAGGCCTCGCCTTCGTACCGCGCACCGACCCCGCCGGTGACGTAAAGGCGTCTGCGGGTCATGTTCTGCCACTGGGCCTGGAGGGCCTCGAGCAGCGGGGCATCGGTGGAATCGAGGACGACGTCGGTCGCGCCGGCGGCGAGATAGAGGGCGCGGACGGCGTGGCCCACGACGTGGCGGACGTCGCGGAACGGCGCGTGGTCCTGGTGGTAGTCGCGGCCGCCGAGGTGGTTGTGGCCGCGGGCGTCGATCATGTGCCGGGCGAGTGCGAGGTAGCGGGGTTCGCCGGTGAGTCGGGCGAGTTCGACGAGCGCCATCTCGGCCTCGGGGTGGCCGCAGGCGCCGGGCCGCTTGCCCGGCGCGTCGCCGAAGGTGGCGTCGACATGATCGGCGAAGCGGGTGGCGACGGTGAGCAGGGCGTCGCTGCCGGTGGCGCGGGCGTGAGCGACCGCCGCCTGGATCATGTGCCCGCCGCAGTAGAGTTCGTGCTTGTCCCGGAGGTTGGTGAACCGCTCGGCCGCCTTGTCGAACATGAAGTAGCTGTTGAGGTAGCCGTCGGGCTGTTGGGCGGCGGCGATGTCGTCGACGACCGGGTCGATCAACTGGCGGAGTTCGGGGTCGTCGTCGGCGGCGAGTTCCCAGGCGGCGGCCTCGAGCCACTTGTAGACGTCGGAGTCGTTGTAGTAGATGCCGACGAAGTCGCCGCCGATGCGGCCCGCGGCACGGCGGAAGTTCGCGAGGCGATGGGTGGATTCGAGGTGGGCGTGCTGCGAGGGGAGCGTGACGCGGCGGTTGATCTCCCGGCGGGGCTGCCAGAAGGCGTCGTGGAGGCGGACGTCGCCGACGCCGACGCCGCGGAGGCGGGCGTTCGGGCTGGCGGCGGTGTCGACGACGACGGGCGCGACGGACGGGGTGGTGGTCATGCTCCCACCATAGGCGGTGGACGGCGAGCGTCCAAGATCACACCCGCCGTCAAAACAGGTACGATTCCGACCTTCACGCCGGGAGCCTACGTTGAGCGGGATACCCCTGCGGGTCCGTGCGCCGCTGCACGCCGAGAACGGCGGGCTGTTTGTTTCCGACGGGACGGGCACGCACCCGGATCGCGTGATCGGCTCCTTTGAGCTGCTATTCGTGCGTTCCGGGACGCTGTGGCTGGAGGAGGCGGGAGCGGAGCACGAGGTGGGGCGGGGCGAGAGCCTGCTGCTGGAGCCCCATCGTCGGCACCGGGGCACGAAGCCGTACGAACCCGGGCTGTCGTTCTACTGGGTGCATTTCCGACTCAGGCGAGGCCGCGCGGCGGGGTCGGCGTCGACGCCGGGCCTGACCCTGCCCAGGCACGCGAGCCCGCCCCGGCCGGACCGGCTGGCGGAACTGTTCCACCGGTTCCTCGACGATCAGGAGAGCGACCGGCTGACGCCGCTTTCGGCGGCGTCGCTGGTGGCGCTGATGCTGGACGAGGTCGGGGCCGCGCCGCCGCGGCCGGTGTCGGCGGCGTCGAACGTGCTCGCGGCACGGGCCGAGGCCTACATCGCGTCCCACCTCCAC
This sequence comes from uncultured Phycisphaeraceae bacterium, assembly GCA_964555075.1. GTDB lineage: Bacteria > Planctomycetota > Phycisphaerae > Phycisphaerales > Phycisphaeraceae > CAZKRE01. The sequence continues at coordinate 13,688 of CAZKRE010000041.1, forward strand.
GAGCCGCTGGGGGCGGCGGACGTCGCGGCGGCGTTGGCGGTCAACCCGGACTACCTCAACCGCGCGTTCCGCCGGGTCCGCGGCCACACCATCACCGAGCAGATCCACCGTCGGCGGCTGCGCGAGGTGCGCGGCCTGCTCCGGGAGACGACGCTGCCGATGAAGCAGATCGCCGCCCGGTGCGGCTTCCGCGACCCGGCCTACCTGCGGCGGCTGTTCACGCGATACGAGGGGCTGAGCCCGTCGCGGTTCCGCAAGCTTTACGCGCGGCTGCACGTGAACGTGCGGTAGCCGGTGACGCTCTGCCGTCGCCGCCGTGGGCCGTTTGAGCGCTAGGCGGCGGGGCCGTGGATCAGGTTCCGCAGCGCTTCGGCGACGTCGGGCTGGCGCATCAGGTGCTCGCCGACAAGGATGCGATGGACGCCCGCGGCGCGGAGCCGCTCGACGTCGGCGTGGGTGCGGATGCCCGATTCGCTCACGAGCACCTCGGGGTGATCCACCCGATCGAGGAGGCGGATCGTGTGGGACAGGTCCGTGGTCATCGACTTGAGGTTGCGGTTGTTGATGCCCAGGAGCGTCCGGCCGCTGGGGACGAGGTTCAGGTGCGGCCGGACCTTGAGGAGGTTTTCGGCGTCGTGCACCTCGACGAGGGTCGTCATTTCCAACTCGGTCGCCAGCGCGAGCATGTCGACCAGCGGGTCGATCTCGAGGCACTCGGCGATGAGCAGGATCGCGTCCGCGCCGTAAGCCCGGGCCTCCCAGACCTGCCACGGGTCGATCATGAAGTCCTTGCGGAGGACGGGGAGGCGGACGGCGTCCTTGATGAGGCTCAGGTACCCGAGGCGGCCGTGGAAGTATTTCTCGTCGGTGAGGCAACTGATGGCGGCGGCGCCGGCGGACTCGTAGGCGCGGGCGAGGGTGACGGGGTCGAAGTCGGGGCGGATGAGGCCGGCCGAGGGGCTGGCTTTCTTGACCTCGGCGATGACGCGGAGTTCGCCGACGGGTCGGGTGACGGCGGCGAAGAAGTCGCGGGGCCGGTCACGGTCGCGGGCCTTGCGAGCCAGTTCCTCGATGGGTTCGCGGGTTCGGCGGTCGGCGACTTCCAGGCGCTTGTCGGCCACAATCTGGGCGAGCACGTCTGCCATGACAACTCAGCGGGGGCGGGAAGGAAACGCAAAGGATAGCGGCCGGCGTCCGGTCGGGCCGGTACACTCCCCCGCGGGGACGTGATGGGAGAGGCGGCTTGAAGATCGGTCTGTTGTCGGATTCGCACGGCCGCGCCGCGACAACCCGCCGGGGCGTCGACCTTCTCCTGGGGCAGGGGGCCGAGGTCCTGCTGCACCTGGGCGATGTGGGCACGGTCGAGGTGATCGACGCCCTGGTCGCGGAGTTCCCCGAGACGGGGGGCCGCGTCCCCGCGCACGTGGTTTTCGGGAACACCGACTGGGACGCCGACGGTCTCGGCCGCTACGCGGGTTCGCTGGGTGTGTCCGTCGACCATCCCGCGGGGCGGCTCGAACTGGAGGGGGGAGACCTGGTGTTCCTGCACGGCCACGAGGAGCACCGGATGGCGGCGGCACTGGCGGAGGGCGTCCGCTACCTCTGCCACGGTCACACGCATCGGGCGGCGGACCAGCGGTCGGGCGTCACGCGGATCGTCAATCCCGGGGCGCTGTTCCGCGCCCGGGTGTACAGCGTTGCGGTGATCGATACCGCGGCGGACGAGGTGGCGTTTTATCCGCTTCGCGAACCGGGTTAGAATCGGGTCGCGCCGGCTCGGAGCCCGTGGCGCAGGGACGGTTGTGGGAACATGTCAGAGGTCGATCAACCCGAGGTGGTGGAGGGGCTGCTGATCCGGCCGTACGAGCGGCGGGACCAGCAGGCGATCGACCGGCTGTACACCGAGGGGCTGCTGGCGGGGCAGATCGCCCCGAACGACACCGGCGCGGACCTGGACAACGTGGAAGCGGCCTACTTCGACTCGGAGCGGCACCACTTCTGGGTCGCGGAAGTGGACGGGCAGATCCGGGGGATGATCGGGGTCGCGAGCGACGAGCCGCACACGGCCGAGATCCGCCGCCTCCGCGTCGCGCCGGCGTACCAGGCGTCGGACCTGGGGGAGCGGTTGCTGGCGACGGCGATCAAGCACTGCCGGCACCACGGGTTTCTGAAGGTTCGGCTCGACACGTTCTTCGAGAAGGGCGCGGCGATGTCGATGTTCGACCGCGCGGGCTTCGACTTCACCCGGACGCGGAGCCTGCATGGCAAGGAACTCCTGGAGTTCTACGTCGACCTGTACCACAAGGCGGACGACGCCCCGCGGGAGTGAGCCGCTCGCGGGTGGGGTGGTGATGGCGGGCGGATCGCGCGGAGTGGAAACGACAACGGCCGCCGGGCGAGCCGACGGCCGTTGCGGAAGCTGAATGGGGCGGGGGGTTTACTCGGCGGTGGCCGCCGCGGGGCTGGCTTCGCCCTCGGTCTCACCCTCTTCGGTTTCGAGTTCGTCGGCGGGCTTGTCGCTGACGACCCAGACCTTGATCTCGGTCTTGAGTTCCTTGTCGATGACGATCGGGACGGTGTAGCTGTCGAGGCGCTTGATCTGGTCGCCGAGGCGGACGAAGCGGTCCTCGACGTCGTAGCCCTCGCCACGAAGGGCCTCGGCCAGGTCGTGCTGGGAGACGCCGCCGTAAAGGATGCCCTGCTCGTTGGCGGAGCGGGTGAGGGTGATCTCGTATTCCTCGAGCTTCTGGATGAGGGCGACCTGCTGCTCGCGGCGGGCCTTCATCTCGGCCTCGACCTGCTTGCGGCGTTCGGCGAGGCGCTTGATGGTGGCGGCGTTGGGGGTGGTGGCGAGGCCTCGGGGCAGGAGGAAGTTGCGGGCGTAGCCGGGCCGGACCTTGACGACGTCGCCGACGATGCCGAGGTTGTCGACGTTATCGACGAGGAGGAGTTCGATGAGCTTCATGGTGCTGTCCTTCGGGGTGTGAGGAAGTTAGGCGTCGGCGCCCGTGGCACATGACACGGGCCGTACACCAGCGGCTGGGTTGGGGGGTTAGAAGGGGATGTCGTCTTCGTCGATGGGCTCGCCGGGCTGGGGTCCGCCGCCGTAGGGGGCGCCGCCGCCCCCGGCTGGGCCGGCGCCCGCGGGTCCGGCACCGCCGCGGGGTCCTCCGGAGGGGGCGCCGCGTTGGAAGCCGGCGGACTGGCCGCGTCCGCCGCCGCCACCGCCGTAGTTCCCGCCACCGCCGCCGCCGTAGTTCCCGCCGCCGCCGCCACCGCCGCCGCCGTAGTTCCCGCCGCCGCCGCCACCCTCACCGTCGCCGCCCTGGCGGCTGTCGATGAACTGGAAGGTCTCGACGACGACCTTGAGCTTGGAGCGGTTCTGGCCCGACTCCTTGTCCTGCCAGGTGTCGAGGCGGAGGCGGCCTTCGACATAGAGCGGCCGCCCCTTCTTGAGGTACTGGCTGATCGTTTCCGCGGTCCGGCCCCACGCTTCGCAATCGATGAACGTGGTTTCTTCCTGCCACTCGTTCGTCTGCTGGTTGCGCCACCGCCGATTGATCGCCAGGCCGATGTTGGCCACGGCGGTGTTGTTCGGCGTGTAACGCAGCTCGGGGTCCCGGGTGAGGTTCCCCATCAGCATGACGCGGTTGAGATTCGGCATGGGGTTGGGATTCCGCGTGGGGCGCGCCGCTTAGCGGCGCGAGCCGAAAGGGCGCACGCCCGTGAGGGACGTGCTCAGGCCGAGGCCGGGGCGTCCTCGGTCGACTCGGCCGCCTGTTGTTCGGTCGGCTCTTCGGCCGGGGCAGCCTGCTCCGCGGGAGCCTGAGCGGCCTTCGCGGCCTCCTCGGCCTTGGCGGCTTCCTCTGCCTTGGCCGCCTCACGGAGCTTGATCTCCGCCTGGGACTTCTCGGCGTCCTTGAGGATCTCGTTGATCTCGACCTCACCCATGTGGTCGCCACGGGTGATCAGGACGCGGGCGACCTCGTCGGAGAGGTTGCAGTCGCGCTCGATGTTGGCGATCTGGACCCCGTTCACGCGGAACAGGGAGATGAGGAACGTGCCCCGCTTCTGGCCCTGGATGTTGTAGGCCAGCTTGCGGTCTTCCCACTTCTGAACGGTGAGGATTTCGGCGCTGGCGCGCTCGAGGATCTCGGTCACGAAGCGGATCGAGCCGGCCAGGTCGCCGCCCGTCTGCTGGCTCATGAGGAAGAGGCCTTCGTACAACTCGGGCTTGCTGGAAGCCATAATGCGTCACTCCTTCCGCCCGGGGGCCGAGGGGACGCCCCTTCGGCACTGGATCCGCCGTGGCGGACCGAGCGGTCATGCGAACCGGGCAGTGTAATGGATTGCGGGAGGGGCGGCAAAAGGCCCGGGCGGCGCGACGCCGGGAAAGCGCGCGTCGGCGGGGATATCGTCTGGCGTCCCCACCCCGAGCGAGGAACGACCCGATGGATCAGCCCCAACGCACCGGTATCGCCGCGACGCTTTCCATTATCGCATCCGTCGGGAGCTACCTCCTGACCTGCACGGCGAACCCGGGATGGGGGCTCCTGGCGGCGATCATCTCGATCCCGCTGGGCATCATCGGCTTCGTCATGGCCGCGTCCCCCCGCGTGAGCGGCGGGATCCTGTCGATCGTGTCGATCCTCCTGGGCGTGCTGGCGGCCATCATCGCGATCATCGGGATCCTGTTCGGGGTTGCGTTCTTCTGACGCCCACCGCAACCTGAGGGCATGGAACCCCATCCCGACGTGCCCGGCGGACTCGAAGAGGCGGTCCGTGATCGTGCGGATGGCGTGACGCTTGCGGTAAAGGTCGTGCCGGGGGCGCGGCGGTCGCGGGTGGCGGGGGTGCTAGGGGACCGGCTGAAGGTGCAGGTGGCGGCGCCGCCGGAAGGGGGCCGGGCAAACGGAGCGGTCTGCGCCCTGCTGGCGGAGGTGCTGGGGGTGGGCGTGAAGGCGGTGCGGATCGCCAGCGGTGAGACGCGGCCGCGGAAGACGATCGCGATCGACGGGCTGGATCGGGCGACGGTGCTCGAGCGGCTCCGGGGCGTCGGGTTCCGGGGCGTCGGGTGAGGCGGATCAGTCGCCTTTCCGCTTGCCGTCGTGGTCGCTGAAGATGTCGGTGTTGATGGGGATGGCGCCCTCGGCGGCCGGTCCCTGGACGGTGACGGGCTGGGGCATCGCGAGGGTCGTCTGCAACTGCATCGGCTCGCCGAAGGCGCGGTCGACGGTCTGGGTGATGCGGTCGGCGGCGGCTTCGACGGCGACGGCGGTGCGGTCCGCCGACCGCGTCACCGTCACGATGGCACCCACGCCGAGGATGATGCTCGCCACGACGATCGAGAGGCCCAGCACCCACGCGGCCTTGACGATGTCCCGGGCCGGCTGCGTTTCCATGAAGTTGCTCCCGCGGTGTTCGTGAGCGGGATCGTACGCCGGCGGCAGCGCGTTTCTACTGGAGGTTCACCCGGCCGCGGAGCCGGAGGACGCTGGCGGCGCGCATCGGGACACGGATGACCGAGCCCTTTGCCCGGACCGTCCGCGGGGGCAGCAAGCGGACCGCGTCGGGATGGTCGAACGTGTTGTGCGCGGTGAGCGTCTCGCCCGCCAGTTCGACGACCTGCACCTCGTCCAGGGTGGCGCGGGCGAGTTGCACCTCGAGCTCGATCGGCTGGGTCGGGTGGGTGTTGGCGGCGGTGACGCAGAGCCGGCCGTTACGCAGGCTCGCGCTGCCGTGGACGACGCGGAGCGAGAGTTCGCTGCGGTTGGGGTAGAACTGCCGGGCCTCGGGCGCCTCATCGCCCCGGGAGAGCTCCTCCGCGGCGGAGATGAACCGCACCGCCTCGCCGGCCTGGTGGGGGCGGTAGAGGTCGAAGACGTGGTAGGTGGGCGTCTTCACGAGCCTGTCGTCCTGGACGAGCAGGAGGGATTGCAGGACGTTGACGAGCTGCGCCAGGCAGGCCATGCGGATGAGGCCGGCGTGGTTGTGGAAGACGTCGAGGGTGATCGCGGCGACGAGCGCATCGCGGAGCGCGTTCTGCTGATAGAGCCCCCAGTGCGGCTTGCCCGGCTCGGGGGCGTGCCAGGCGCCCCATTCGTCGACGATCAGCGCCACCTTCCGCTCGGGGTCGAACTCGTCCATCACCGCGCGGTGGCCGCGGATGACGCCTTCGATCGCGAGGGCCTTGAGCATCAGGGCGACCCAGCCCTTGAGGTCGTAGCGGGTGGCGGTGCCGTAGGTCGGGCCGGCGAAGGGGACGTTCCAGGCGTAGTAGTGGACGGCGTAGGCGTCGATCAGCCGCAGCTTCGGGTGGTGATTCTTCGTGAGATACTCGAAGAACCGGCGGGTCCAGTCCCAGTCGCGATCGTTCGCTCCGGCGGCGATGGCGTACGGCCGGACGCGGCTGTACTCGTGGAGGTAGGTGCGGTAGCGGCAGAACTCGGCGGCGTAGTGCTCCGGGCCCATGTTGCCGCCGGCGCCCCAGGCCTCGTTGCCCACGCCCCAATGCGCCACGCCGAAGGGCTCGTCGCTGCCGTTCGCGGCCCGCTCCTGCGCGAGGGCGGAGTCGCGGTCCTGGTTGCAGTACTCGACCCAGTCGCGGAGGTTGGCGGGCGTTTCGCTGCCGAGGTTGGCGGCGAAGTAGGGTTCGGCGCCCAGGGCGCGGCAGAAGGCGATGAACTCGTGGGTGCCGAAGTGGTTGGGTTCGGGGGCGTTGCCCCACTGGGTGTTGAGGCGGAACGGCCGGCGGTCGCGGGGGCCGATGCCGTCGCGCCAGCGGTAGGTGTCGGCGAAGTTCCCGCCGGGCCAGCGGAGGAGGGGGATGCCCAGGGGCCGCAGGGCGTCGATGACGTCGTTGCGGATGCCGTCGGTGTTGGGGATGGGGCTGTCGGGGCCGACCCAGAGGCCGTTGTAGACGAGTTCGCCGAGGTGCTCGGCGAAGTGGCCGTGCAGGTGGGGGTGGATCGTGCCGAGCTTCTCGTGCGGGAGGATGACGACGCGCTGGATGGTCTCCATGATGACCTTCCAGTGTAGATGTTTCGCGCCGCGACTTGTCGCGTGCTTGAAGACCGCGACAAGTCGCG